>NZ_JBIWFT010000037.1:0-99791 GCF_044763205.1 Kitasatospora sp. NPDC096204
TGGGGCGCGGCGGGCCCGGGGGGGCGGCCGGGCGGGGGGGGGGCCGGCCCCCGGGCCCCCGCCCGGGGGCCCCCGGGGGGGGGGGGGGGGGCCCGCCCCCCCCCGCCCCCCCCCCACGCCGCCTCGCCGCGCGGCTTCGGCGCTGCCGCTCCCCCCGACACCCCGGCAAACCCGCCGATCCCCCCTGGCCACACCCTCCGGCGAGAGCGGTCCGCACAGGCCCCGGCGAGCCCCCACCCCGGGGACGTCGTGATCTCACGCTAACAAACCGCGTGGTTGGTTTGTCAATAGTGAAATCCATGAAACATCCACATTGTGACGAAGTGCCCGGCGATGGCCGAAGAGGCCTCTTACCAGGGATTTGTGGCCCTGCCCGGGTGTCCGACCGCGCTCCACCGCCCTCCCCGGGTGGGGGTGGGCGGAGGCGGGCACCGGATGGAATCCGACATTCCGAGCATCATGGCAGCACGCAGTGACACCGGACGGATGCCCAGCGCAGCCGGGTGAGGAGCGGCGCGGGCGGGCTCAGCGGAGCAGCCGGCGCTCCTTCGCCACCGCCACCGCGCCCGCCCGGGTGTCCACGCCCAACTTGTCGTAGATCCGGCCCAGGTGCGTCTTCACGGTGGCCTCGCTGATGAACAGCGCCCGGGCGATCTCCCGGTTGCCCAGCCCCTGAGCCAGCTGTTCGAGGATGTCCTGCTCGCGCTCGGTCAGCTGCGGCGAGGGCGCCCGCATCTGTGCCATCACCCGCGAGGCCACCGGCGGGGAGAGCACCGTCCGGCCCTGTGCGGCCGCGTGCACGGCGGCGAAGAGCTCCTCCGGGCGCTCGGCCTTCAGCAGGTAGCCGGTGGCGCCGGCGGCGATGGCCCGGGTGATGTCGGCGTCGGTGTCGTAGGTGGTGAGCACCAGGACGTGCGGCCCGCCCGGGGCGGCGGTGATCCGCCGGGTGGCCTCCACCCCGTCGATGCCGTCGCCGAGTTGGAGGTCCATCAGGACGACCTGGGGCGCCAGCCGGGCGGCCAGCGCGACGGCCTCCTCGCCCGTGCTCGCCTCGCCGACCACCTCGATGTCGCCGGCGCTCGCCAGCAGTGCCAACAGGCCCGCCCGCACCACGGCGTGGTCGTCGCAGACCAGCAGCCGGACGGGAGCCGTCCGGGCGGGAGTCGTGCGGACGGGACTCGTGCTCATGGCTGCTCCAGGGTCATCGCTGTTCCGGACCGGTCGGTGCTCCCGGGCTCATCGGTGCTCCGGGCCCGTCGCTGCGGGATCACCGCTGCTCCAGGGGCACCGTGGCGGAGACGACGGTGCCCTCACCGGGCGTGCTCTCCACGGTCAGCCTGCCACCCAGCTGCCGCAGCCGGGCACGCATGGCCGGCAGGCCGTACCCGCGCCGGCTCCCGCTCTCGCCCCCGCTCTCGCCCCCGGTCCCGCCCCCGGTGCCGACCGCGTCCGGGTCGAAGCCCCGCCCGTCGTCGGCCACGTCCAGCACGGCCTGGTCGCCGAGGAAGGACAGCGTGATCGCCGCGGCCGACGCCCCGGCGTGCTCGCGGACGTTGGCCAGCGCGCCCTGGGCGATCCGCAGCAGCGCGGACTGCGCGGCGGTGGGCAGCGGAACCGGCGTGCCGTCCAGGTGGAAGCGGACCGGCAGCCCGCTCTCGGCGGACTCCCGCTCGGCCAGCGCCCGCAGCGCCCGGTCGAGGGTGCGGCCGTCGGACAGCTCCACCGGGGCGAGGTCGTGGACGAAGCGGCGGGCCTCGGCCAGGTTCCGGGCGGCCACCTCGGCGGCGGTGCGGACATGGGTGCGGGCGGTCGCCGGGTGGGTGTCCCAGGTGCGCTCGGCGGCCTGGAGCAGCATCTGCTGGCTGGACAGGCCCTGCGCCAGGGTGTCGTGGATCTCCATCGCCAGCCGCTCGCGCTCGGCCAGGGTGCCCTCCCGCCGCTCGGTGGCGGCGAGTTCGCGCCGGGTGCGGACCAGGTCGGCGATCAGCGCGCGCTGCCGGGCGGCCTGCCGGGCCATGAAGAGGAAGACGCCGGTGGCGAGCGCGGCCACCGCGGGCGGCAGCAGGACGAGTGTGGCGTCGACGCCGCCGGGCAGCCGGATCTCGGCGATCACCACCAGCAGGGTCAGCGCGCCGACCAGCGGGATGGCCGCCTTCGCGGGCAGCGCCCGCAGCGCGGTGTAGACCAGCGGGACGGCGCACCAGGCGAAGCTCGGCGCGAGCAGCACCAGCACCACCCAGAGCGCCACCACCAGGGCCAGCGGCCACCGGCGGCGCCGGCCCGGGGCGGTCGGGCGGCGGTGGTCGAGCCAGGACCCGGCCGGTTGGGCGACCGCGAGGGCCGCGCTCAGCCCGATCACCCAGGGCGCCTGCGCGTTGCCGGAGTGGTGGCTGAGGTAGCGGTTGAGCGAGGCGGCGAGCAGCAGCAGGAAGGCGGAGTCCAGCAGCAGCGCGAGCCGGCCCGCGTCCGGATCGCCGGCGTCGGGCCCGAGGACGCCGCGACGGCCGGCACCGGTACGGCCCGCAGCGCGGCGGCCGGCGGTCGGGCGGGGCTGCTGCACGGGTGGCTCCTGGCTGAACGGGTGGTGCGCGCGCGGCCGGTGGGGTCCGTACCGGACGAAGGGCGGCCGCGCCGGCCGGCACGGCCCGTCGTACCGCTCGGTGCGGGCCCGGGCCGACGACAGCCGGATCCGCACCGACCTGCGTCGATCCCTCGATGGTGACCCGTCCGGCCCGGGCCCGCATCAGCCGATCGGTTGACGCCGCCGTCCACCATCATGCCCGGATGCCCGCGCCGGACCGTCGATGTGGCGGCCCCTGCCCCGGCCGGAGGATCGAAGCACGCCGCCGGACGATCCCCCCGACGGTCCGGCGGCCCCCGAACCCCCACCCGACCCCGCAGATCCGCTGAGGAGCTGGACCATGAAGAAGACCTCCGTGCGCACCCGGGTGCTGACCGGCACCGTCGTCGCCGCCGCGGTCGCCGCCGCCACCGTGGGCGCCGTCTCGGCCAGCGCCGAGTCCACCGACACCCCGGCCGTCCCGGCCGCGGCGAAGGCCGACACCCAGAACAAGAACCTGGCCCCGAGCAGCGGTCTGACCATCGACGCCGCCACCCGCGCCGCCCAGGCCGCCCTGGACGCGGCCACCAAGGCCGGCCAGCACGTGTCGGTCGCGGTCGTCGACCGTGACGGTGTCACCCGGGTGCTGCTGAAGGGCGACGGCGCCGGCCCGCAGGCCCCGGTCTCGGCCGAGCGCAAGGCCTTCACCGCGGTGTCCTGGAACGCCCCGACCTCGGAGCTGGCCAAGCGCCTGGCCCAGGCCCCGAACCTGAAGGACATCCCGGGCACCCTGTTCCTGGCCGGCGGTGCCCCGATCCAGTCGAAGGGCGCTCCGATCGCGGCCGTCGGTGTCGCGGGCGCGCCCAGCGGGGACCTGGACGAGCAGTTCGCGCAGGCGGGCGTCGCCGAGCTGGCGAAGTGACGCGAGCCCGGCCGGCGGCCCGCCCCGCGCGGGGGCAGGGGCCGCCCGGCCGGGCCAGGGTCTCGTTCGGGTGAACACAGGGAGGGGCGCCGCAGAACACGGGATGACCCTTCGAAAAGCCGGTGCCACTGTCAGTGGCGCGTGGCAGGCTTCCCGGTATGACGGCGTGGACCCTCAACGACATCGAACGTGCGATCCGCTCCTCCTGGGGTGTCGACACCTGTGCGCCCGAGGATCTGGCCCACTGGCGTCCCGACAATCCCGCCCGCGGCCAGTGCGGGGTGACGGCGATGGTGGTGCACGACCTGCTCGGCGGCGACCTCATGATGGGCGAGGTGTACGTCGACGGGGTGCGGACGGATCTCCACTGGTGGAACCGTTTCGCCACCGGCTTCGAGATCGACCTCACCCGCGAGCAGTTCGGGCCGGACGAGCTGGTCGGCCCCGGCCGTCCGGTCGCCCGCCCGGCCCGCCCCGGCCGCCTCCAGGCCCAGTACGAGCTGCTGCGCGGCCGGGTGGTCGCCGAGCTGGAGCGCGGCGCCGCCGCCGACCGCACCCGGGTGCCGGCCCGGGCCGCCCGGGCCGCCGCCGCCCGGGCCCGCGCCTGCGCCTGAGGCCGTGCCTGAGCCCGCGCCTGAGCCCGTGCCTGAGTCGTGACCCGGCCGCGGGTGCGCCGGGCGGTTCGGCAGCAGGTTCGGCGGCGGATTCGGTAGCCGGTCGGTTGCGGGTTCGACAGCCGGTGTCGTCCGGCCCGCAAGGCCCCCTGACGTACAGTCGGTCGCATACGAGCAGTGGCGACCAGGGGAGTGCGCGGATGAGCGGGCGGACGATCGGCTTCGTCGGGCTGGGCGGGATGGGGCGCGGCATGGCCGGCAGCCTGCTGCGGGCCGGCCACACGGTACGGGTCTGGAACCGCTCGCCCGAGCCGGTGGCCGCGATGGTGGCCGAGGGCGCGCAGGCGGCCGACTCGCTCGCCGAGGTGTTCGCCGCCGACACGGTGGTCTCCATGCTCGCCAACGACGCGGCGGTCGAGCAGCTGCTGCTCGACCCCGCGCTGCTGGCCGGCGCCGAGGCGACCCTGCACGTCAACATGGCCACCGTCTCGCTCGCCCTCGCCGAACGGGCCGAGGCGCTGCACGGCGAGCACGGCATCGGCTACGTCGCCGCCCCGGTGCTCGGCCGGCCGCCGGTCGCGGCGGCCGGGCGGCTGAACATCCTGGCCGCGGGCGCGCCCGACCTGCTGGAGCGGGCCGAGCCGCTGTTCGCCGCGATGGGCGAGCGCACCTGGTACTTCGGGGACAGCCCCCGGCAGGCCAACACGGCCAAGATCAGCACCAACTTCCTGATCGCCTGCGCGATCGAGTCGATGGCCGAGGCCTGCAGCCTGGCCGACGCGAACGGCGTCCGGCCGACCGAGCTGGTCGAGATGCTCACCGCCACGCTCTTCCCCGGGGCGATCTACGGCGGCTACGGCGCGATGGTGGCCGAACGCCGCTACGAGCCGGCCGGGTTCCGGCTGCCGCTCGGGCTCAAGGACGTCGGCCTCGCGCTGGAGGCGGGCGCCGCGCGCAACGTCCCGCTCCCGTTCGGCAGCATCCTGAGGGACGCCTTCCTGGACGCGCTCGCCCACGGCGACGGGGAGAAGGACTGGGCGGCCGTCGCCGCCGTCGCCCGCCGCCGGGCCGGACTGCCCGACTGAGCACCGTCCGGTCGCCCGCGCCAACCCCCGGTCGCTTCAAGGGGGTTGGCGCGGGCTCGGAATAAACCGACCTTCGATGGCCGCTCTCTCCTCCGTCCGTACCGCATTCACGACGGGGGAGTCATGATGGTCGATCAGTCGTCCGGCGCCGAGGCGCCGCGTCGTTTCCTGTTCCTCGACGCCAGCGCGCGCACCGACGGGAACTCCGTCCGACTGGCCCGGCTGGCCGCCGAGGCGAGCCTGCCGTCCGGCGCCGAGCAGCACTGGCTGCGGCTGGAGGACCACCCGCTGCCGCCCTTCCGGGACCTGCGGCACACCGGGGACGGCGGCTACCCCGAGCCGGCCGGCCATGGGCGGGTCCTGCTGGACGCCACGCTCGCGGCCACCGACCTGGTCTTCGTCGCGCCGCTGTACTGGTACTCGCTGCCGACCAGCGCCAAGCTCTACCTCGACCACTGGTCGGCCTGGCTGCGGCTGCCCGGGGTGGACTTCCGCGCCCGGATGGGCGGCCGCACGCTCTGGGGCGTCACCGCACTCGCCGCCACCGAGGAGGACAAGGCCGAACCGCTGGTCGGCACCCTCCGGTTGACCGCCGAGTACATGGCGATGCGCTGGGGCGGAGTGCTGATCGGCAGCGGCAACCGTCCGGGCGAGGTGCTGGACGACGCGCGGGCGGTGATCGCGGCCAAGTCCTTCTTCGCGGGCTGAGTCCGGGCCCGGCCCGGGGTGAGTCCGGACTCGGACCGCCCCGAGCCCCCGCCCCGAGCGCCCGGCCCGAGCCCCGGGCGTACACCGCGGGCCGACCGTCGGCGGGCCACCAGCGGGCCGGGCGCGGCCGGGCCCGGCCGGGCGTCCACGCGCGTTCGCCCCCCCGCCGGAGGAGGCCCTGCGGTACCGTCCCACGGGGCGTGTACCCGTCACCGCGGCCGACTTCGAGTGAGGTGCAAAAGCCGTACGGATGGCCAGAGTTGGGCGATTCGGGCATCGATTTCCCCGGTCCTGGACGCAGCGTGCCACCCGGCTTCCGGACCGGTCGGATCGTTCGGTACTCTCCGTCGGACTTTCAGCTTCGCGGGGGGTACTGCGGCGTCTGCGGCCGCCCCCTCGCGCCCGGGCCTCGCCCGGACACTTCCGTGAGGTCTCCTTGTCCATACGTCGCAGTCTTGCCCTTGCCGGAGCCGCCGCGCTCGCGTCCTCGCTCGTGCTGGCGGGCGCCCAGAGCGCCATGGCCGTCGGCACCCCCGGCACCCCGTCCGCCGTCGCCTCCCAGGCCGACAAGGCGTCGCACGCGAGCCTCGACCTCTCGCTGAACAACGTGCCCGGCACCTTCATCGCCGGTGGTGACGCCCGCGAGTTCACCTTCAAGGTCGACAACCGGACGAAGCACGACTTCGTCTTCATCCCGCTGCTCAAGTTCAAGAGCAAGGCGGGCTCGCTCCAGGCGAAGGACCTCAAGGTCCAGTACCGGCTCCCCGGGGGCGAGTGGCAGACCGCCGTGGTCGCCCCCGACAAGAGCGGGGAGAAGAAGAACGACTCCGTCCTGATGATGCTCGGCACCCTCGACGCCGACGGCAACCCGGTCGGCGACGACCTGCTCGGGGTGAACCGCGGCAAGAACGTCCCGATCAAGGTCCGGGCGTCCTTCACCGACGGCTCCCCGCTCGGCCGGGCCGGCGTCGTCCCGGTCGTCTTCGCCGCCCAGCTCGACGACTCCAGCCACCAGCCGGTCGACAACGGCCACCTCAGCTGCGACGGCGGCGTGGGCTTCGTCATCAAGGCGCCGGGCGGCAAGCCGACCCCGACGCCCACCTCGTCGCACACCGGCAAGCCCAGCCCGACGCCGACCCAGACGGGCAAGCCCAGCCCGACCGCGAGCAGCTCCCCGTCGGCCACCGCGACCGCCACGCCGACCGAGAAGCCGACCGAGACGCCCACCGGCAAGCCGACCGAGACCCCGACCGAGAAGCCCACCGAGCAGCCGACCACCCCGGCCACCGGTTCGCCCTCCGGCTCGGCCACCGCCCCGGCCCCGGCCGAGAGCACCGGCGACACCGCGGGCCCGATCGACTTCCCGGTGGAGCCCCCGGTCATCACCCCGCCGCCGCTGACCCCGGCCGTGGTCGACAAGGCCAAGGCTGCCGCCGACGGCGCCGACAAGGCCCTGGCCCAGACCGGTGGCGGCGACAACACCACGGTCATCGCGGCCACCGGTGGTGCCGTCCTGGTCGCCGGTGTCGGCACCCTCGTGGTGCTGCGCCGCCGCAAGTCCGCGCAGCAGGGCTGACCCGAAGCGCTGCCGAGGCGCTGACCCGAAGCGCCGCCCCGAGCGCTGACCCGGGCGCGCCGACGAGAGCGCGCAGGCCCGGTGTCCCGTGCCGCCCGTGCCGCCCGCACCGTCCCGTCGGACGGATCCGCGGGCGGCACGGGCGGTTCTCATCCGTCACATAGGATGTCCGGCCGGAGGGGGGCGGAACGGCGGGGAGAGGACAGGTGCGGGTAGCACGCACGGCACGGACCACCACCGACTACGAGGCGACCACCGGGCGGATCGCCGGACTGCCGCTCCGCAGGCACCACGTCCTGCTGACCGCCTGGACGGTGCTCTGGTTCCTCCTGGTCGAGCCCAGCGGCGGCTTCTCGTGGCACTACCTGCGCCAGGGCGAGCAGCTGCTCTTCAGTGACCAGCCCGACGGCGGCCTGTCGCTCTACGCCCACCACCCGGAGCTCCAGATCGGCCCGGTCAGTCTGGCCGCGGCCAGGCTCACCGCCCCGTTCACGCCGCACACCGGCGAGCTGATCGCCGAGGCGGTGAGCGCCGGGCTGGGCCTGGTGATGCTGGTCCTGATCGGCCGCACCGCCGCCCTGTACTACCTCGGCACCGGGACCAACCACCGACGCCTCCAGCAGCGGCTGCTGATCGCCGGGCTGGCGTTCATCCCGATGTGGGTCGAGGTCTCGGTCCGCTTCGCGCACCTCGACGACGTCCTGGCGCTGTTCTTCACCACCCTCGCCGCGCACGCCCTGGCCCGCGGCAAGCCCGTCCAGGTCGCGGTCTTCCTGGCGCTGGCGGTCGATTCCAAACCCTGGGCGATCGCCTTCGCCCCGCTGATCCTGGCGCTGCCCCGGCCCGCCTGGCTGCGCACCGCGCTCTGGTTCTGCGCCCTGGTGGCGGTCGCCTGGCTGCCGTTCTACCTGGGCAACCTGGACACCATGGCGGCCGCCAAGTTCACCATCCCGAACCAGCCCGCCTCCGCGCTGCGCTGGTTCGGGGTCACCGACCCGGCCACCCCCTGGTGGGACCGGCCGACCCAGTTCGCGCTCGGCATCGGGCTCGGCTGCGTCGCCGTCTGGCGCGGCCGCTGGCCCGCCGTGGTGCTGCTGGGCGCGGACGCCCGCATCCTGCTCGACCCGAGCGTCTACACGTACTACACCGCCTCGATCCTGCTCGGCACCCTGCTCTGGGACGCGATCGGGCAGAAGCGGCTCGTCCCGTGGTGGAGCTGGATAGCGCTGGCCTCGCTGTACGGCGGCACGCTGCTCCTGCCGTCCGACGCGGCCCGCGGCTTCGTCCGGCTCGCCTTCGTGGTGGTCTCCGCCTCGTACGTGCTGCTCTGGCCCACCCAGCGGTCCCGTCGGCAGCGGACCGGCGCACCGGGCGACGGCGGCGGCCGCAGGGGTGGGCGGCGGCGCGAGCGGGTGCCGGTCGGCGCCGGGGGCTGAGGCGGGCGCGCCCGCGCCGGTACCACGGCTTGACCCTCACGCGACGTGAGGGACGAGGGTGGTGGTCAGCACCAGGGAGGAACTCCGATGACCAGTGAGGGCTACTCGGTCGGCGCCGTGGCGAAGATCGCCAAGGTGACCGTCCGCACCCTGCACCACTACGACGAGATCGGCCTGCTGTCCCCGGCCGGCCGTACCCGCTCCGGCTACCGCCGGTACGGGGACGCCGACCTCGACCGGCTGCAGCAGATCCTCTTCTACCGAGAACTCGGGTTCCCCCTGGAGGAGATCGCGGCGATCCTGGACGACGAGTCGGTCAGCCCGACCGAACACCTCCGGCGGCAGCACCGGCTGCTCACCGACCGGATCAGTCACCTCCAGGAGCTCGCCTCAGCCGTCGAACACGCCATGGAGGCACGGAGAATGGGCATTCAGCTGACCCCGGAGGAGAAGTTCGAAATCTTCGGCGAGGGCTACCGGGAGGAGTGGGAGCAGGAGGCCGAGCAGCGCTGGGGCGACACCGAGGCCTGGGCCGAGTCGCAGAGCCGCGCCGGCGGCTACTCCAAGGCCGACTGGCAGCGCATCCAGGCCGAGATGACCGGGATCAACGACCGCCTGGCCGAGGCGGTCGCCGCCGGCGAGCCCGCCGACGGCCCGGTGGCCACGGACCTCGCCGAGGAGCACCGCCAGCACATCTGCCGGAACTTCTACGACTGCACGTTCACCATGCACCGCGGCCTGGCCGGGCTGTACGTCTCCGACCCGCGCTGGACCGACACCTACGAGAAGCTCGCGCCCGGCCTGGCCCAGTGGCTGCACGACGCCATCCTCGCCAACGCGGACCTGCGCGAGGCCGACCCCGAGGCGAAGCGCGAGGCCTGACAGGGGGCGCGCCCGGGCCGTCGCGTGCTCAGGCCACTCCGCGCCCGAAGGAGCGCCGGTAGGCGGTCGGGGAGGTGCGCATCACCCGGCCGAAGTGGTGGCGGAAGGTCGCGGCGTTCTCGAAGCCGACCGCCGCGGCGATCTCCTCCACCGTCCCCTCCGGCGACTCCAGCAGCGCCAGACTGGCCGCGATGCGCTGGGTGACGACCCAGCGCATCGGGCTGGTCCCGGTGCGGGCGGTGAAGTGCCGCAGGTACGAGCGGTCCGACATCCGGGCGGCGCGGGCCAGTCGGGAGATGGTCAGCGGGGAGGACAGGTGGTCCAGCGCCCACTGCATGCTGCGGGCTATGCCGTCGTCGTCCTCCTCGACCGGGCGGACCGCCGCCTCGATGAACTGGGCCTGCCCGCCGTCCCGGTGCGGTGCCACCACGAAGCGCCGGGCCACCGTGTTCGCCACCTTGGCGCCGTGGTCCCGGCGGACCAGGTGCAGGCAGAGGTCGATGCCGGCCGCGCTGCCCGCGCTGGTCAGCACGTCGCCGTTGTCCACGTACAGCACGTCCGGGTTGACCCGCACCGCCGGGTGGCGCTGCTGGAGCAGCTCGGCGTACCGCCAGTGGGTGGTCGCCTCCCGGCCGTCCAGCAGCCCGGCGGCGGCCAGCGCGAAGGCGCCCCCGCAGATCGACACGATCCGGGCGCCGCGACCGTGCGCGGTGCGCAGCGCCTCGACCAGGGCGGGGGAGACGCCCCCGGCATCGCGGCCGGGAGGCGCCCCCACGCCGCCGAACACGTCGGGCACCCCGGGGACGACCACGGTGTCGGCGGCCGCCAGCTCGTCCAGCCCGTACGGGGCGGTCAGCGTGAAGCCGCCCACCGCGTCCAGCGGAGTCCCGGGCCGCTCGGCGCACACCTTCAGCCCGTACCAGGGCGCCGCCAGCAGGCCCGCCAGCTCGGGCCGCGCCAGCCCGAACACCTCGACCACCACGCCGAGTTCGAAGGTCGCCATGCCCGGGAAGGCGTACACCGCGACGTCGTGCACGGGCTCCGGGCGCCGGCCGATGGTGACGGACACCGGCCGCGACGCGGTGGGTGCGGCCGCGGCCGCACCCACGGCCGTACCGGTTCCGGCACCGACCGGGCCGTCGACGTTCTGCTCGGCCATGCGAACCCCCTGCTCACGGGTGGCGGAATGCCGGTGAGTGTAGCCGTCCGGACCCCCTCGGAATTTTCTTCGAACCCACCTGCAACCTCCGCTCCCGTCACACGTCCTTGACTACGGGGGCGGAGGGAACCCGGCCGAGGGCGGGCTGGGACGATCCCCCCGATCATGATCTTGATCAGGTGACCTGACGGAACGGCGGCCGCCGTCACCGTCCCGGGGGAAAGCGGAAACGCAGATGTCCATGGCCATCGGGCCGACCGCCGTGCAGTCAGGGGGACGCGGCTTCTCCGTCCGAGGAGTGGTCGCCGCGCTGTTCGGTGCGCAGGAGGTCGGCGAGCCGCTCGCCGGCGTCGTCACCGAACAGGACGCGAAGCAGCGCCGTTCCGGCTTCCGCCTGCTGCGCGGCGGCCGCAAGCCCACCGAGGACCGGCCCACCCTGACCGACCTCTACCACGCCCACCGGCTCGGTCTGGTCCGGATGGCGGTCCTGCTGGTCGACCACCAGGACCTGGCCGAGGACGTCGTCCAGGAGGCCTTCACCCAGCTCTACCAGCGCTACGGCGAGGAGCTGGACGACCTCGACAACGCGCTCGGCTACCTGCGCACGTCGGTGGTCAACGGCGCCCGTTCGATGCTGCGCCGGCGCAAGACCGCCCGCGAGTACGTGCCGCCGCACGTGGCCGACGCCCCGTCCGCCGAGGACCACGCGGTGCTCAACGACGAGCATCGCCGGGTGCTCGTGGCCCTGCAGGAGTTGACTCCCCGCCAGCGCGAGGTGCTGGTGCTGCGCTACTGGTCCGACATGTCGGAAGCGCAGATTGCCGAGACCCTGGGGCTCTCCCGGGGTGCCGTGAAGTCCACCGCCAGCCGCGCTCTGGACGCCTTGGAAAAGCACCTGGAGAAGGTTCGATGACCGAGAAGCTCCCCCGCCGCACGGGCGGCGACGGCGACGGGCCGGCCGAGACACCCACGGAACGGCTGCTCCGCGAGGCGTTGACGGCCCGCGCCTCCATGGTCACGGCGACCGGTCTGCGCCCGGCCGCTCCCCCGAAGAGCAGGATCCGCCGACTGCGCCCGGTGTACGCCGTCACCCTGCCGCTCGGTCTGGCCGCCGCCATGGCGGTCGGCGTGCTCACCTTCCACGGCGAGCCGGTCGCCCAGGACCAGGCCCCTCCGCCGGCCGCCACGCTGACCTCCGTGCCGAGCCCGACGCCCGAGCCGACCGAGGCCCCCAGCCCCACGCCCACCCCCACCGACCCGGGCACCCCCACCGGCGACGCCGAGACCGGGGTCCCGCTCGCCGACGGCGCCTCGTCACCCTCCGCCTCCATCACCGGCAGTCCCACGGGCGGCGGGGGCTCGTACAGCCTCCGTGGCGTCAAGTTCAAGGTCCCGGCGGGCTGGAAGGCCGTGCCGGTCGCGGCCGACCGGGTCTGTGTCCTGAGTCCGGGCGCGCCGACGGAGCCGCAGCAGGACTGGGCGGCGGCGAAGTGCGAGCCGTACGGCGTCCTGGTCGTGGCGTACAACAGCGCGGACGAACTCGACCTCGGCGGCCCCTGGCCGACGATGAACGACCTCGCCGCCCCCGACGGCTGGGGCCATCAGCCGAACTGCCCGATCTGGGGCCGGCCCTACTTCCCCGACAGCGGCTACTCCTCGATGGGCGCCCCGGTGCGGACCAAGTCCACGGTGGGCGGCAAGACGATCGACAAGACCCAGTGGAACGTCACCTGCAACCCGGGTGACAGCTTCACCGCCCAGCTGTGGGGCATGGGTTCGGACCAGGTCTTCGTGGTGGCGAACGGGCTCAAGAGCGACTACCAGGCGGGCCTGACGTCGATCGTCAACAGCCTGGACGTGAGCGGCCACAAGCCGCCGACCGGGGCCGCGCAGAGCGGCAAGGACATCGCCATCACCGTCGACGGCGGCATCGGCGCGGGGCAGAAGGTGTCCAACGACGGCACCCCGGTGACCTTCTCGGTGACCTACCGGAACACCGGCCAGAAGAGCTTCGCGAAGGTTCAGCCGCTGGTCTACACGAAGGAGTACGCCGGGACGCCGCCCAGCGAGATGGTCCTGATGAACCAGGGCAAGCTGGAGCGCCAGGACGGCGGTGGCTGGACGGCGCTCCCGCTGTCGATGGGCGGCGGCATGGACTACGCGATGGCTGCCGAGAGCGCCGCGTTCTCGCTCGCTCCGGGTGAGAGCAAGAAGGTGACGTACCGGATGACCCTTGACCCGGTGGACGGGCCCGGGACGATGCCGGTGGCCGTCCAGGTGACGCTGCCGTACTCCGGCACCGCGGGGCTGAACGTCCTGAACGAGCTGACCGTCCCGGTGACGGTCGTGAAGAAGTAGTCCCAGGCGGGACGTCAGTCCCAAGCGGGCCGTCGAGGCGCCGTGGCCGGGGTTCCCCCCTGGTCACGGCGCCTTTCGGCGTTCCGGGGCGGGTCGCGGGAAATTTCTTCGAATCCGGCTGCAACCCCCCGGCGGGATGGACGTCTATCAGGGTGAGAGGCGGGGAGAGCGAGCCGGCGGAGCCGGGGGGCTCGGGCCGGCTCCTCGGGGCGCGACAGTAGGCGCCCGCTCATCCGATCAAAACCATCAGCACCGTGTCCTTTGGGGGGACTGTCACATGAACGCGTCCGTTATCGCCCGTATTGCGAAGATCATCCCGCTGGCCGTCGTCGCCGCCGTCGGGGTCGCCGCCTGCGGCCCGACCAACGGCGGGTCGTCCGTCGCCGCCTCCGCCCCCACCCCCTCGGCCACCTCCTCGGCCACCCCCGGCGCGGGCGCTGTCCCGACCACCCCCGCCCCGGCCGCGCCCACCACCGAGACGCCGGCCGCCGCGCCCACCGTCGAGGCCCCGGCGGCGCAGGCCCCGGCCGCCGAGCCCACCGAGCCCGCCAAGGCCGCCGCGAAGGCCCCCGCCAAGCCGGCCACGAAGGCCCCGGCCAAGCCCGCCGCCGCCAAGCCCGGCGCGCCGCAGACCGCCCGGTCCGGCGGAAGCGGCATCGGGATCACCTTCAACGGCCTGAGTGAGGGCGCGCAGATCGAGCTGAACGAGCTGGTGACCTTCTCCGTCACCTGGAAGAACAACGACGCCACCGGCACCCGCGGCGTGGCCCCGGTGGTGGCGACCCAGCAGTACGAGGGCGCCCCCTGCGCGCGGCTGATCGACCTCGCCGACGGCACCCTGGAGCGCAAGGACGCCTCCGGCTGGAAGAAGCTGGACCACCTCAGCCAGGGCACCGGGATGGACTACGTGATCAACCGGAACGACGGGGCCTTCACGCTCGCCGCCGGCGAGAGCCGGACCATCGAGTACCGGATGCGGCTGTCCATGGCCAACCGCCCGGGCCGGCTCGCGATCGAGGCGGACGCCCCCGTGCCGAACTCCACGGACTATCAGGGCATCGCGAAGGCCGTGCTGAACGCGGCGGTCGTCGACCACCTCAGCCCGGAGGTGACCGGTGTGTCGAAGACGGGCCTCAAGGTCGGGACGGCCCCCGTCGAGTTCGGCTTCGAGGCCAACGCCCCGGGGGGCACCGCGAACCTGCACCCCGTGGTGGGCGTGTCGAGCGCCAAGTGGCTCGCGGCGGACGACTTCACGCTGGAGGCGAGGGTCGGCAGTGTGTGGAAGCCGGTCGAGGTGCAGGAGGACTGCGACGGTCTGACCGCGGTCCTCCCGACCGGGACGGAGAGCAACCGGTGGGGTGACACGGTCGAGTACACCTTCCGGATCACCATGAAGGAAGCCCCGAAGTACGACGTGGAGGTCCAGGTGGGCGCCCGGTCGAACGGCCACCAGTCCGCCTACTGGAACGTCTTCGGCGACCGGGCCTGACGGCCGGCCCGCACCCGAAGCCGAACGGCCCGGCCTCCCACTGCTCGGGAGGCCGGGCCCTTCACCGTTCCACGGCTCAGGCGAGCGAGGCCATCCAGGCCTCGACGTCCTCGGAGCTGCGGGGCAGGCCGGCCGAGAGGTTCTCGTTGCCGTCGGCGGTGACCAGGATGTCGTCCTCGATCCGGACGCCGATGCCGCGGTACTCCTCCGGCACGGTCAGGTCGTCCTGCTGGAAGTACAGGCCGGGCTCGACGGTCAGCACCATGCCGGGGACCAGCAGCGCGTCGACGTGCTCCTCGCGGCGCGAGTGGGCGCAGTCGTGGACGTCCAGGCCGAGCATGTGGCCGGTGCCGTGCAGGGTCCAGCGGCGCTGGAGACCGAGCTCCAGGACCTTCTCGACGTCGTACACCGAGGCGTCCAGCAGGCCCCAGGCGAGCAGCCGCTCGGCGAGGACGCGCTGCGAGGCCTCGTGGAAGTCGCGGAACCGGGCGCCGGGCTTCACCGCGGCGATGCCGGCCTCCTGGGCGTCGTACACGGCGTCGTAGATCCGGCGCTGCAGCTCGGTGAAGCGGCCGTTGATCGGCAGGCTGCGGGTGACGTCGGCGGTGTAGAGGGTGCTGGTCTCCACGCCCGCGTCCAGCAGCAGCAGCTCGCCGGGGCGCACCTCGCCGTCGTTGCGCACCCAGTGCAGGGTGGTGGCGTGCGGGCCGGCCGCGGCGATGGTGCCGTAGCCGACGTCGTTGCCCTCGACCCGGGCGCGGCGCCAGAAGGTGCCCTCGATCCAGCGCTCCGAGGTGGCGACGGCCTGGCCCAGCTCGCGGACCACGTCGGTGAAGCCCTTGACGGTGGCGTCGCAGGCGGCGCGCAGCTCGCCGATCTCCCACTCGTCCTTGACCAGCCGCAGGCCGCTCAGGAACTCCTTGAACTCGGCGTCCTTGTCGGCGTCCAGGGCGTCGGCCAGCGCGGCCTCCAGGGCGGCGTCGTAGCCGCGGACGATCCGGGTCGGCACGGTGGAGTCGGCGGCCTTCGCGGCCAGCTCCTCGGCGGCCTGCCGAACGTCCCGGGCGGGCAGGCCGAGCAGCTGCTCCTGCTCGCTCAGGCTGTGCCGGCGGCCGACCCACAGCTCGCCGTAGCCGTCCAGCCAGAACTCGCCGTTCTCGCGGTTCGAGCGGGGCAGCAGGTAGAGCGCGAACTCGTGGCCGGCCGCTCCGGTCGGCTCGCCGACCAGCACCGCGTCCTCGGTCTGGTCGCCGGTGAGGTGGACGTACTCGCTGGAGGCGCGGAACGCGTAGTCGGTGTCGTTGGAGCGGACCCGCAGGTTGCCCGCCGGGACGACCAGGCGCTCGCCGGGGTAGGCGGCGGACAGCGCGGCGCGGCGCTCGGCCGCGTACGGGGCCTGGGCGACCGGGACGAGGCCGTGCAGCTCGGTGTCGGCCCAGCCGGACTTCATCGAGGCGGCCAGCTCGTCGGAGATCTCGCCGTAGAGACCGTTCTTGCGGCCCTTGAACTGCTCGGGCTCCTCGCCGCCCTCGGCCTCGGGGTTCTCGGCCACCGCGGGGGTACGGTCCTCGGTCACGTGCAACGCCTCCTTGGGGGGTGGTACCGCCGCCCCTCGGGGGAGGTGTCGGATCGCGACACGCGCGGGCGGCCGTGCGTCCATGGTACGGACGTCCGGCCGCCCGCCCGCTTCGGGCTCGAACGGTCACTCGAAGCGGGCCGCCAGCAGCATCAGGTCGTCGGTGGCCGTGCCCGGGGTCTCCCGGTCCGGGCAGACCGCCAGCAGGTGGGCGCAGAGCCGGTCCGGGTCGATCCGCACGTCGCGCGGGGCGTCGGCGGCGGCCCTGCGCAGGTTGGCCTGCCCGGTGTGCAGGGTCGGCCCGCAGCGGCGGGCCAGGCCCTCGGTGTAGAGCAGCAGGGTGTCGCCGCGCTCGGCGGTGAACCCCACCCCGGGCGCCTCCCAGCAGGTCAGCATGCCGAGCGGGGCGGAGAGCGAGGTCTCCACGAACTCGGCGCCGTGCCGGCCGACCAGGACCGGCGGGCAGTGCCCGGCGCCGGCCAGGGTGATCCGGCGCTCCTCGGGCTCGACCCAGGCGTAGACGGCGGTCGCGGTGCGGGTCGGCTCGGTGGTCTTGAGCAGCAGCTCCAGGTCCCCCAGGACGGAGACCGGGTCCTCGCCCTCCAGCACCGCGTACGCCCGCAGCGCGGCCCGGACCCGGCCCATCGCGGCGGCCGCGCCGGGGGCGGAGCCGGGGCCCGCCCCGGGGCCGTCGCCGGAGACGGAGCCGACGGTGAGGCCGATGGTGCCGTCGGGCAGCGGGATCGCGTCGTACCAGTCGCTGCCGGAGGAGCGCTCCAGCCCGGCGGGGACCAGCCGGGCGGCCAGCCGCAGCCCGGCGGCCCGGGGGAGCCGGTCCGGCAGCAGTCCGCGGCGCAGCGCCTCGGTGGTGCGCGCGATCCGGTCCGTCTCCAGCTGCTTGGCGAGCAGCGGGGCGGCGATCTCGCAGTAGTGGCGGGCCAGTTCCCGCTGGCAGCCGGTCGGTTCGCCGGGCTCGTCGTAGAACCAGAGGGCGGCGGCGAGCGGGCCGTCCTCGTCGGTGGCGAGCGGCAGGCCGTAGGCGCCGCCGAGGCCGAGGTGGACGGCGAGTTCGCGCAGCCGGGCGCCGATGGCCGGGTCCTCGGCGAGGTCGCGGGAGTGCATGTGGGCGGGCCGGTCCAGTTCGCGCAGCAGCCGCGCCAGCAGGCTCTGCTCGGCCGGGACGGTCTCCAGGGCGCCGAGGCTGGCGCGGTCGAGGTTGAAGCCGACCGGCTGTCCGGGCCCGCCGCCGGGCCGCCTGGTGACCAGCATGCCGCGCCGGGCGCCGAGCAGGGCGGCGCCGGAGGCGAGGACGGTGTCCAGGGTGGCGGTCAGGCCGCGGGCGCGGGCCAGCCGCTCGGTGTGCTCGTGCAGGCTGGTGATATCGGACAGGCGTCCGGCCAAACGGTCCTGCACCACGGCGGACGGGGCCGTGCGGTCGTCCGCCGTGCCGTCCGGGGCGTCGACGGGGCCGGGCAGGTCCGGCAGGTCGAGGACGGTGAGCCCGCCTGCGCAGCCGGGTTCGCCCGGCTCGGCGGTCGTCGTCGACGGGACGGCCGTCGACGGGTGGGACTCGTTCATGCCGTCACTCCTGACGCGGTGCTACGTGCCATGCGAAACCCCCAGCTAGGCCAATGTGGAGCGAGCACGGCCAAAGGGCGTGTTTCGCCTCGATTCGCTACTACTCGTCATTGATCGACAGCAATGCCACCACTTCTACACAGGCCATTCGGGGCATGTCCAGATCCAGGACGACGCGGTGGCCCGTTCCACAGCCGGCGCGACCCGGTCGGGGGGCGTGCGGGGTTGGTCCGCGCGCCCGTGGAGCCCACAGGCATGGAGCGGGCCGCGAGCGGGCAGAACCGGGAGGACGGACCCGGGCGGCCGTCCGGATCGTATGTCCGTGCCGCCCGTGAGCCGGGCTGGCCGGAACTCTCTCACTCGTACGGTGGAACCAAGCGCGCCCGGGCGGCGTCCATCCGGTCGCGTACGGGATTCTCGTTCCAAGGGCTGTGCCGGTGCGCGGCCCTTCATGTCGTGCTCCACACCTGCTCCACGTCGCAGCCGCGCCGTCCGCCCCGCCGCCCCGCCCCGCCCCGCGCCGCCCGGGGCCCGCCGCGGCGGCCCGCACGGAGGATCCCGACGGACGCCGGTGGAGCGGAGCGAACCGAGCGGTCAGGGAAAGGAACGAGCGCCATGCGTGAGAACCCGAAGAGCCGGTCGGAGGAGCGTTCCGCCCGGTTGGCCGCGGCCCTGGCGGCCGCCGTCGACCACCGCTGGCCCGTGGTGCCGGGCACCGTGCTGTGCGACGGCCACTGCTCCTGTGGAGACCCGGACTGCACCGTCCCCGGCGCCCACCCGCACGACCCCTCGCTGCTGGCCGCCACCACGGACGCCCGGATGGTGCGCTGGTGGTGGGAGCGGCGGAGCCCGGACGCGCCGGTGCTGGCCGCCACCGGCTGCACCGTCTCGGCGGTCAGCCTGCCCGCGGAGGCCGGAGCCCGGGCACTGGTCTACCTGAGCGCGCTGCGCCTGCCGCTCGGACCGGTGCTGGCGATGCCGGGCCGCTACGCGCTGCTGGTGGCTCCGTACTCGCTGGACGCGCTCGGCGACATGCTCGCCCAACTCCCTTGGGTGCCTGGATCGTTGCGCTACCACGGGCCGGGCGGCTTCCTGCCGCTGCCGCCCGGTGGCGCGGCCGGGAGCGTGCGCTGGGTGCTGGCGCCGCGGCCGGGCGCGGGCGGCGGGGTCTGGCTGCCGCAGGTCGGGCCGCTGCTGGGGGAGTTGGTGGAGGCGACGGTCCGGCTGGACCGCGGACGCTCGGCCCACTGAGGCCGCGGCTCCGCGCGGGCGCTCCATCGGGGTGATCCATCGGGGTGATCCATGCGGGCGCTCCGAGGGGGCGCTCCGGAAAAACAAAAGATCCGACCGCTGGCGACGGGGGATGCACCAGCGGCCGGACTCTTTAGACAGTAACAAGGATCCGCGCTCGCGCCAATTTCCAAGACGCCCTCCACGCCCGGAAATTGCGCGTTCACCACGACAATGTGACGCGTATCACGCGGATCCTGCGCGCTTTAGTTCAGGGTGACCTGACGGTTCACCAGGTTCGCGCGGGCGCGCCGCTCCTCGGCGGTCAGCGGGGTCCCGTCGGCGAGCACGGAAGCGAGCCGCGCGGCGAACTCGGCGGCCGGCTTCTCGCAGTCGGCGGCGGTCATCTCGAGCGGGAGGTCCCACACCGGCACGGTCAGGCCGTGCGCGCGGAAGGAGCCGACCAGGCGGGTGTCCGGGCCGAGCGAGGCCTCCTCGGCCGCGTTCAGCCGGGCCAGCGCGTCCAGCAGCTGCTCCTCGGGCACGGTCATCACCCAGCGCAGGTGGTTCTTGTCCGGGGTGCCGCACCAGTAGGCGGAGTCCACGCCGGCGAGCTTCTCGGTCGGGATGGCCGAGGCGTTGGCGCGCTCCAGGGAGGCGGCGACCTCGCCGGTGGCGGCCTCGGCGTCCTCCAGCCAGAACTCGAAGCCGGTGTGCACGGCGGGCGTGAACTCGGCGGTGGTGTCCAGCAGGTCCTGCAGGCGGCGCCCGCCCGGGACGGTCCGGCGGGCCGGCACCGGGCTGCCCGGCTCGGTGGCCAGGGCCAGCTCCAGGGCGTCCGCGAGGTCGCGGCTGAGGTCGCCCGAGGCGGACTGGGTCTGCAGGCCGAGCAGGATCGAGCCGTCCTGGCGGCGCAGGGCCGGCCAGGCCAGCGGCAGCACGGTGGCGAGGGTCACCGACGGGACGTCACCGGCCGCGCCCTCGGCCACCCCGGCCGCCAGCGTCAGCGGCACCGTGGCGGCGGGCACCAGCTCACGCAGCGCCACCCAGTCGGCCTCGCCCGGCAGGCCCTCGAACGGGCGGTGCACCAGCTCCTGCACCGCGTGCGAGGCCTCGCGGCCGTGGCACGCCTTGTACCGGCGGCCGGAGCCGCAGGGGCAGTCCTCGCGGGCCCCGACCACGGGGATCTCGCCCGTGACGGCGGTGGTGGACTGGCGCTGCGGCGCCTTCTTGGCGGCCTTCTTGCCCATGCTGCGGCTCTCCCGGGAACGGTGGTCCTGTGTCCCGGGAAGCCTAACGACACATTCCCCGAGCCCGGCTCATGCGCTACGGGCATCGCCTCCGGTGCGCCGGGCGTGCCGGGCCCGGGCCGGCAGCGCCGCCCAGACCGTGACCTCTCCCGGGGCGTCGCGCACGCCCCAGTCGCTCGCCAGCTGGTCGACGATGCCCAGGCCGCGGCCGCCGCGCGAGGTCAGCGAGGGACTCGCGGGCAGCGGCCGGGTGGTCGCCCCGCCGTCCGTGACCTCCAGGGTGAGCACCCCGTCGGCGTGCATCTGCCAGCGGACCAGCACCCCGCCGTCCGGCTCGTCCGAGCCCTCGGCGGACTCCCGGCCGCCCGGCGCGGCGTGCGGCCGGGAGGGGACACCGACCAGGACCTGCCCGAGCACCTCGGCCCGGGAGCCGCGCCCCAGCGCCGGCAGCGGGCCGAGCGGACGGGCGTACCGACAGGCGTTGCTCAACAGCTCGGAAAGGATCAGAACAGCATCATCGATGACCGGTTCCGGTATCTGCCGGTCACCCAGATCTCGACGCAGTCGGCGCCGTGCGACCCCGACACTCGCTGGGCCGTGCGGCACTGCCATGGTCGATGAAGTCGGCACTTCACGCGCCACCATCAACGCCACCCCCGGACCTCCTTCAGCGTATGCCGAGGGAGAGATGCCCCTTGGTAATGCGTCGGAAACGAGCACTGGACGATCCCGCTCGCCCATTTCGAGCGCGGCGACCGACGGTCGACATCAGGTCATTCCGTGCTCACCCTCTGTCGCCCGGATGCAAGAATTCCGGCAATTTCGCGCAAGGAAGGTTTGACTGCTGACCAGAAGTGATCGGATCTGCCGGTATGGCCCCGGCCGGTCCTCGGTGCGTCGGCGGATCACCGGGGCGATCACCGGGCCGATCACCGGGCCGATCACCGGGGGATCGCCCGGCGATCAGTCGGCGACGATCCGGCGATGATCCCGCCGTCAGCGGCCGAGCTGCGCCAGCACCTCCGCGGGCCGGTTGGTGATGATCGCGGACACCCCGAGCTCCAGGCAGAGCTCGACGTCGGCCGGCTCGTCCACCGTCCACACGTGCACCTCGTGCCCCAGCTCGCGCAGCCGGGTCACCAGCTGCGGGCGGGCCCGCACCAGTTCGATGCCCGGGCCGGCGATCCGCGCCCCGCCCGGCAGCGGCGAGCCCGCGCGCAGCCGGCCGAGCAGCGGCAGGGTCCGCTCGAACAGGAAGACCCGCCGGTACTGCGGTGCGGCGGTGCCCACCCGGTCCAGCGCGATCGAGGAGAAGCTCATGATCCGGGCGGACGGGCGGCCGCCGTCCCGGGTCGCGCCGATCTTGAACCGCTCCAGCGTCCGCAGCAGTTCGGCCTCCACCCGGCCGCGGAAGCGCACCGGGTGCTTGGTCTCGATCGCCAGCTCCACCGGGCGGCCGCACTCCACCACCAGCTCCAGCAACCGCTCCAGCCGCAGCACGCCGCGCAGCTCGGGGTCGGTGCTGGGGCGGCCGGTCTTCCAGGCGCCGAAGTCGTACGCCTCCAGCTCGGCGAGGGTCATGGCCGAGACGGTGCCCCGGCCGTTGGAGACCCGGCCGATCCGGCGGTCGTGCACGCAGACCAGCGCGCCGTCGGCGGTGACCCGGACGTCGCACTCCAGCGCGTCCGCGCCCTCGTCGAGCGCGCGCCGGTAGGCCGCGAGGGTGTGCTCGGGCAGGGCGTGGGAGGAACCGCGGTGGGCGATCACCTGGACGGTCGGCACGGTGCGCGCCGCCGTCGAGGGCAGGTCTTGGCTGGTCACGGGCCCAACGATAGGTGGCGGAAGTGAAGCGCGGACAAAGACGGCCCCAACCTGTGGGGCCGTCTCCGCCGTGCTCTGCTGTGCTTCGCCGTGTTCTGCCTGGCCTCGCGTTCGGTCCGTTCCGTTCCGGTCCGGTCCCGTCAGGGCCGGGCGGTGCGGCGGCCGAGCGGGGTGAGCGCCCAGGTGACCAGGGCCGGCACCAGGAAGGCGAACAGCGAGGCCGAGGTCCACTCCTGCGGGGTGAAGTGCAGCGCCTCCTGGGCGGAGGTCCAGAAGTCCGTCCACCAGTCGGCCACCTTGGTCGGCGCGATGAACTGGTAGACGGCGAAGCCCAGCGCCCACGGCAGCAGCATCAGCCAGCGGGACGGTGCGTCCGCGGAGAGGTCCCAGCCGCGCCGGCCGGCGCCGAGGAAGTAGTCCACCACGAGCACCGCCAGCAGCGGCACGAACACCGAGCCGATCAGGCCGAGGAAGCCGTAGTAGGTGTCGGTGAACTCGTCGATCTGCAACGCCAGCACGGTGATCAGCACGCCGATCGCGCCGGAGAGCACCCGGCGGTCCACCTTCGGCAGCAGGTTCTGCACCGACATCGCGGTCGAGTACACGTTGGCGAAGGACTGGTCCGTCTCGCGCAGCACCAGCACCAGCAGGAACAGCCAGCCGGCCCAGACCCCCAGGAAGGAGTCGAAGATCCGGTTCGGGGCGCCGTCCGACTGCAGCAGCGCCATCAGGCCGAGCACGTAGCACCAGACCTGGGCGATCGTGTAGCCGGAGAAGCTGCCCCAGAACGCCGAGCGCGGGGTGCGCGAGTGCCGGGTGTAGTCGGCGGCCAGCGGGACGAAGGAGACCGACACCGCGATCATCGCGTCGGTGGCGCCCAGGAAGCCGTGCCAGTTGCCCGCGCCCGGGTCCGGCACGCCCTGGCGGCCCAGCTGGACGGTGAAGTAGACCATCGCCACCGCGACCGCCCCGGCCACGAAGCGGCGCAGCACCGCGATCGAGCCCAGCGGCCAGATGGTCAGCACGGTGGTCAGCGCGCCGGCGAGCAGGACGAACAGCCAGCGGTAGCCGGTGGTGTGGGCGACGGTCTGGGCGCCCGCCGAGATGGTCAGCAGCTCGAACACGCCCCAGCCGATGCACTGCACGATGTTCAGCACGGTCGGCAGGTACGACAGCCGGGTGCCGAACAGCCCGCGCAGGTTCGCCATCGCGGGGGCGCCGGTGCGGGCGCCGATCAGCGAGGCCAGGCCGAGCATCGCGGTGCCGACGACCGTACCGACGGTGATCGCGGTCACCGCGGCGGCCAGCGACAGCTCGCTGCCGGGGGCGCCGAGCACGGTGGCGGCGGTGGAGAAGCCGATCAGGCTGACGCCCAGGTTCATCCAGAGCGCGAAGTGGTCCCGGAAGCGCAGCGTGCGCGGCGGCTCGGTGTCGAGCACCAGGGGCGCCTCGCGGTGATCGGTCCGCTGGGGGCGGTCCAGGACGGCCGTGGACCCGGAGAGATCCTTGGACTCGGGCGCACCCGAAGAAGAGGATGGCGAAGCAGACGGCATGGCCGATACTCCCTACGCCGGCATTACCCGGACAGGTTCCGGCGGTCAGCGCCCCCTCGAACGTCCGTCACTCGCGTGGCGTACGGTCGACATGCGCACTCTCAGCCTGGTGGGTCCAAGCTCCCGCGTGTCAGTTGTGAGCGACAGGCTAACCGGCACGGGGGCCAACACCCAAGGCCGAGGGCGTACGGTCCGCATCGCGGGACGCCCGGCGGGGGAGGGGAGCCTCGGCCGTCCGGTACCGGCGTCGGTACCGGCTAAGGATTCTTATGAGTTCTTCAGAGGGGTCCTTACGGCAATCGAATCGTCAGTGCGAAAAACTATGGTCCTTGGTTCTGCCAGCTATGGAGGTCGTCCGTGAGCACCGAGCGCGAGGTTGGGCCCGCCGGGCCGCAGGGGGAGCAGCCCGCCGGCCAGGGGGCGGCCGAGACCGCTTCCGAAGGCCCTGCTCAGGGCGGGCACCAGCCGACCATGGCCTTCCGGCGGGTGCCGGAGCCGGAGGCGGGTGCCGTCGAGGCCGCTGCCGTCGAGGCGGCGCCGCCCGTGGACGCCGTCCCGGCCGAGGGTGCCCAGGCCGAGGGCGGGCACAAGCCCACCGTCGCCTTCACCAAGGTGCCGGCGCCGGAGGCCCCCACCGCGCCCGTGGCGTCCGCCGCGCCCGTCGCGGAGGAGCCGGCCGTCGACCCGGCCACCGGCTACATCGACGCGCCGCCGCCGGTCCTGCCGCCCGCCCCGCCGTCCCCGGTCGCCGCGGCCCCCGCCGCGCCTGCCCCCGCCGCCCCGGCCCTGCCGCCGGCCGGCAACCCGTACGCCACCCCGACCCACGGCGTCCCCGCCGCCGGCGCGCACGAGGGCTTCGGCGCCGCCCCGGCCGCCGCCCCCGCCGCGCACGGCCACCACCCCTTCGGGGCCGGCCAGCCGCTCGGCGGCTGGGGCCCCACCCACGACTCCACCTCCGGCGGCGCCGGCTACCCCGGCGGCCCGGCCGGTCCGCTCGGTTACCCGGCGGACTACCCCGGCGGCCCGGGCGGCCACGGCGGCCCGCGCAAGAAGCGCGGCGGTCTGGTCGCGCTGATCGCGGTCGTCGCGGTGGTCGCCGGCCTGGCCGGCGGTGCGCTCGGCGTGTCCGTCGCCGACCGCGTCGACAGCAGCAGCTCCGCGAACGACCACCGCAGCACCACCGTCCAGGCCAGCGACACCCAGAAGAACGAGCCCGCCCCCGGCTCGATCGCCGCCATCGCGCAGAAGGCGCTGCCCAGCGTCGTCACCATCAAGGCGCAGGGCAACGGCGAGTCGGGCACCGGCACCGGCTTCGTCTTCGACACCGAGGGCCACATCCTCACCAACAACCACGTGGTCGCGCCGACCCTCAGCGGCGGCAAACTGACCGTCAAGTTCGCCGACGGCACCTCCTACAGCGCCTCGGTGCTGGGCCACGCCGAGGGCTACGACGTCGCCGTGATCAAGATCGACAACCCGCCCAAGAGCAAGCTGGCCCCGCTGCCGCTGGCCGACTCCGACAAGGTCAACGTCGGCGACGCCACCGTCGCGATCGGCGCGCCGTACGGCCTGGAGTCCACCGTCACCAGCGGCATCATCAGCGCGAAGGACCGCCCGGTGGCCTCCGGCGACGACACCGGCTCGCAGGCCTCGTACATGAACGCCCTCCAGACCGACGCCTCGATCAACCCCGGCAACTCCGGCGGCCCGCTGCTGGACTCCGGCGGCGCGGTGATCGGCATCAACTCGGCGATCCAGTCCAACGCCTCCGCCAACGGCCGGGCCGGCAGCATCGGCCTGGGCTTCGCCATCCCGATCAACCAGGCCAAGTGGGTCGCGGACACCCTGATCAAGACCGGCAAGCCGGTCTACGCCAAGCTCGACGTGCTGCGCAACGACGACTACAAGGGCGACGGCGCGCAGATCCAGACCAAGGACGTCCAGGGCCAGCCCGCCGTCACCCCCGGCGGCGCGGCCGACAAGGCCGGCCTCAAGCCGGGCGACGTCATCACCAAGCTCGGCGGCGTCCCGATCGACAACGGCCCCGCCCTGGTCAGCCGGATCTGGACGCACAAGCCCGGCGAGACCGTCGACGTCGAGTACACCCGCAACGGTCAGACCCTCAACACCAAGGTCACCCTCGGCCAGCGCGAGGGCGACCAGTAACCCACCGCCCGCGCGGAAACGTGTGCACCGAACCCCTCCGGACCCGTTAGGCTGACCTCCGCCTGGAGAGCTGCCCGAGCGGCCTAAGGGAACAGTCTTGAAAACTGTCGTGCGGTGACCCCGTACCGTGGGTTCGAATCCCACGCTCTCCGCCGGTAGGAGAACCACCTGCTCAGGGCGGGTGCCGACATCGTTCGGCACCCGCCCTTCGCGTTTCCCGGGGAGGCGGGCGAACGGGGTTGACCCTGACACGGTGGTAGGGGATGGAGTGGTCGCACCATGTTGAACATCGGAGACTTCGCCAGCCACGGCCGGGTGTCGGTACGGATGCTGCGCCACTACGACGCGATCGGACTGCTGCGGCCCGCCCGGGTGGACCCGGTCAGCGGGTACCGCTTCTACGAGGCTTCCCAACTCGCCCGGCTCAACCGGGTGATCGCGCTCAAGGAGCTCGGCTTCACGCTGCAGCAGGTACGGGCCGTCCTGGACGAGCAGGTGGACCCGGCCGAACTGCGCGGGATGCTGCGGCTGCGGCGGGCCCAGCTCGCCGAGGCGATCGCGGCCGACGAGCTGCGGCTGACCCGGGTGGAGGCGAGGCTCCGAACGATCGAGAGCGAGGGGACCATGTCCGCACACGATGTCGTGGTGAAGAAGGTGCCGTCCGTCCGGGTGGCCCAACTGAGCGGTGTGGCGGCGAGTTACGAGCCGGAGGACATCGGACCGGTGATCGGGCCGCTGTTCGGCGAGCTGTGCGGGCGGCTGGCCGAGGCCGGGATCGAGGCGACCGGTCCTTCCGTCGCCCGCTACCAGGACGCACCGGAGGGCAACGGCGCGGTGCTGGTCCTGGTGGGCATCCCGGTCGGTTCGTCGGTGCGGCCGGGCGCGCACGACTTCGAGGTGCTCGACCTGCCGCCGATCGAGGAGGCGGCGACCATCGTGCACCGCGGCTCGATGGACGAGGTGCTGGGCAGCAGCCAGGAACTCGCCCGCTTCATCGAGCAGAACGGCTACCGCTCGGCCGGCTACGCCCGGGAGCTGTACCTGGAGTGCCCGGAGGACCAGGCGGGGTGGGTCACCGAGCTCCAGGAGCCGGTGGTCCGCCGGTAGTTCGCCGCTGGCGGGCCCCTGGGCGGGCTTGCCCTCGACCTGGTCGAGGGGCCTAGCGTCGCCCGGCATGACCACCACCACCGGCGCACCGGCCCCGGTCGCGCTGCCCCGCCCGTACCTGTTCTGGCTGGCCGGGGTCCAGGCCGGACTGCTGGGCGACGCCGCGCTGTACTTCGCCCTCGGCTGGGCCGCCTCCGCGCACGGCGGCGGCGCGGCCGGGCTGGTCCTGACCGCGATCACGGTGCCGCGCACCGCGCTGGTCCTGCTGGGCGGCGCGGTCGCCGACCGGTTCGGCGCCCGCCGGGTGATGCTCGTCGGGGACACGGTGATGCTGGTCGCGACCGGCGCGCTGGCACTGGTGGCGGCCGACCGGGGCACGCCGCTGTGGCTGCTGGTCGCGGCGGCGGCCGTGATCGGGACGGTGGACGCCTTCCACCTCCCGGCGAGCGGCTCGATGCCGCGCCGACTGGTGCCCGCCGACCGGCTGCCCCGGGCGCTCGCCCTGCGGCAGGCCGGCGGGCAGAGCGCCGTCCTGCTCGGGGCGCCGCTGGGCGGCCTGCTGGTCGCGGCCGGCGGGCTGTCCGGCGCGGCACTGGCGGACGCGGCGAGCTTCGGGGTCGTGCTGCTGGTCCTGCTGCGGGTGCGCCCCCGGGAGGAGGAGGGGCCGTCCGGTCCGCGGGAGGGACTGCTGCGCGAGGCGGCGTCCGGCGTCCGGCTCGCCCTGGCCGACCCGCTGCTGCGGGCCGCGCTACTGCTCACCGGCGCGGCGGCCGGGGCGCTGCTGCCGGTGGTGTCGCTGCTCGGCCCGCTGCTCGCCCGGGCCCACGGCTGGGCGGCCGGGACCGCGGGACTGGTGAGCGCCGGGCAGGCGGCCGGGGTGCTCGCGGTGGCCGGCCTGGTCGTCCGGCGGGGCGGGCTGCCCCGGGCCGGCGTGGGGGCGGCGGCCGGGCTCTGTGCGGCGTCGGCGGGGACCGCGCTGCTGGCGCTGGCCGGGGAACCGGCGGTGGCGGTGGCCGGCAGTACGGTGGCGGGCCTCGGCTCGGGGCTCTTCGCCTGCCACCTCGGCCCGCTGGTGCTGACCGGTGCGCCGCACAGCCATCTCTCGCGGGTCCAGGCGCTGCTGACGCTCGTACAGAGCCTGGCCCTGGTGCTCGCGAACGCCCTGCTGGGGCTGCTCGCGGACGCGGCGGGCGCCACCCTGCCCACCCTGCTCTGCGCCCTCGCCACCGCCACCGCGGGCCTCACCGCCCTGGCCACCCCGGCCCTCCGCCGGGCCTGAGCCGCCCGACGGCCCGGGCCCCGCCGTGTCGGCCCGGCCTTCGTCGTCCGCCTCTTCCGCCTTCCCGCCCGTCGCCGGGCCCACTTGCTCGGCCCCGCCGTCCGCTTCTTTCGCCTTCCCGCCCGCTTCCGGGCCCACTTGCCCGGCCCCCGCCGTCCGGGCAGAGTGCGGAGGTGGAGGCGGCCGGACGGCGAGTGGAGGCGGCGATGAGTGATCTGACGGACCGACTGACGCAGGCCCTCCCGGACGGGGCCGTCGTGGTGGACCCGGACGTGACCGCCGCGTACCGCCACGACATGGCGGGCTTCTGCGCGGCCGGGCAGCCCGCGGTGGTGGTGTTCCCGGAGACGGTCGAGCAGGTGCAGCACGTGCTGCGCACCGCGACCGAGCTGCGCGTCCCCGTGGTGCCCCAGGGCGCCCGGACCGGGCTGTCGGGGGCGGCGAACGCGGTGGACGGCTGCATCGTGCTGTCGTTGGTGAAGCTGAACCGGATCCTGGAGATCGACCCGGTGAACCGGATCGCGGTGGTCGAGCCCGGTGTGGTGAACGCCGAACTCTCCCGGGCCGTCGAGGAGTTGGGCCTCTCATATCCGCCGGACCCGTCCAGCTGGGAGTCCTGCACGATCGGCGGCAACATCGGTACCGGTGCGGGCGGGCTCTGCTGCGTGAAGTACGGCGTCACCAGCGAGTACGTGCTCGGGCTGGACGTGGTGCTGGCGGACGGGCGGCTGGTGTCCACCGGCCGCCGGACCGCGAAGGGCGTGGCCGGGTACGACCTGACCAGGCTGTTCGTCGGTTCGGAGGGGACGCTCGGGGTGGTGGTCCGGGCGGTGCTGGCACTGCGGCCGGCGCCGGCTCCCCAGCTGGCGCTGGCGGCGGAGTTCCCGAGTGCGCAGACGGCCGGGGCGGCGGTCTGCGAGGTGATGGCGCGCGGTCTGACCCCGTCGCTGATGGAGCTGATGGACGCGGTCTCGGTGCGGGCCGTCAACGAGTTGGGGCGGATGGGCCTGCCGGAGTCCACCCAGGCGCTGCTGTTGGTGGCCTTCGACGGGCCGGACCGGGTGGCCGAGCTGGCCCGGGTCGCGCGGTTGTGCCGGGAGGCCGGGGCGACCGAGGTGGTGCCGGCCGAGGACCAGGCGGAGTCCGACCTGTTGCTGGCCGCCCGGCGGATGGCGCTGCCCGCGCTGGACCGGCTGGGCACCACGATGATCGACGACGTGGCCGTGCCGCGCTCCCGGCTGGCGGAGATGCTGGACGGCGTCGCGGTGATCGCGGAGCGGCACGGACTGACCATCGGGGTGGTCAGTCACGCCGGGGACGGCAACACGCACCCGATCGTCATCTTCGACGCCTCGGACGAGGAGCAGGCGGCCCGCGCCAAGCGCTCCTTCGACGAGATCATGGCGCTCGGGCTGGAGCTGGGCGGCACGATCACCGGGGAGCACGGGGTGGGGCTGCTGAAGCGGGACTGGCTGGCGCGTGAGCTGGGCCCGGTGGCGCTGGACCTGCAGCGGCAGCTGAAGGCGGTCTTCGATCCGCTGGGAATCCTGAATCCCGGCAAGATGATCTGATTTCCATCGATACATCAAGATCTGGGCGGGCCCTCCGCGCCCACCTTCCTGGCGTCGAAGTGCGACTCTCCGACGGTCTGCAAATTGCCGGAAAAGTCGACACGGGAGAGTGACCGAACTTTTCAGGGGCGCGTTCACGGTTCGCATGCGCCGGGGTGGTGCGCTCGGCGGGTCGCGTGACGGCGTCGCGCCGCCCTCCAGGGCGTCTCGGTCGGCCGCCGTTCGGGCGAAGTGCCCAGCTCGGGCGGGGTGTGTCGTCGCGTACTCCGCTTTCCGGGCCGTTATGCGCGGCCGCACGGATATCACGCGAACGGGCGAAATCCGCCGCACGAGCTAGCGCTTTGTCGATTTGTTGCGGAAGTCTGTCTTCCGGCGCCGCAGTTCGCAGGTGTTCGTCTCGCCGACGAACCTTGCACACCTTGATCGACCACTGCCCGATGAACGGCTTCCCGGAGGCACCCATGGCACGCGTTCACACCCGTCGAAAAACCGGGCTGCTCCTGGCCGGGCCACTCGCGGCCGGCCTGCTGCTGGCCGGTGCCGGTGCTGCCGCCGCCGACGAGGGAGCGGGCGCCGAGTCCGGTTCCGACACCGGGGTGGTCTCCAACACGGGCACCGGCAACGTGTTCGGCGGGGTCGACGGCAACTACGTCTCCACCCAGCAGACCGCCACCGGCTCCGGTGCCTCGAACCAGGACAACACCGTCGCGGTGAAGGACAACGCGGGCACCGTGCAGGGAGGTCAGGGCAACAAGGACGTCACCGTCGTCGTCGCCCCGACCTTCAACTGACCGACCGCACGGCCACTGACCGACCGCACGGCCGAGTGACGGCACCGGGCACCACGGAAGGCGGGGGCGCCTGACGTGGGCGGACGCGGGTGAGCTGAGCAGCCGCGAACGGGCCCGGACCGGATCGGAACGGCCGGAACGGACACCGAGGAGCCAGCACTTCACAGACACCGAGGAGCCGACGCTTCACACCAGAGGGAACAGCGCATTCGACCGGCCCGCGGAAAGGGTCACCGCGAAACCGGTCTCGTGGGCGGTGCCGCCATCGGCACCGCCCACGAGCGCGTCCGGCGCCGGCGCGCTCGCCGTCCGCCCCCGGACCTCCCCGTCCGGGCAGCCGGGAACGGCCCCGGAATCCCCCGCTGACCGGCCCGGATCCGTTCATCGAGGGCCCGCGCCCGGAGCCGTCGGTGTACGGCGGTACGGTTGCGCTCCGACAGCGCACCCACGTGCCCGGCCCGGAAGGACCGGAACGGCCGGGGTGGCGATCGCGGCAATCGGAAGGAAGGGCGCGCGATGGCGGCGGAGGAGGAGGGCCTGACCGGCCCGGACGGGGCCAGGCCCGCGGCGGAGCCCGGAGCGGACCCCGCGGAGGCGCGCCCGGAGCCGTCGGCCGAGCCGGTCCACGAGCACCGGTCCGCCCCCAGGTCCGTCCCCGAACTGCTGCTCGGCCGTCCGCCGATGGCCCGCCCGCTGCCGTCCTTCGACCACGAGGCCGCTCCCGCCGAGCCGGGCCCGCTGTTCGTGGACTGGCTCGAAACCGCGCTGCACGCCGGTGTGCTGGACCCGCAGGCCTTCACCCTCTCGACCGTCGACGCCGACGGCATGCCGGACGCCCGGGTGCTGGTGCTGCGCGACGTCGACGCGGCCGGCACCGGCTGGAACTTCTCCGCGGACGCCGACAGCGTCAAGGGCCGCCAGCTCGCGGCCCACCCGTACGCCGCGCTGACCGTCTACTGGCCGCAGCTGGGCCGCCAGGTCCGGGTGCGCGGCACCGTCGAGCGGGCCGCCGACCTGGTCGCCGCCGCCGAGTTCGCCACCCGCTCGCCCGCTGCCCGGCTGGTCTCGCTGGTCGGGCGGCAGAGCGAGCCGCTGGGCTCCCTCGACGAGTACGACGAGGCGGTGGCGGTCGCCCGCCGCCGACTGGGGACGCACCCGGACGCGGTGGCGCCCGGGCACGCGGTCTACACCCTGTGGGCGCACGAGGTGGAGTTCTGGCAGGGGGACAGTCAGCGCCGCCACATCCGGCTGCGCTACACCCGCATCGGTCCGGTCAGCTCCGCGGAGTGGTCGCGCACCCTGCTCTGGCCGTAAGGCCTTGCCGGGCCTGGCAAGGCCTTGAGCCCTCGTCGGCCTCCGCGGGCACCCGCGGGGCTACCGCCGCCCGGTCAGCGTGGCGCCCACGCTGGCCGCGACCACGCAGCCGATCCCGGCCAGCTGCGGCGCGCCCAGCAGCTGGCCCAGCACCACCAGCCCGACCAGCGCGCTGACCGCCGGCTCCAGGCTGACCAGCACGCTGAACACCCGCTGCGGCATCCGTCGCAGCGCGGTCATCTCCAGCGCGTACGGGATCACCGGCAGCAGCAGCGACACCCCGGCCACGGCGGCGAGCAGTGCCGGTGCCGAGGCCCCGGGGGCGGTCAGCCCGTGCCAGGCCTGGCCGAGCCCGAACGGCGCCAGCGTCAGCGCGCCGACCGTCATCGACACCGCCAGGCCCTGGAACCCCTGGAAGGTCGCGCCGACCTTGTCGGTGAACAGGATGTACACGGAGTAGCAGGCGGCCGCCCCGAAGGCGTACAACAGGCCGACCGGGTCGAGCGACCCGCCGCCGTCCCCCTCGCCGAGCAGGGTCAGCAGCACCACGCCCGCGGCCGCGAGCAGCGCCCAGAGCAGGTGGCTGGCCCGCCGGGCGAAGACCAGGGCGACCGCGAGCGGGCCGAGGAACTCGATGGTCGCGGCGGTGCCCATCGGCAGCCGGTCGATGGCCCCGGCGAACAGGAAGGTCATCCCGGCCGAGGCCATGCCGAGCAGCGCGGCCGCGGCGAGGTCGCGCGGGCGCTTGTCGCGCAGCTTCGGCCGGGTGACGGCGAGCAGGATGACGGCGGCGAAGCCGAGCCGCAGGAAGGTCGTGCCGCTGACCCCGAGCGGGCCGAACAGCGGCTTGGACAGCGCGATGCCGGTCTGCACCAGGAACATCGCGGCCAGACAGAGAAGCGGCGCCGGGATCCGCTCCGGGCGCCGCAGGACCTTGCCGAACCGGCCGGGGGATCGGCCGGTGTGGGTTCCGGGTGGCGCCGCGGGGCCGGACGCCCCACCTCGTCGCCAGCTTCCCCGCTCGCCGGCAGGCTCGCCCTTGGGGGCGGGCGGCATGGCAAGGGCCTCGGCGACGGCGGCGGCCGACGACGAGGCGGCGGGGGTTTCGCTGGTATGGGAGGTGGGCATGTTTGTGAGTTTGCCGTAAGGAGTGATGAACGGGCAAGCTCGTTACAAAAATCGGGACGGATCCGGACGGGTGCGTCTGAAAGGGTGGACCCCCGAGGGGGCTGCGGCGTGGTTGCCGCAGTCGTCCGACGGTCCGTCAGTATCAAGGCGGGGTGCGCCATCTCCGCCCCGCAGCCCTCCTCGCCGCCGCCCTCGTGCTCCTGCTGGCCACCGACGGGACGGGCGCGAACGCCGAAGCCGCCGCCCGGACCGCCGTCGCCGCTCCCCGCGTCCGGGCCGTCACGCTGCCCGACCGGTTCGGCCCGCCCCGGATCCGCGACACCTGGAGCGGCCCCGCCTTCGACGCCTGCACCGCACCGCCGCTCGACACCCTGAAGGCCTGGCGCGACGCCTCCCCGTACGGGGCGCTCGGCATCTACACCAGCGGCTCCCAGCGCGGCTGCACCCAGCCCCGGCTCACCGCCGAGTGGGTGCGCCAGGCCCGGACGATGGGCTGGCGGTTCCTGCCGGTGCACGTCGGACTGCAGGCGCCGTGCGCCGACCCGGGCCACAAGCCCAAGCGGATCGACCCGGTGAACGCCGTCGAGCAGGGCCAGGAGGAGGCGGGCGAGGCCGTTCTGGCGCTGCGCGCGCTCGGACTCGCCGCGGGCAGCCCGGTCTACCTGGACATCGAGGCCTACCCGCCGCGCGACCCGGTCTGCGGCCAGGCCGTGGTCGACTTCACCCTCGGCTGGACCGCCGGCCTGCACGCCGCCGGCTACGGATCCGGCTTCTACTCCAGCCTCGACTCCGGCATCGCGGACCTCGCCGCCGCCGCCCGGGCCGGCAGCTCCCCACTGCCCGACGCGCTCTGGTACGCCCGCTGGGACGGCAAGGCCGACACCGACGGCTCCGGCGGCCTCGCCCCCGACCTCTGGAACTCCCACCAGCGCGTCCACCAGTACAACGGCAACGTCGAGGAGACCTTCGGCGGCGCCACCCTCACCGTCGACCGCAACCACGTGGACGGTCCGACCGCCCGCTGAGACCCGCAGGTAGGGTGGCCCCCGATCGAGCGCGGGGGAACGGCATGACGAACGGCCAGGGGTACGGCGGCACCGGCGGACACGGCGCGCCACCGCCGCCGCAGTACCCGTACGGGCAGGCGTCGTACCAGCAGAACCCGTACGTGCAGAGCCCGCCCCCGCAGAACCCGTACGCGCGGCCGGTGCCGCAGTCGCAGTCGTACCCGCCCCAGCAGCCGCACCCGTCCGCCCCGCCGCCGCCCGCGAGCGGCCTTCCCGGCGGCTTCCCCGGCCCCGCGCCGCGCCGCAGCCGCGTCGTGGTGCTGACCCAGTTCCTCCTCCAGTGGATCTACGCGCCGCTGTGGATCCTCGGCCTGGTGCTCCTCTTCGTCCTCCTGGTCTTCGCCGACAACGTCGGCGGCGGGTCCGGCCCCAGCTCCGACGGCTGGCTGAAGGTCAACCGCAGCTTCATCCCGCCGCGCCGGCTGCGGGCCGAGCTCACCGGCCGCCCGGAGGACTGGGAGCGCTACGTCACCCCGGTCCTGGCGCGCCGGATCGCCGCCGCCGAGGCCGCGTACGCGGCCGGTGACGGCGAGGTGCAGACGGACCTCGGCCGGGTGGTGCGGGTCGGGCTCGCGCTGCGGCTCTACCGCGGTCTCGGCGCGGCCGGCGTGGTGCGGCTCGCCGAGCGGCACGGCTGGCACGGCGTGGCGTCCGGGACCGACGCCGGGCACGTCCGGCTCGCCCGCCACTTCCCCGCCCCGGCCGTCCTGAACGCCCCCACCCCGCAGGACCCGCCCGCCGCCCCCGGCGCCCCGTGGGGCCCGCAGCCGGTCCGCTTCGCGCCGCTGCTGCCTTTCGTCTTCCTGCTCCAGATCGTCTACGTCCCGGTGTACGGCCTGCTCACCTGCTGGGTGAGCCGCCCCGAGCCCGACTACTGGGACCGCTGGGGCGCCCGCTGGACCGTCGGCCCGCGCGCCTTCCGCGCCGAGTTCACCAACAGCCCCGCCGCCTGGGACCGCCACATCCGCCGCATCCTCGGCCGCGACACCAAGCGCATCAGCACCGCGGCCCGCACCCCCGACGGCCCCCGAGTGGACCGCGTCCACCTCAAGCGCGCCACCTACCGCGGCGCCGGCGCCCACCGGGCCCTGTGCCTCGCCGCCGAACAGGGCTGGACCCTCGACCCCGCCTACACCCCCGACCCCGCCAACTCCCTCCACCTCACGCGCCCCGCCCTCCCCTGACCTCCCCGCGAGAGACCGGAGGGCGGAACCGGGACGAATCCGTGATCCGCGCAACGGGGCCGGGATACTGACAGCGGGGGGTGGGGGCGGCACAATCGGGCACGTCCGCGCGCATTACCGCCCGGTAGGTGCCGCAGGCGCTGCCGCCAGTGCCGCCAGGTCAAGGAGGACCCGTGTTCAGCACGATGCAGGACGTTCCGCTCACCGTCGCCCGAATCCTGGAGCACGGGGCCACCATCCACGGCCGCTCCACCGTGACCACCTGGGACGGCACCGGGCCGGTCGTCCGCAGCTACGCCGAGGTGGGCGCCCGCGCCGCGCAGCTCGCCTGGGCGCTGCGCGACGAGCTGGGGGTGACCGCGGACGACCGGGTCGCCACCCTGATGTGGAACAACGCCGAGCACCTGGAGGCGTACCTCGCCGTCCCCGCGATGGGGTCGGTGCTGCACACGCTGAACCTGCGACTGCCCTCCCAGCAGCTGTCGTTCATCATCAACCACGCCGCCGACCGCGTGATCGTCGTCAACGGCACCGTCCTGCCGCTGCTCGCCGCCGTCCTCCCGGACCTCGCGCCGACCCTCAAGCACATCGTGGTGAGCGGCCCCGGCGACCACTCGGTGCTGGCCGGCTTCGCGGGCGGCGTGCACGACTACGAGGAGCTGATCGCCGGCCGCCCCACCGAGTACCCGTGGCAGCACGACATCGACGAGCGGCAGGCCGCGGTGCTCTGCTACACCTCCGGCACCACCGGGGACCCGAAGGGCGTGCTCTACAGCCACCGCTCGGTCTACCTGCACTGCCTCCAGGTCAACACCGGTGACAACTTCGCCTTCACCCCGCGCGACACCGCGCTGCCGGTGGTGCCGATGTTCCACGTCCAGGCCTGGGGCATCCCGCACGCGGCCTTCATGTCCGGCGCCAACCTGCTCATGCCGGATCGTTTCCTCCAGCCCAAGCCGATGGCCGAGATGATCGCCGCCGTCCGCCCGACCGTCAGCGCCGCCGTCCCCACCATCTGGGCCGGCCTGCTGGACGAGCTCGACGCGGGCGACTACGACACCTCCAGCCTGCGCATGGTGGTCATCGGCGGCAGCGCCTGCCCGCCCTCCCTGATGAAGGCCTACGAGGAGCGGCACGGCATCCGGGTGCTGCACGCCTGGGGCATGACCGAGACCTCCCCGCTCGGCTGCTTCGCCCAGCCGCCGGGCGGCCTCACCCCCGAGGAGGAGTGGCCGTACCGGGTCACCCAGGGCATCTTCCCGGCCTCCGTCGAGGCCCGGCTGATCGGCCCGGGCGGCGAGCGGATGCCGCACGACGGCGTCTCGGCGGGCGAGTTGGAGGTGCGCGGCCCGTGGATCGCCGGGGCGTACTACGGCGGCGCCGACCAGGACCCGGTCCGCCCGGAGGACAAGTTCTCCGAGGACGGCTGGCTGCGCACCGGTGACGTCGGCACCATCACCGCCGACGGCTACCTGACCCTCACCGACCGGGCCAAGGACGTCATCAAGTCCGGCGGCGAGTGGATCTCCTCCGTCGAGCTGGAGAACGCCCTGATGGCCCACCCCGACGTGGCCGAGGCCGCCGTGGTCGCCGTCCCTGACGAGAAGTGGGGCGAGCGCCCGCTGGCCACCGTGGTGCTGCGCCCGGGCGCGACCGTCGGACTGAAGGAGCTGCGGGCCTTCCTGGGCGAGCGGATCGCCTCCTGGCAGCTGCCGGAGCGCTGGTCGATCGTGGAGTCGGTGCCGAAGACCTCGGTCGGCAAGTTCGACAAGAAGGTGATCCGGGCCGGCTACGCGGCCGAGGAGCTGGACGTCACGGTGCTCGGCAAGGAGTGACCGGCGAGGAGTGACCGGCAAGGAGTGACCGGCGGGGACTGACCGCCGGTGACGACCGGCGCGGAGCCCCCGGTGGAAGGGCCGGCCGTCCCCGTACCGAACGGGGGCGGCCGGCCCTTTCCACGTGCCGAGGAGCCGAGTCAGCCCGCGGCGGCGACGCCCGCCTCGCCCATCGCGCCGATCCGCCCGAGCAGGTCGACGATCCGGGACTGGACGTCCTCGCTGGTCGAGCGCTCGGCGAGGAACAGCACCGTCTCGCCGGTGCGCAGCCGGGGCAGTTCGCGCGGGTCGAGGTCCACCGAGGTGTAGACCACCAGCGGGGTGCGGTGCAGCCGGTCGTTGGCGCGCAGCCAGTCCAGCAGGCCGACCCGGCGGCGGCGGATCTGCAGCAGGTCCATCACCACCAGGTTGGGCTGCACGCTGCTGGCCCGGGCGACCGCGTCGTTCTCGTCCACCGCGTGTTCGACGTGCATGCCGCGCCGCTCCAGGCTGCCGATCATGGCGGCGGCGATGTCCGGGTCGCCCTCGACCAGCAGCACCCGGGGGGCGTGGTGCTCACCGTCGCGCGGCGCGAGGGCGCGCAGCAGGACGGCCGGGTCGGCCCCGTACGCGGCGTCCCGGGTGGCCTGGCCGAGGCCGGCGGTGACCAGCACCGGGACTCTGCGGTTGAGCGCCGCGGTGCGCAGCGACTGGAGCGCGGTGCGGGTGATCGGGCCGGTCAGCGGGTCGACGAAGAGGGCGGCGGGGAAGCCGGCGGCCTGGGCGTCCACCTCCTCGCGGGAGCTGACGATCACCGGCAGGTAGCCGCGGGCCTGGAGGGCCTGCTTGGTGGCCGGGTCGGGCTCGGGCCAGACCAGCAGCCGACGGGTGTTGGCCAGCTCGCCGGTCGGGGCCGACGGCTGTCCGGCGGCGGGCCGTTCGTCGGCGGCCGGGAGCTCGGCCATCGGGCGCGGCGCGGTCCTGGCGGCGTCGGCCGGGACGGGCGGCTGCGGCGCGGCGGCGGGCAGCGGCGCGGGGCCGAGTTGGCGTGGCGGGGCGAGCTCGCCCAGGCCGGTGCCGACCGGACGTGGTCCGGACGGCTCCTCGGCGGCGGCGGGCAGCGCGGCGCGGGCGGGCGCCAGCGCGGTGCCGGGGGAGGGCTGTGCCTGGCCGACCGGACCGGCCGGACCGGAGGCGTTCACCAGCGCGTCCGGTCCCGGCCCCGGCGGGACGGCCAGCCGGCGGCGGCGCCCGGTCGGCGCGGCGGCCGCCGGCTCGGGCAGCACGGGCGCGGGGCCGGCCGGCAGGGCGTGCTCCAGGCCGGGGTAGACCGGGGTCTCGGGCACTCCGGGCAGGGCGAAGCCGCCGGGGGCCTCGTCGGCCGAGGGCAGTGCGCGCCGGCGCCGGTGCTTGGTCTCGCCCGGGGAGTGCTCCTGGGCGGCCTCGTCGGTCGGGGTGCCGTCGGTCGGGGTGCCGTCGGGGGCGGCGGGCGTGGGCGCCGGGCCGAGCGCGAGCGGCTCGCGTCCGCCGGGGCGGTTCGGCTGCGGCCGATGGCCCTCGACGGGTACGGCGTACGCGGGGCCGGAGCGGCCGTCGTCCTTGCCCCACGGGTCGCTCTGGGCGCCGGCCGGGCCGGCCAGGCCCTGGCGGCCGTACGCGGGGTCGTTGCCGGTGCCGTTCCACTGCTCGGGGACGGCCCGCTCGACCCGGGCGGGGGCGTTCGGCCACTGGTCGGCCGGAACGTCGGGGGTGCCGGGGGTGCCCGAAGTGCCGGGGGCCGGGGTTCCGGCGGCCGGTCGGCCACGGCGGCCGCGCCGCTCGGCGGGGGCCTCCTCGGCGGGGGCCCGCTCCGCGTCGGGAGCCGCAGGGGCTGCGGGGGCCGCGGCCGCTTCCGAGTCCTCGGGGCGGGGCCGCTCGCCGGCCGGCGCGGGCTCGGCGGTGTCGGCGGCCTCGCCGCTGCTGGGCAGCTGCGGGATGCCCGGAAGCTCGGGCAGGACGGCGCTGTCGCTCTCCTTGGGCCGGTCGGAGCGGCCTTCGGCGGCGGCGCGCTCGGCGGCGGCCTTGGCGGCGGCCGGGTCCAGCGGCAGCTCGACGACGTACGTGGTGCCGGCCTTGCCGGGCAGCTCGTGCGGCTGGAGCACACCGCCGTGGCGCTCGACCACCGCCCGGGCTATCGGCAGGTGGACGGGGCTGCCGCCGACGCCGGGGCCGCGGATCTCGACCCGGGCGACCTCGCCGCGCTGGGCGGCGGCCAGGACGACGGTCGGCGGCTCGGGGGCGGGCGACAGCGCGGGCGCGGCGCCGTTCAGCCCGGGCACGGCCAGACCAGGGGAGGGCGCGTCGGGGGTGTCCAGCGCCAGTCCGACGCCGCTGACGTCGGCGACCAGGTGGGCCAGCGCCTGCGCCAGCCGCCGCTCGTCGGCGATCACCTCGACCGCGGCGGCGTGCACCGAGAACCGGACCCGGCCGGGGCCGACCAGCTCGCCGGCCTCCTCGACGGCCCGGCGGACCACCTTGTCCAGGCCCACCGGCACCCGGGGCGCGGCCTTCCGCCCGTCCTTGGCGTCCTTGGCGTCCTTGCCCGCCTTGGACTCCTTGCCGTCCTTGGCCTCGGCGGCGCCGCTCTCGCCGCTCTCGCCGGCCTCGCAGCGCTGGTGGTCGAGGACGCCGTCGATCAGCTTCCCGAACCGGCGGCACTCGGCGGCCAGCCGGCGCAGCGTCCAGTTGGCCTCCGGCCAGAGCTGGCCGGCCGGGTCGGCGGCGAGCGCGTCGAGCCGCTGGTTCAGCGCGTTCAGCGCGCCGCCGAGCTCGCTCTCCAGGACGGCGGTGAGGTGCTCGTTGCGGGCGACCAGGGAGAGTTCGCGGCTGCGGTCGGTGAAGGTCATCACCGCGCCGACCAGCTGGTCGCCGTCCCGGACCGGGGCGGTGGTGAGGTCGACGGTGACCGGTCGGCCGTCCTTGCGCCACAGCACGGTGCCGCGCACCCGGTGCTTGCGTCCGGAGGTCAGGGTGTCCAGCAGCGCCGACTCCTCCAGCGCCAGCGGGGTGCCGTCGGCCCGGGAGTGCTGGATCAGCGGGTGCAGCTCGCGCCCGCCCAGCTCGCTCGCCCGGTACTCCAGGATGTGCGCGGCGGCCGGGTTGACCAGCACGCAGCGGCCTTCGAGGTCCACGCCGAGCACGCCCTCGGCGGCGGCGCGCAGGATCATCTCGGTCTGCTTGTGCTGGCGGCGCAGCTCGGCCTCGACGCCGAGCCGGCCGGAGAGGTCGCGGACCAGCAGCAGGAGCAGGTCGGAGGAGGAGGGCGAGTTCTCGCGGTACGAGTCGTACGGGGAGCGCGCGTAGCCGCGGCCGTCGCCGTCGTCCGCGAAGTCGTTGCCGGAGACCTCGACCGGGAAGGTGGTGCCGTCGGTGCGGTGGGCGGTCATCCGGACCGGGCGGTCGAGGGCCTCTCCGTCGCGGGTGGCCGGGCGCATCGAGCCGGGGATCCGGCTGGGGTCGAACTCGGGCAGCAGACCCAGCACGCCCATGCCGACCAGCGAGGTGCCCGGTGCCTGCAACGCCTGGACCGCCGCGCTGTTGGCGTCCACGACGGTGCCGTTGCTGTTCACCAGCAGCAGCGCGTCGGGCAGGGCGTCGAGTATGGCGGCGAGGCGAGCAGCGCCTCGGATCGGCCTGCTGCTCACGTCGACAGGTCTCCTCGGCTCGGGGCAGCTCCTCCGGAGACGGCAGTATCTCATTCTTCTTTGCGGCGGGGACGACCCGCCTAGTAACGTTGGCAGCGGTTGGTGCCAAGGCCCACGGTTGTGGCATCATCACTGACACACGGAACGGTTCCGCTCGCGCGGGGACGCTCCTTGTGGGGAGGCTTCGCCTAGTCCGGTCTATGGCGCCGCACTGCTAATGCGGTTTCGGGGTTATTCCTGATCGAGGGTTCAAATCCCTCAGCCTCCGCCAGTCGGGAGCCCCCGTCGACGATCTCGTCGGCGGGGGCTCTTCGCGTTCCCGGGCACGGGCCGGGGGTGGCCCGGAGCGGTTTCAGGGCGGTGTCCGAGTGGTTCCGAGCGGTTCCGAGTGGGTTCGGAGCAGCCCGGAGCGCGACGGTGGCGGGGCCCCGGGCGGGCCCGGATCAACCGATTTCGTCCTACGCCGCAGGTCATGTAATGTTGTCCACGCAACGCCCCGGAGGCAGAGTTCACCGGGGCGAGCGCTCATAGCTCAACGGATAGAGCACTTGACTACGGATCAAGAGGTTGCAGGTTCGAATCCTGCTGAGCGCACCAAACTCCGCAAGATCGGGTTCGCCCGTTCCTTGCGCTCATAGCTCAACGGATAGAGCACTTGACTACGGATCAAGAGGTTGCAGGTTCGAATCCTGCTGAGCGCACCATCGAGAAGCCCCCGGCCATTGGCCGGGGGCTTCTCGCGTTCTCCGGGGCGCCCCGCGGGTGATTCGAACGGGGTTGCCGGGTGGATGGTCCCGTGCCGGGGGCCGGTACTCGCCGGATGGGCCCGGTGCTCCCGTTCCCGCGTCCGTTCGGGTGGCGTCGATTGCCGCCTAATGGATGAAATGCAGCCGTTTCGGGTACATCCCGTCCTGCCGCCCGGATGACCGCCGAACGGGTGGGACACGGTCGAAAGCCCAGGTGTCTCGATATGACCGGCTCAGGATCGTGATTCCTTTTTGTCGGATCTTGTGCAGACTGCCCAGCGCCCAGGCAGCCGACCGCGAAGGAGAGCCGGATGAGCCGACAGTTTCCCCGTACGGCTGTCGCCCTGGCCGTCCTCGCGAGTGGGCTGCTGACCGCGTGGAACGCCCCGCTCGCGGCGGCCCTGCGGTACCCCGACGCCTGGCCCTCCGCCGAGGCCCCGGGCGTCCCCGTGCTCACCGTCCCCGCGGACACCGACGACCCGGGCCTGCGGCTCACCGGCACCGGTGAGGCCGGCGGCATCGTCTCGGTCGTCGACCAGGACTCGGGCGACGACCTCTGTATCACCAAGGTGCCGGCGGACGGCCGGTGGTCCTGCCTGCCGGTCGAGAACCTGACGGACGGCCAGCACCTGCTCACCCCGTTCGCGGTCGACGTGGCGGGGGGCCGGACGCCCGGGCCGCCGGGCGAGCTGGTCGTCGCCACCGGCCTGCCGGCGCGGCCGGTGCTCACCTCGCCGGCTCCGGGGGAGACCGTGCGGGTCAGCCGTCCGAAGCTGGTCGGCCGGGCGGATCCGGGCGCGAACGTGATGGTCACCGCGCGGGCCGCGGCGGGCGCGGACGTCGGTCGGCGGACGGTGCTGTGCGGGGCGCCGGCGGCGTTCGACGGAAGCTGGAGCTGCACGGCCAACCGGGACCTGGCGGACGGGGAGCAGTGGCTGACCGTCGCGGCGACGGACCGGGCGGGCAACGGGATCTCGGGGGAGTTCGTACGGGTGCGGGTCGCCACCGGGGGAGCGGCGACCGCGTCGAGTCCGTCCGTCGCGGTCGCGTCGAGTCCGGTGCCGTCGAGTCCGGTGGCGTCGCGCCCCGCCAAGCCGAGTCCGGCCGCGAGTCCGGTCGCACCGGGGTCGCAGTCGTCGAGTCCGGTGGCGTCGCGCCCGGCCAAGCCGAGCCCGGGGGCCAAGGGTTCGGCGACGGCCGCGTCGAGTCCGTCCGTCGCGGCGGCTCCTGCGGTGGCACCTTCCAGGGCCGCCTCGCCGACCGCGTCCACCCGGCCCGCCGTCCCTGCCCCTTCGGCCAGCGCGACCGTCTCCCCGACCCCGACCCCGGCTCCGGCTCCGACCCGGACTCCGGCCACCTCCGGCCTCGGTGCCTCACCGGTGGTGGCCGCCGTGGTGGAGCCCGCCGAGCCCGCCACCCGGCCGCTGGCGGCGCCGGTGGTGGCCGCGCAGGGCTCGTCCGGGCGGTTCGGGGCGGACGGCTGGCGCGGTGGACTCGCCGGAGTCCTGTTGGTGCTCACCGGCCTCGGACTGATCACCCGTCGGGTGCTCGCCCGCAGGAACGGTGCTCCTCGGCGCTGACCCGCGCCGAACTGTCCCGACCATCCGCTCATGTGCCTGCGCGTCAGGTCGGCTTTGGATGATTCGTCAGTAAATGTCGACACACCTCGGTTCAAATGTCGCATTTGATGACGTATGAACTTAGCCTGACCCTGGCACTGCCCGTCAGATCCGGGCCGCCCGTTGCGCGACACACCGACCCAGAGGATCCGTGCATGGACGTCACCCGCGATTCTTCGCAGCGACCCGACAACCTGCCCAAGGCACTCCCTCCAGCCCTGCCGGAACGTTCAGGCTCCGGCTCCGGCTCCGGTTCGCCGGCCAGGGCCACGGCCGTCCGGACCGTCAAGCCCGGCGGCCCGGTCGACAGCGGTCCGGCGACCACCCCGCTGGCCGTCGTCCCGAACCCGTCCCCGGCCGACGGTGCGACGACGGTGCGCGACCCGCTGGAGTCGGCCGCCCCGGAGACCGTCGAACTCCCGGACCCCACGACGGCCGGGGCCACGGCCGCCACCACCTCCCGGCGCCCGCCGCGCGCCGACCAGGCGCTGCGCGAGCAGCCCGCCACCGCGCTGCCCGGCTGGGTCGCCCTGCTGACGGTGCTCATCGGCGTGGCCGGCGTGCTGTTCGTACTGCTGCGCACCGGTGTCATCCCGTACTGGGACGCGCTGCCCGACCTGCGGGGCAGTGCCGCGCGGGAGAGCGGCCAGGTGGAGGTGGACACCAAGTGGATCGCCGCGGCGGCCGCGGCCGGCCTGCTGGCGGTGGCCGCGCTCTCCGGGCTGCTGGCCAACGCGGGCGGCGAGACCCGGGTGCTCACCCGCTGGGGCCGCTACCGGGGCACCGTCCGCCGGACCGGCCTGGTCTGGGTCAACCCGCTGCTGCGCCGCCGGCGGGCGGACGTGCGGCTGCGGCACTGGCGCAGCGAGCCGGTCAAGGTGGTGGACCGCACCGGCACGCCGATCGTGGTCCGGCTGCTGATCGTCTGGCGGGTCAAGGACACCGCACGGGCGCTGCTGGCGATCGAGGACCACGAGAGCTACCTGCGCGAGCAGGTCCAGGCGGTGCTCACCCGTACCGCGTCCACCCTGCCCTGCGACAGCAACGCCGCGCCCGGACCGGCGCTGCGCGACGGGCAGTGGTTCGCCGACGAGATGACCAGGGCGCTGGCCGCCGAAGTCGCCCCGGCCGGCCTGGAGGTCTACTCGGTGCAGCCGCTGGCCCTGGACTACGCGCCGGAGGTGGCCGAGTCGATGCGCCGGCGCCGGCTGGCGGACCTGGACGCCGGTCTGCGCACCGTGCTGGTGGACGACGCGGTGGAGGCGGCGGCGCTCGCCGTGCGCCGTCTGGAGCGGGCGACGGCGCACGAACTGGACGAGGCCGCCCGCAGCGCGCTGATGGAACAGCTGCTGGTCGCCTTCGTCGCCCCGGCCGGAGTGGCCGCCTCGGTACCGTCCCCGGCCGCCCGCGCCGGGCGGAAGGAAGGACGAACCGCATGAGGATAGCCACCGGCGCGTACGCCGAACCCGCCGATACCGTGGGCCCGGTCGGCCCCGACGGTGATCCCGGTCTGATCGGCTTCGAGGAGCGCCTCGGCCGCATCCCCGCGATCGCGGGCTGCGGCTGCCCGAACTGCGTCGTCCGGCCGCGCGCCGCCCGCTCCGCGGCCGGCGGCGGCCGAATACACCGGGCCGTGCGGAGCACCTGTCTGGCCACCACCGTGCTGGCGGGCGCCGGTGTCGTCGGCCTGACGGCCGGCGCCGGATCCGCGCACGCCGCGGCCGGGAAGCAGGGCTGGGACGGGTCGAAGTACTGGTTCGAGAACGGCAGTGGCGAGTGGCGCTGGACCAGCCACTACGACGTCTACGCGAGCCGCACCGGGCAGTCCGGCGGCTCGGCCGGCGCCACCGCCCAGGCCGTCTCCAACGGCTCGGCCTCCTCCGCCGGGATGCGCCAGGGCTGGGACGGGTCGAAGTACTGGTTCAAGAACGGCAGCGGTGAGTGGCGCTGGACCAGCCACTACGACGTCTACGCGAGCCGCACCGGGCAGTCCGGCGGCTCGGCCGGCGCCACCGCGCAGCCCGCGCCCCCCGCGAGCCGTCCGTCGACGAACCCCGCACCGGCCTCCGGGAGCATGGAGGCGGCCATCGACTACGCGCTCGCCCAGCTGGGCAAGCCGTACGTCTGGGGCGGCAACGGCCCCTCCGGCTACGACTGTTCGGGACTGGTCCAGCAGGCCTACCGGCGCGCCGGGATAAGCCTGCCGCGGGTGGCCGACGACCAGTACGCGGCGACCACGCCGATCAGCGCCGGGCAGCTGCGCCGCGGCGACCTGGTGTTCTGGTCCGACAGCGGCCGGGCCTCGGGGATCCACCACGTGGGGATCTACCTGGGCGGCGGCAAGTTCGTGGAGGCGCCGCGGCCGGGCAAGACCGTCCGGGTCTCGACGCTCAACTCGGGCTACTACCCGACCCACTTCGGGCGGCCGTAGCCGCGCGAACGGTGACGGGCCCCCGGCGGCATCGCGCTGCCGGGGGCCCGTCTTCGGGTGCTCAGGGCAGCTGCGGCGCCGAGCAGCCGTGGTGCTGGGCGGAGCGGGCGGCGAAGGTCCGCAGGGCGTCCTTCTCCAGGGCCGGGTCGGGCGCGGCGGTGTGGTTCCCGTCGAACACGGTGGCCACCGTGAAGAGGGCGGTGGCGCCGCCGGGGCAGGCGGCGGTGGCCCAGGCCACGTCGTCCTTGGCACCCGCCGGGCTGGTGACCGGGTAGTCCGCGACGGCGGGGAGGACGTCCGCGAACGGCGGGTAGTACGCCCCCAGGCGGAAGCGCGGGGCGTCCTGGCCGGCGTACAGGAAGCAGTCCTCGATCAGGGCGTTCGGGTCCGCCGCCGACTCGTTGGTGGTGCCGGACAGCCCGGCGCAGGTGCCGGTGGCCGCGCCGTCCGCGACCTTGACGTACCGGGTGTCCGCCGGGACCTCGGTGATCTCCGGTCCGGAGGGCGCGGTGCAGCCCCAGACCCGGGCGGCGCCGTCCGCGGCGCGGGCGGCGATGCGGGCGAACCGGGCCCGCCGGGCCGGGTCGTCGAGGACGTCCTTGCCGTCGGCCGGGACGGCCCCGACGGTGATCAGCAGGCCCGAGGAGTTCGGGGCGGGGCAGTCCAGGGAGACCACGGCGGTCGCGCCGATCCCGCCCTGGAGGTCCAGGACGCCCCTGCGGCCGTGGCCGAACGGCATCACCATGGTGGTGGAGAGGTTCGGACGGTCCCGGCCGAGCCTGTGCAGCGCCCCGTCGGCCCGCTCCTGGCTCCGGTCGATCCGGACGTCCAGGAAGCCGTTGCCGGGATTCCCGGCGTTGTCCACGGAACAGGCGGCCAGGCCCTCCGGCGCCTTGGCGTCCTTGCCGCGCGCCCGGTCCACCCCGAGCAGGTCCTCGACCTCGGCGGTGTCCACGCTGCCGTGGCAGAGCCCGGCCAGCGAGCGGCCGTCCTGCCAGCGGTCGTACCCGCCGCCCAGGTAGAACACGGCGCCGGCGACGAGGACCAGCCCGACGGCGGCGGCGACCGGAAGCCGCCACCGCCGACGGGCCCCGCGCGGTTCCGCGGGCTCGGCCGTCACTTGTTCTCGCCCCCGCGGCCGAGGGCGGCGGCGGCGTCGCTGCGGCCGGTGTTGTAGATCGTCCGCATCTGCTGCTCGTCCCAGTCGACGGCCGGGGCGTCCGGGCTGAGTCCGGCCCGCTGCTGCTGCCACTTCTCGACCATGGCGCTGATCCCCTCGTGTCCGCTGCGGCCGTCGGCGCCGGTGAGGGTGTTCGCCTCGATCCGGCCGGCTGCGGCCGCGTTGATCTCGGCGGTGGCGTTCATCTGCCACCCCATGATCCCGTCACCGAGCAGGCTCTGGGCCATCGCGCCGACCCCGGGGACCGGGACGAGCTTCAGCGGGGTGCCGATGCCCTGGTACAGGCCCTTGGCCTGCCAGGCCTTGACCTTGGTGTCGTCGTCGCGCTCGTCGAGGATGGCGTCGGCCTGGACGGCGTCGTACACGCCGAGGGCGACCGAGGAGTTGGCCATCACGCCCTTCCACTCCTTCTCGCCCACGTTGGGCGGGAGTTCGGCGAGCTGCTGGGCGACGTGCACCATCTCGGCCTGCTGGAGGACGTGGTGGGACTCGGGGTCGTCGGCGATGCCGCGCAGGACCCGGACCAGGGAGCCCTTGTCGGTCGCCATCCTGGTCTCCCCGGTGACCGGGTCGACCCAGACGCCGCTGGCGTCCTCGCCGGAGTGGTCCTTGGCCGCGCGGTTGGTGCCGGAGAGGATGTCGTGGGTGTCGGCGGTGTAGTCGGCCAGCGCGTTGGCGATCGGGCGCTGCATGCCGGCCGGGAGCTTCTCGTGGCCGATGCCGCCGTCCAGCATGTTGACGGTGTCGCGCATGACCCGGGCCTGGGCCTCGGTGTGATGCCTGACGGCGTCCTCCTGGCCCGCCCGGTCGCCGGTGGCGGCGGCCTCGATGGCCAGGCCGAGCGAGTGCTGGCCGTGGACGTACCCGCCGTCGCGGCCCATCTCGGAGGGCCAGCGGCGGTCGTCCACCAGGTGCTTGAGGTGGTCGTTGGTCCGCGGGTCGCCCGGGTCCAGGAAGCGGGTGGAGGCCTGCGGGTTGTGGCTGAGCGCCTCCATGAAGCCGACCATCGCGTCGCCGCCGCGCCCGTCGCCGAGGTGGTCCCAGCTCGGCTGGGTCGAGTCGGGCGACCAGATGAGCTGGGGGTCGGTCTTGGTGGCGCGTTCGAACTTGAGCAGGCTGTCGCCGTAGGAGTTGAGGAAGTCGGTGTCGTACTCGCCGGACCGCATCAGGCTGCTCATCAGCTGGTAGCCCCGGGGCTGAGGACCGCCGCCCGGCTGGTTGATGACCTGGGGGCCGAGCTTGAGCATCTCGTTCTCCCAGTCCTGCATGGGCTTGGAGTGGCTCTGGGTGGCGGTGCCCAGGGTCGCTCCCAGCGAGGCCTGGAGCTTCTTCACGGCCTCGTTGCGTTCCTTGCTGTACGCCCCGAACTTGGCCGGGTCGTTGGCGTCGCGCCAGAACTCCAGGGTGCCACGCGGGCCGAGGGTGGTGGCGAACTGCTCGGCGAACGCGGGATCGTTCCTACGCTTCTCCAGCAGGGCGTTGAGCCTGGTCAGCTCCTCGACCGAGAGGTTGCCGCCGCCCTTGCCGGCCAGGGTGAGCGCGTCGTCGAGGTCCTTGCGGGCCTCGGTGGCCTCGGTGAGGCTCTTGTAGCCGTTGGCGTTGAACGAGTGGTCGTCCGCGCCGTTCGGGTCCGAGCGCAGCGCCCAGGCGGCGGCCTGGTCCGCGTCGGCGGCCTGCTGGAGCGCCGCTTCGAGACTGTGGACCAGGTCCTCCACCGCGCGCTTGCGCTGCGGCAGGAAGACCCGCTCGTAGTCCGGTTCGTTCTGGGCGGACTTGTCCTTCAGCAGCGGATGGACGTCGGTGACCCTTCCCGTGCCGTCCACCTGAAGGTGGTTGGCCGGGCCGTCCTCGTCGGCGATCTTCTTCAGTCGGGCCTGGGCGGCGGTGAACTGCTGGGCGGCGTCGGCGAGCAGCCCGCTGATGTCGGCGGACTCCTTTCCGGCGGCGTCGAGCTGTTCGGCGGCCTTCTTGATCTGCGCGCGGGCCTGGGTGGCGGCCTCGCCCTCCCAGCCGGCGGCCAGCTTGTCGGCGACCTCGCCGGTCAGCCGGTCCTTCAGGCCGACGTAGCGGGCCTGGAGGGTCTTCCACTCCTCGGCGGCCGCGTGCAGCGGCTCGATCTTGGCGTTGCGGACGATCTCGTAGCTCAGCACGGTGGTGGCCCCTCAGTTCCCGCCGGACAGGTTCTGCTTGTTGGCGTTCTCGGTCGCCGTGTACTGGTCGGCGGTCTTCCGCAGCCGCTCCGCGATGTCGTAGAGGAGGTTGCCGAGGGTGGAGACCTGACTGTCCCAGCGGATGGAGCGGTTGCGCAGCTCCGGGCCGGTCTGCCAACTGGTCAGCGCGGCATAGGCGGTGGTGGTCTTCTCCGCTGCGGCGTCGTCGACGGTGTGGAAGTTGCCCTTGATCTCGTCGACGGTGCCGGCCCGCGCCTTCAGGTCGGCGGGGCTGACGGTCACCTTGCCGCCGCCACCACCTCCGCCGCCACCGGCGGAGTTGAGCCGCAGGCCCGCGTACTTCTTCCGGTCCTCGTCGTCGAACAGGCCGTCCCAGGCGGGATTGTGAGCCAAAGCGTCCCCCGTGTTGGCGTCTCGGTCATGAAGTCTTGGTCCGTGCTTGGTCGTTCATTGACCATGACTTTTCGGCCCCGTCGATGGTTCCCGAGCCGACGGACGTGATCCGGAACGCCGCAGGCCGCGAACCGCGCCCGGATCGGGGCGAGTTCGCGGCCTGCGGGGGAACGGTGCCGTTCCCGGCCGGGCGGCCGGGCGGGCTCAGGCGGAGGCGGCGTCCAGCAGGGCGGTCTGCTCCGGGGTGAGCTTCAGGGCGGCGCCGGCCAGCAGCGCCGGGAGCTGCTCGACGGTGCGGGCGCTGGCGATCGGGGCGGCGACCGTCGGCCGGGCGGTGAGCCAGGCCAGGGCGACGGAGGCGGGCTCCACCTCCTGCTCGGCGGCGACGGTGTCCAGTGCCTCCAGCACCCTGGGGCCGCGCGGCTCGGCCAGGTAGCGGGCGGCGCCCTCGGCGCGGGCGCTGTCCACGCCACCGATGCCCGGACGGTACTTGCCGGTCAGGAAGCCGGAGGCCAGCGCGTAGTACGGGACGGTGGCCAGGCCGTGCTCGGCGACGACGTCGGCCAGCGGGCCCTCGAAGGTGTCGCGCGAGACCAGGTTGTAGTGCGGCTGGACGGCGACGTACTTCGCCAGGCCCTCGCGGTCGGCGAAGGCCAGCGCCTCGGAGAGCCGCTCGGCGGAGATGTTGGAGGCGGCGACCGCCCGGACCTTGCCCTCGCGGACCAGCTCGTCCAGGGCGGTGACGAACTCCTCGACCGGGGTGTCGTCGTCCCGGTGGGTGTAGTAGAGGTCGATCCGCTCGACGCCCAGGCGGCGCAGCGAGTCCTCGGCCGCGGCCTTGACGTTGGCGGCGCCCAGGCCGTTGCGCGCGGCGAGCATGCCGACCTTGGTGGCGATCACGATGTCCTCGCGGTTGCCGCGGTTGCCGCGGCTGCGCAGCCAGTTGCCGAGGACGGTCTCGGACTCGCCGCCGGCGTTGCCCGGCGCCCAGGAGGAGTAGACGTCGGCGGTGTCGACGAAGTTGCCGCCGGCCGCCGCGTAGGCGTCCAGCACGGCGAAGGACTGCTGTTCGTCGGCCGTCCAGCCGAAGACGTTGCCGCCGAGGGAGAGCGGGAAGACGGACAGGTCGGAGGTGCCGAGGCTCACCCGGCTGTGGTTTCCGGTCATGGTCCCAGTCAACCGGATCACCGCCAGGTGTGTTCCGTGAACCGTACGGTCTTCACGAGTCCGTCGTGCCGCTGTCGCACGTGGGGGTGGTGTGTCCCGTACGACGGGGGTCCGGGGTGTGCCTGAGGTGGGCCGATTCGTTAGAGTCCCTGCCATGGCTGACAACGACTACGACCCCGCCGGCAGCACCCAGATGTTCCGGGCGTTCGTCGACGAGAGCCCGGCCCCGCAGGCTCCGGGCAACGTTTCCACCTACAGCAGCAGCAAGAGCGGCAGCCGCACCGGCGTGATCGCGCTGATCGCCGTCGTCGCGCTGGTCGTCCTGGGCGGCGTCATCTGGCTGGCGGTCAAGTGAGCATCGCGCGGGTGGCCCTCGTCCGGGTCACCCGCGCGACGGTGGAGGAGCTCCTCAGCAGGGCTTGCGCCAGGCGTTCAGCTCGAGCTTCTTGCGCATCGAACTGAAGCCCAGCGACTTGGCCTTGGCGCAGAACTGGTCCGTGTCGAGCTTGTACTCGACGTGGAAGACCGCCTTGCCCGCCTTGACGAACGGGGCGACCCGGTCGCACTCGTCGAACTGCGCGCACTCCTCGTTGACCGCGAAGTCGAAGTCCCCGAGCAGCGCCGGGATCTGGTCGAGGTCGTTCTTGAGCCCGATCGCCAGGCCGCGTTCGTGGGCGAGCTGCGCCAGCATCCGGTTGTACCTGAGCTGGTCGTCGGCGGTCAGCGGGAAGCCGCTGTTCTGGTTGTAGGCCTCGATGGTGTCCGGTTCGACGGCGTCGAAGCCCTTGCTCCTGCACATGTCGAAGCGGGCGGCCATCAGCGGCCTCAGCTGGTCGAGCTTGCGGATGTCGAACCACTTCTCGCCCTTCCAGCCGGTGTCCGAGCCCTGCAGGGACTTGGCGAAGGCGGCGGAGTCGGGGCGGAAGTCCTCCCAGGAGCCGGCGTTGATGTAGCAGATCACCTTGCGGCCCTTGGCGTGCAGGGCGGCCACCACCGAGGCGTCGTTCTCGAAGCCGTCGATGTCGTAGACCGGTACGTCCACGGACTGGTCCACGCCGCCGCCGAGTTGCCACTGCCAGGCGAGGCCGGGGGTGGGCTGCCAGCGGGCGCCGGCCGGCGGAGGTACCGGGTTGCCGGGCGGGGAGCCGGTTCCCGGCGGGGTGGCGGGCGGCGGGGTTCCGCCGGGCGTGCCCGGGGCCGGGACGGTGGTGCCGGGAGCGGTGGGTGCGGGGCCCGGGGTGTCCGGCGCGGTGGTGGCCGCGTCGGGGGTGCCGGGGGTGCTCGGCGCGGTGGCCGCGGGGGAGTTGCTCGGGGTGCCGTCGGCCGCGTCCTGGTCGTCCTCCGATCCCGAGCTGCTGCACGAGCTGACCAGCAGGGCGGTGGCGGTGGCGAGGGCCAGGGCGGCCGGAAGCAGCCGGTTGCGACGGTTCACGGTAGTCGGACTCCGGATCGGGTCAGGTCAGTTCAGCGGCGTTCAGGCCGTACGGCAGGGTGCGCCAGGGGTTGTCCCCGGCTCCCGGTACGGCACAGCCGACGCCGGCTCGCCGGGCGGCGATCAGGGCGGCGGCGTCCAGGGCGTGTTCGGCGGGGACGTCGTAGACCAGGTGGCAGAAGCGGGAGGCCGCGTGCCGGCCGGTCCACAGCGGCAGCGTCATGCCGCGGTAGGCGTCCCAGTCGCCCTCGAAGGTGACCAGCAGGTCGGCGAGGCCGACCTCGGCGTAGCCCGGGTCCGGGTGCTCGCCGTGGCCGAACACCACGGTGCCGCAGCCGGCCGCTCGGGCGGCCGTGGCCAGCCGCCGGTAGTGCGCCAGCGCGCCCGGGTGGGTGCTGACCTGGTCGAGGTAGACGCCGGTGATGCCGTGGCGCTGGCGGTACGTCAGGATGTCGGCCACCACGGCGGCGTGCGGTCGGCGTCCGTAGTCGGTGTCGGTGTAGCCGACCAACGGCAGGCCCGCGGCGCGGAGTTCGTCGGCCGCCTCGGCGAAGACGTGGTCCGGGACCGCGCCCGGGCCGTCGGCGAGGTTGAGCACGACGGCGGCGACCCGGGTGGGGTCGGCGGCGGCGACCGCCCGCCAGGCCGCCGGGTCCACCGCGGGGTGGACGTACAGCGGCACCAGCAGGCGGCCGTCGGGGGTCTGCCCGGCGGTCATGCGACCACCGGGTCGGGCGTGGGCCCGGCGGTGCCGAGCCACAGGTCCCGCAGGGTGTCGGCGAGGTCCGTCTCCGGCCGCCAGCCGAGTTCCCGGGCGGCGGCCGACACGTCGGCCTGCTGCCAGGAGACCCCGGCCGAGCGTTCCGAGCCGGCCCCGCTCTCGTCGATCCGGCCGGTGAAGCCGGCCGCGGCGACCAGCCCGTCGGCGATCGCCCGGACCTGCCGGGCGTGCCCGGAGGCCAGGTTGAGCACCCGGGGGAGCGGACGGTCGGCGGTGACGGCCAGGCCGACCGCCTTCGCCACGTCCCGGGCGTCGACGAAGTCCCGGTACGCGGAGAGGTCGCCGACCGTGATCACGCCGTCGGCGCCCTCGGGCGCCAGCCGGCGGAGCTCGGCGGCCAGCCGGCCGGGCAGCGAGCCGGCCGGGGCGCCGGGGCCGACCGGGTTGAACACCCGTAGCACCACGGCGTCCAGCGGCGAGCCGGCCACCGCGAGGGAGCCGGCCAGCTTGGTCGCGCCGTACACGCCGACCGGGCGGGCGTCGGCGTCCTCGGTGAGGGACTCGCCCTGCGCGCAGACGCCGTACTCGCCGGCCGAACCGATGTGCACCAGGCGGGCCTTCGGGGCGCCGAGGGACAGCGCCTCGCAGAGCACCGCCGGGCCGCGGGCGTTCACCTCGGCGAGCTTGACCGCGCTGCCGGCCACCGCGCCGGCGAAGTTGACCACCGCGTCGGGGGCCAGCGCGGACAGTTCCTCGCCGAGCGGGCCGGCCTGGGCGGTGGCCAGGTCCAGCCGGAGGTCGTGGGTGGGCCGCCGGCCCGCGGTCAGCACGGTGGCACCGGGCAGTGACCGCAGGACGGCGGTGGCGTGACGGCCGAGGAAGCCGTCGCCGCCGAGGAGCAGGATTCTCACGCGGCCCGTCCGTCGCTCTCCACGCCCGCGGTGGCGGGCTCGGCGGTCGCGTCGTCCGGAGCGGTGCGGGCGGCCGGGATCGGCAGTTCCGCGACGCCGCCCGGTGTGGGGCCGGTCGGCTCGAAGGGCATCAGGACCGGGCGGATGGTGGAGAACTCGGCGTTGGCCCGGTCGTAGTCGTCGGGCCGGCCGATGTCCAGCCAGTAGCCGCCGAACTCGTACGCCGCCGGCGGAGTCCCGGCGGCCAGCAGGTCCAGCACCAGCTCGTCGAAGCCCAGCGGCAGGCCGGGGGTGTACTTGGCGAGTGCCGAGCGGGAGACGCCGTACACGCCCATCGAGACGCGGTAGTCGATGCTGGGCTTCTCCTGGAAGCCGGTGATGGTGCCCTCGGCGGTGGTCAGCACCCCGAAGTCGATCTTGACCTGACGGGCGTAGGTGGCGATGGTCAGCGGGGCGCCGGACGCCTCGTGGTGCTTGAGCACCCCGGCGAAGTCCAGGTCGGTCAGGATGTCGCCGTTCATCACCAGGAAGTGCTCGGGCAGGCGCTCCTGCATGGTGAGCAGCGGGCCCATGGTGCCGAGCGGGCTGTCCTCGACGGCGTAGCCGACCCGCAGGCCCCACTGGGAGCCGTTGCCGACGTAGGCGCGGATGATGTGGCCGAGGTGGCCGATGGCCAGGGTGACGCTCTGGAAGCCCGCGGCGGCGAGCTGTCGCATCACGATCTCCAGGATCGCGTGCTGGTCGCCGATCGGAACGAGCGGCTTGGGAAGCGCGGTGGTGTACGGGCGCAGACGGACGCCCTTACCGCCGGCCAGGATCACTGCGTGCATGGTGTTTCCCCCACGGAAAGGATGTGCAGGACACGAACCTTGGTTACCAGGACGAGCAAGATCGGTTGCGGCGGGTCAGACGTTGTAGATGTCGGTCTTGTAGCGGGCCAGGTTGGCCGGCTCGCGGAAGAACTCGATGGTCTGCTCCAGGCCCTGCTCCAGGCTGAACCCCGGGGCCCAGCCGGTGGCCTCGCGCAGCCGGGTCGCGTCCGCGACCAGGCGCATGACCTCGGAGTTGGTCGGACGGATGCGCTGCTCGTCCTCCTTCACCACCAGGTCCACGCCCATCAGCTTGCCGATCAGGGTGACCAGGTCGCCGACCGAGATCTCGCCGCCGGTGCCGGCGTTGAAGGTCCGGCCGACCACCGTCTCGGCGGGGGCGGTGCCCACCGTGCGGAAGGCGTTGGCGGTGTCCTTGACGAACATGAAGTCGCGGGTCGGGCGCAGGTCGCCGAGGGTGATCTCGGTCTGGCCGGCCGCGACCTGGGCGATCACGGTCGGGATGACGGCGCGCATCGACTGGCGCGGGCCGAAGGTGTTGAACGGGCGCAGGGTGACGACCGGGGTCTCGAAGCTGGCGTGGTAGCTGTCCGCCAGCCGGTCCCCGCCCGCCTTGGAGGCGGCGTACGGGGACTGGGTGTTGATCGGGTGGTCCTCGGTGATCGGCACGGTCTGCGCGGTGCCGTAGGTCTCGCTGGTGGAGGTGTGCACCAGGCGGGGGATCTCCAGGTGGCGCACCGCCTCCAGCACGTTCAGGGTGCCGGTGACGTTGGTGTCCACGTACGAGTGGGGGGCTCGGTAGGAGTACGGGATCGCGATCAGGGCGGCCAGGTGGTAGACCGCCTCGGTGCCCTTGACCAGGCCGTTGACCGAGCCAGGGTCCCGGACGTCGCCGAGGATGATCTCGACCGACTCCAGCACCTCCGCGGACAGGGTCTCCAGCCAGCCGAAGGACGAGAACGAGTTGTACTGGACCATCGCGCGGACGTGGTGCCCGTCGGCGACCAGGGTCTCGACGAGGTGGGAGCCGATGAAGCCCTCGGCTCCGGTTACCGCGACGCTGCTCATGCGGATTTCGCTTTCTCGATCTGCCGGGGCGGCCGGACGCTCGGTGACGGCCGGCCGCCGCCGACGGGTGGGTGTCTCGGGTGGAACGGGTACGGCGGTGCACGCGAAGGAAGGCGTGCGGGATATTCGATGTGTTCAGCGGTGCTGGGTGGTGCGGCCGAGCGCGGGCCCGGCGAGTGCGGTGAGGACGACGGCGGCCGCCCCGCAGCCGATCAGCTGCAGGACGATCGGGTCCACACCTGCCAGCAGCCCGGCGCTCTCGGCGACCGCGGCGGCCAGACAGACGAGGGCGGTGCTCCAGCTGAACCCGAAGGCGTTCAGCAGCAGCGCCAGCCAGAGCGAGCCGCCGAGGAGCAGCATCGCGCCGAGCTGCGGCACGCCGAGCGCGGGGGCGCCGGGCCACAGCACGGTCGCGGCGGCGTCCAGCGCGGCCACGGTGGTGAGGTAGATGAACAGACAGCCGAGCAGGATCGCACCGGCGCGGCGGGAGAACTGGCCGCTGGTGTGGCTGGTGCGCAGCGCGGCCACCGCCAGCGCCCGGTAGCGGAAGAGCAGCCACTCGGCGAGGCCCAGGCTGAGCGTCAGCGCGATCATGGCCGGGCCGGTCGGGGTCGTCGACGTCCCCTGCGCGGCGTGGCCGCCGGTCTGCACGGCCTGGTGGATGGTCCCGCCGAGGCCGGCGATCAGCGTGAGCGCGCCGCAGGCCAGGCCGAACAGCAGGTGCGGGAGTTCCTGGCGGACCGGCAGCCTCAGCTCGACGGACTCGCGTTCGCCGCCGCGGATGCAGACCAGCAGCTCCCGGACGGCCAGCCCGACCGCCAGCGCCACCGAGGCGAGCAGCACCACCGTACGGACCAGCTGCGGGACGTCCACCGCCAGCACCACGCCCGCGCCGACCGAGGCCGGCGCCAACGCCAGCAGCAGGAACTTCTCCCGCCCGAGCACCAGCAGCACGGTGGCCGCGGCCAGGTAGCAGGACTGCCCGGCGGCGAAGCACAGCGCGCCGAGCGGCCCGCCGACCACGTACGCGGCGGCCGAGGCGACCAGCGCGCCGGCCGGGGCGCCGACGGCCAGGCAGACCGCGGCGTCGCGGCGGCGCAGCCGGCTCAGCCAGCGGTAGGAGCGGTGTGCCAGTGCCTGGTTGAAGCCCCAGCTGACCAGCGTGGCGACGGACAGCGCGAGCATGCCCGAGGGCAGGCCGAAGCGCATCCGGGTGGTCGCGAACAGGCTGGCGCCGAGCAGGTAGCCGAGTCCCGGCAGCGCGAACACCAGGCCGCGCACCACGCAGCGCCAGGGGTCGGCCCGCCAGGGGTTGGCGAACTCGGAGCTCGGGCCGGGGTAGCGGCGCTCGACCTTCTCGAACAGCTCCTCGGCGACGGTGAAGGCGTCGGGGCGGCCGTACAGCAGGGCGGCCTGCTCGTCCGAGAGGCCGTCGGACTCCAGGAACGCCGCGATCTCGTACGGGTGGACGGCGTCGGCGCAGACGTCGCGCAGGCGCTCGGCGAGTTCGTCCAGCGGGTCCGCGGGCAGGTAGAGCGAGTCTTCCGGATCCGCCTCCGCCTCCGGCTCCGGCGGGGCGGGGCGGCGGCGCTTGAGCGGCAGCGTGCGCAGCTGCATGGTGTGCTCGGGGCCGCCCTCGCCGGGGATCAGACGCAAGGGACCACTCATGCCCCGACCTCGCTGTGCTCGGCGGCCGCTTCGCGGGACACGCGCTTCTCGGTGGTTCGCTCTCCGCGCTCGTTCACGCCCCGACCTCGCTCGGCTCGGGGCGGGCGGCGGCCAGCTGCTGGTCCCAGTCGGGGCTGGGGGCCTGGTCGGTGACGGCGACCATGCCGCCCGGCATCCAGCGGGCGGTGCCCAGGAGTTCGGTGTAGATGCCGCGGAAGCCGTCGATGTTCTGGCGGAGGGTGAACTGCTCGATCACCCGGAGCCGGGCGCCCTCGCCGAGCCGGGCCCGCCGTTCGGGGTCGCGCAGCAGCTCGATCGCGGCGGCCGCCATCGGCTCCGGCTCGCGCGGGGGGACGACCAGTCCGGTGTCGCCGACGGCCTCGCGCACGCCGCCGACGTCGGTCGAGACGGTCGCGCGGCCGCAGGACATCGCCTCGATCAGGGTGAACGGGAAGCCCTCGCTGATGCTGGAGAGCATGACCACGTTGCCCGCCGCGTACGCGTCGGTGATGTCGGCGACGCGGCCCTCGAAGGCCACCGAGTCGGCTATGCCGAGCTCGGCGGCCAGGGCTATGCAGCCGTCCCGGTACGCCTCGCCGCCCTTGGGAGTGCCGCCGAAGAGCCGCAGCCGCGCGTCGGGGATCTCGCGCTGGACGATGGCGAAGGCCCGGATCAGCGTCTCCAGGTCCTTGATCGGGTCGACCCGGCCGGCCCAGCTGAGGGTCGGCGTCTCGGGTTCGGGGCCGGCCGGCGGGAAGGCCGCCGGGTCCACCCCGTTGTAGACGGTGCGGATGTGCGAGGACGGCGTTCCGCCGCGCTCCTCCCAGCGCCGGTTGTACCGGTTGCCGGGGGTGACCAGCGCGGCCTGCCGGTAGCTCTCCTCGGCGAGCATCCGGTAGAAGCCGAGCAGCAGCGCCTTGACCGGCCAGCGGTACGGGCCGGTGCGGTAGCCGAGGTAGCGCTCGCGCAGGTAGATGCCGTGCTCGGTGAGCAGAAACGGTACGCCGTACTGCTGAGCGGCGATCAGCCCGGGCAGGGTGGCGAGCCCGCCGCTGGCCGCGTGCGCGACGCCGTCCTTGGGCGGCTCGACCGAGAGCGGCCGCAGGGCGTGCTCCAGCAGGTCGGTGGCGTTCAGGGCATCGTGCAGGGTGGGCCGGGAGACGGCGGTCGGCAGGTAGTCGCGGGTCCAGACGTGCTGGAGGGTGCGCAGGGCGCGCTCGCTGCGCAGCGCCGGGCTGAGCAGCCCGTGCCGGGCGAGGTCGGCGAAGCCGTACAGCTCGGTGCCGAAGTGGGTGGTGTAGACCGGATCGAGGATGGAGTGCAGGAAGCGCTCGTACGCGTTGAGGAAGCGCCGCATCTCCTTGCCGCGTGGCGGTCGGCCTTCCGAGGCCGGCCCCCACAGCGGTGCGGTGGTGACCGACCGCACGTTGGCGGGCAGTTCCCAGGCCAGCGGCTCGTGGCCGGTTCCGGTGACGGCGATGACGTCGAACTCGACGTCCGGCATGCCCTGAACGAGCTGGTCGCACCAGACGCTCACGCCGCCGTGCTGGTGCGGATACGTCCCCTCGGTGAGCAGGGTGACGCGCATTCCTGTCCCCCCTCCTGTTCTTGCGTCGGTTCCGGCCTGGATGACCGGAACGGGAGCCGTGGCGGGGTCGGGCCGGGCGACCGGCCCGACCCCGCTGACGGCGGGTGGTACCGGTTACCGGTTGCCGGAGCGTCCGGTGGTGCTGCTCGGCGTGGCCGTCCCCCCAGACGCCTTGCCGTTCTTCGTCGCAGCGGTGTCGCCGTGGTGGCCGTTGCCGCCCTGACCGATGGTGCCAGCGACGACGTCCTTGCCGGGCACCGGGGTTCCGCTACCCGGGACCAGGGACGCGGCGGGCTTGCGCGTGGTGTCGCTCGGGCCCACCGGGACCGGGGTGGCGACGCCCTGCGGCACGACCTTCTTGTCCGCCGGCACCGGGGCCGGGACGGACTTGGCCGCGACGCTCGGGGCGACGGCCGCCGGGGCGGCCGGCGCGGACGGCAGCTGCAGGGTGATGCTGCTCTGCAGCGCGCCCGGGGCCACCCAACCCGAGAGGGTACCGGCGTAGGACGAACCGAACCCGCCCGTCCCGATGGCCAGCTTCTGAGCAGTTCCGGTCGGCATGGTGGCCTGGACCTGAACGCCGGACGGCGCGTTCACGGTGACGGTGTTGCCGACCCGGTAGGCGGTGACCTGGCCCGCGGCGAGCGCGTTGTTCCAGGCCGCGCGGCGCTGGAACTCCTGGCCGATCTCACGCTGGCTCAGGTTCACGATCGGGGTGTTGTCCGCGTGCAGCGAGCGGTAGGTGCCGAGGATCTTCTCCAGCACCGGGTACAGGATGCGGTCCTCGGACAGGTTCGACTGGTGCACGAAGTGCGGACGCGGGTCGTTGTTCAGCACGTGGCCGAGGTCGATCCGGGCCTCCAGCGGCACGATGTACGCCTGGTAGCCGGTGTTGACGTCCAGCGGCTGCGACAGGCAGGTCGAGTTGGCGTTGTTCTCGCAGACGCCGCTGCCGCCGTTGGCCTTGCTGGTGTAGATCCAGTTGTACTCGTCGGCCTCCTCCTTCGCCGTGCCGGCGTTGTAGAAGACGTTCATCGGGTACCGCGGCACGGTCAGCGTGGAGGTGCCGACGGCGCGCTGGCCGCTCTCGCGGGAGGCGTCGCTGGCGGTGAACTTGATGCCGTGGGAGGCCAGCGCGGGCGCCAGGTACGGGTTGTCGCTGGTCTCCTGCGGGGCGGTCAGCAGCCCGGAGTGCTCACCGGTGACCAGGGTCTGCGGGTCGACCTGGAGGCTGCGCGCGGCGGCCCAGTCGAAGTTGTTCTGGATCTGGGTGGAGATGGTGTTCTGGTCGACCCAGACCGTCCCGCCCGCGGCGTTCTTGCTGCAGACCCACGGCACCACGGTGACGTTCTGGACGCAGCCCAGGTACGGGTGGGTGTAGGTGTGGTTGACCCACCGGTAGCTGCTCTGGTCGGCGATCATCCGGTCCGCCGTGGGGTCCACGGTGGTCTCGTGGTCGGCCTTCCAGTCCTCGCTGCCGCCACCGTTGAACACCATGTCCAGGGTGAAGTTGTTGGCGGCCTGCCACTGCTTGAGGTGGTTGGCGTCGTCGACGGTCATCCGGATCGGGTTGGCGGTGTCCGGGGTGCCGGGCGGGCAGGTGACGTCGCCGGGGGTGCACTTGAGCGCGGTGTCCCAGCGGTCGTCGGCCAGGAAGACGTCGTCCACGTGGGTGGCGAAGTAGTTGCGGTCGTAGCCGAGGTGGACGCCCTGGGTGAGCCAGTCGACCATGCCGCGGGCCAGCAGGCGGTACTGCTGCTGGTACTGGTTGTAGACGAACGTGACGACCAGTTCCTTGCGGCCGTCGTGGGTGTACTCGCCGACCAGTGAACCGCGGGTGGTCGTGCTGGGTATCGGCGCGTCGACCAGCGGGACGAACGAGGCGCCGGCCGGCAGACCGGCGAGCGGAGTGGCCAGGTACCCGTAGCTCTCGCTGACGTTCGGGTCGTTGTCCTCGAACGGGACGCCGCCCTTGAGGTACCCGAACGGTCCCGAAGTTCCGGCGGCGGTGGTGGCGCCCTGGAATCCGTCCAGAGTGCCCACGAATCCGGGATTCTGAGCGTAGTTCAGACCCACCGCCGGGTTGGCCCACGTGTACGCGTCGATCTGGCGGACGTTGAATGCGGCCTCGTAGCTCGCGATCGCCGTCATCTCGGCGGCACTGTTGGGGAAGGGGTTTTCGTTGGGCAGCACGATGCCCTGGAACTTCCCCCGGGGCAGGCCGTTCACCGTGTCGCTCAGGAAAGCGGAGTTGATGACGGGCCGGTTGGGGTCGTTGAGGCTGACGACCTTGTAGGGCGTCCCCTGGCTCTTCAGCTCGGCGGCGATGGCCGCGACGGACGGGCCGCCGTCGTCGACGACCAGGACGGTGAGGTCGATCCTGGGCGGCGTGGTCTCGCCGTGGGCCAGGGTGGTCTGCAAGCCGCTGGCCAGCAGGACTGCCGCCGCGCACGCGGCGACTCTTCGGGTCGCTCGACCCATGGTGATCCTCCCCTTGGGGCAGGCCCGGCGCTGCTCGCCGCTCGCCCGCCCGTGTAGCTGTTCGCGGGCAGCAGGCTGCCCGGGGCCCATCCTGGTCGAGGGACAGCGGTGCGAGGGACCAATTGGGCGAGAGTGCAGCGAACCTGTTACCAACGTTCATGGCGAGGCCATGAAGGCGCTGATTGTGACCGGAACCGTACCGGCGGCGCAAATAATGAATTGAGAATGATAAACCGGAAGCTGAGTGCTACACGTGGTTACCGACGGTGTGGCCCAGTGGGGTGGAGGGGACACCTGCACTGTTGCCCTTGCCCATCACACTCTTGCACATCTCGCTGCCCCGTTGGGCAGGTTCATGCAATATCGGGCACCGCTGTGCCATGTGACAGTCCGAATATGCAATGGAAGTGCTCGTGCGGTTGATCAGCATACCGAGCCGCGGGGATTCCGGAGCGTGCGGAATGCGTCACCGGAGCCGGGCGGAACGCCGCTGGTCGGACGCGGGCCCCGGTGCCGCGCGGCGCGCCGGACGCCCGGGATCCGGGCGGGTACCGAGCGGCTGACGGGCGGATTCCCCGTCGCGGGGCGGCGCGGCGCGGCGATGGCCTGAACCGTGTCACCGCGTCGGAACGGCCTGGCACACGGCGCGGGGCCGGGCCGAAGAACGGCCCGGCCCCGGTGCGGCGGGCTCAGCCCTCGTTGATCAGCCCCTCGCGCAGCTGGGTGAGCGTCCGGGTGAGCAGCCGGGAGACGTGCATCTGGGAGATCCCGATCTCCTCGCCGATCTGCGACTGGGTCAGGTTGCCGAAGAACCGCAGCATGATGATCCGGCGCTCGCGCGGCGGCAGCTTGGCCAGCAGCGGCTTGAGCGACTCCCGGTACTCGACGCCCTCCAGCGCGAGGTCCTCGTAGCCCAGCCGGTCGGCCAGCGGCCCGTCGCTGTCCTCCTCGCCGGTGCTGGAGTCGAGCGAGCTGGCGGTGTACGCGTTGCCGACCGCGAGGCCCTCGACCACGTCCTCCTCGCTGACCCCCAGGCAGGTGGCCAGCTCGGCGACGGTGGGGGAGCGGTCCAGCCGCTGGGAGAGCTCGTCGCCGGCCTTGGTGAGCGCCAGCCGCAGCTCCTGGAGTCGACGCGGAACGCGGACCGACCAACTGGTGTCCCGGAAGAAGCGCTTGATCTCACCGACCACGGTGGGCATCGCGAAGGTGGGGAACTCCACCCCGCGCTCCGGGTCGAACCGGTCGATCGCCTTGATCAGGCCGATCGTGCCGACCTGGACGATGTCCTCCATCGGCTCGTTGCGGCTGCGGAAGCGCGCCGAGGCGTACCGGACCAGCGGCAGGTTGAGCTCGATCAGGGTGTCGCGGACGTAGGCGTGCTCGGTGCTGCCCGGGTCCAGCGAGGCCAGCCGCAGGAACAGCGAGCGGGAGAGCGTCCGGGTGTCCAGCCCGGAGCCGGGCGGCGTCTCCGATCCCGCGTCGGGGCCGGGCGGCCGGACCGGTTCGACCCGCTGCCGCGGGACCAGGTCCTCGACGACGGCCGTGCCGTTGGCCTGGCCAGCGTGGATCTCCGCAGTGCCCAGCTCTCCGGACATGCACCCACCCCCTTGTGACTGTCAGTTGAACGGGGGCCGTCGCACGGTGGTTCCCGGGCGAGGGCCTTCCCCCTCCATACCGGAACACGGTCCACGGCAAACCCGAACGTCGCAAGATGTCACGCCGGGGTGACGCGCTGCAATCTCACTCTTCCCAGGAGTTGCCGGTCCGAAGCCTGGTCAGGATCCGTGAGAGCAGCCGGGACACGTGCATCTGGGACATCCCCAGCTCGGTGCTGATCTGGGACTGGGTCAGGTTGGCGAAGAAGCGCAGCATCACGATCCGCCGCTCCCGTTCGGGGAGCTGGACCAGCAGGTGGCGGACCATGTCCCGGTGTTCGACCTCGGCCAGCGCGGAGTCCTCGTACCCGAGCCGGTCGAGCAGGGCGAGCCCGCCCTCGTGCTCCTGCGCGGCCTCCAGGGACGCCGCGTTGTAGGCCCGCCCGGCGTCCAGACAGGCCCGGACGTCCTCCTCGGGGATCCGCAGGCTGGCGGCGATCTCGGGCACCTTGGGCACCCGCCCGTGCAGCACCGTCAGCTCCTCCATCGCGCCGCTGACCTGGACCCACAGCTCCTGGAGCCGGCGCGGGACGTGCATGGTGCGGACGTTGTCCCGGAAGTAGCGCTTGATCTCGCCCAGGATGGTCGGCAGCGCGTAGGTGGGGAACTGGACGCCGCGGCCGGGGTCGAAGCGGTCGATCGCGTTGATCAGGCCGATCGTGCCGACCTGGACGACGTCCTCCATCGGCTCGCTGCGGCTGCGGAACCGGGTGGCCGCGTAGCGGACCAGCGGGATGTTCACCTCGATCAGGGCGGCCCTGACCCGTTCCCGCTCGGGGGCGTCGGGGGGCAGTTCGGCGAGCCGCTCGAACAGCACCCGGGTCAGCGTCCGGACGTCCACGACGGGCCGGCCGCCGGGGCCGCGCAGCCGGTCCGGGCGGATCTCGCCGGCCGGGCTGGTGATCGCAGCCAGCACTTCGTCCACGGAGACCTCACCCCTCCCAAAGTCGTCAACGGCGGGCCCCGCGGATCGGGTGTCGCGGCCGGTTCTCCACCTAGCCAGGTCCGGCAAAACCGGTCATAGCATCACAAGGTGGGCACAGGTCGGGCAAGCACCCGACGGAGGTGTGTTGGTGGGGCTTGCGACGTCTTCGGGGTCGGCCGGCGAAGCGCCGCACGGATCGCTCCGGGGCGGAGCGGAGCGCCCCGCCCGCGGTGCGGACGGGGCGCGGCGGCCGTCCGGGGGAAGGGCCCGGGACGGGCGCGGGACCGGCTCGGGGCGGGCCGGTCGGAGGGTTCGGGGCCGGACGGGTGCTCAGACCTCGACGTCGGCGATGACCCAGGTGGCGAACTCGCGCCAGAGGCCGGCCGCCGCCTGGTGGTCCGGGTGGGTCAGGTAGGCCTGGAGGGCGTCGCGGTCCTCGACCAGGCTGTTGATCGCGTAGTCGTACGCGATGTCGCGCTCGGTGGTGTTCCAGCCGCACTCCCACTCGCGCAGCTCGGGGATCACCGCGCCGAGCGCCTCGAAGGCCTTGGCGCCGGCGAGCACGCGCTCTTCGTCCTTGCGGACGCCTTCGTTGAGCTTGAACAGGACCAGGTGGCGGATCACGATTGCCGCTCCTCGCGGACGGGGACAGAGGGTCCCGCTCACCGTAGCCGGTGCGTGGGGCCCGGTCGCAGGCCGTCCGTCACTTGATCAGACCGGTCATGAAGGTGCCGACCGCCTTGGCCGCGTTCGAGATCCCCTCGAACCCGAGCTGCACCAGCTCGGCGGACCGGGAGGGGGAGGTGATGATCGAGTAGAGCACGAAGACGAGCAGGAGGACCATGCCGATCTTCTTCGCCTGCGCCATCGGGTGACCTTCCTCCGAGCCGTGGGCCGCCGTCATCCGGTCCCCGAGCGGCCTGCAGGGGCAGCTTATCCACCCGGACGGGCTATCAAGTGTGCGACGCGTTCGGCCGGCGGGACGAAGGTCCCCGCGAGTGAGGCCTTTCTCCGGGTGCCCCGCCGCGGGCCGGGCGGCAGGATGGAAGACGTACCGAGGATCTGGCAGGAATCCCCGGTGCATGGATCCGGAGCTCCCCGCTGTGGGACCGGTGGCCGCGGCTTCCCCCCGACGCGGCGCCGGTTGTGGGACTCCGCCGGGGGAGCGGTCAGTCCCCCCGAGCCGCTCCCCCCTCCAGGCTCCGTACGGACCGGGCACCGGTGGTCATCGGCCCGGGGTACGGAGCCGTTCTTCGTTCCCGCCCCCGTGTCCGCGCCGATCCGCGCACGGCGCCGGTGGGCGGCGCACCGACCCGACAAACGCCGAGGGCCCGTCCGGATCGGACGGGCCCTCGGGCTTTCGAGCGGTAGCGGTGGGATTCGAACCCACGGTGGAGTTGCCCCCACACACGCTTTCGAGGCGTGCTCCTTTGGCCGCTCGGACACGCTACCGAGAGGAACTCTACCGGAGGGGTGGCGCAGTCACGAAATCCGTATCGCCGCGGCGTCCGGCGGGCCCTCGGCGGGCGGTGTTCAGCGGTGGGCGTCGAAGAAGGCGCGCAGCTGCTCGCCGCACTCCTCGGCGAGGACGCCCCAGACCACCTCGGGGCGGTGGTTGAGCCGGCGGTCGCGCATCACGTCGAAGAGCGAGCCGGCCGCGCCGGCCTTCTCGTCGAGGGCGCCGTAGACCACCCGGTCGATCCGGGACAGCACGATGGCCCCGGCGCACATCGTGCACGGCTCCAGCGTGACGACCAGCGTGCAGCCGCTCAGCCGCCACTCGCCCTCCCGTCGCCCACCGTCACCCTTGTTCGGCGCGCTGCGCGCGGCTTGCCTCAAGTGCTCCGCCGCCTGCCGGATCGCGACCACCTCGGCGTGCGCGGTCGGGTCGCCGACCGCCTCGCGCTCGTTGTGGCCGCGCCCGATCACCCGGCCGTCCGGGCCCAGGACGAGCGCCCCGACCGGTACGTCCCCGGTGGCCGGCGCCAGTGCGGCCTCGGCGATGGCGAGGCGCATCGACGCCGCCCAGCGGTCGCGGACCGGGTCGGGGCGGACGGGGGCGGGCAGCGGGGGGACGTGCGGAACGGTCAGCGAGGTGGCGGGCTGCATGGCATCCAGTGTCGGGTATCCGGTGGCGGACACCGGCACGGCCGACCCCGCTACCGGACGGCCTCCAGGACCTCGCCGCAGCCGAGCGCCTCGGCGATCTCCTCCAGGGCGTCGCCCGGCACCGCGCCCTCGCCGCTGAGCGCGAGCAGCTCCTCGGAGGCGAGACCGAACTCGGTGAGCAGGTGGGCGTCGCCGAGCGGGCCGACCGGGACACCGCCGCGGACGTCGGCCTCCTCCTCGTCCTGCTCCTCGGCCTCCTCTGCCTCGTCCAGCAGGTGGTCCAGGTCGCCGAACTCGCTCTCTCCGGCCTGGTCGACCAACTCGTCGGTGAGGACGGAGCCGTAGGAGCTGCGGGCGGCCGCGGCGCCGTCCGACACGAAGATCCGCGGGTCCTCCTCGCCGTCCACGCGGACGATGGCGAACCAGGCGTCCTCCTGTTCGATGAAGATCAGGACGCTGTCGTCGTCCTGGGCGGAGTCGCGGGCCAGGTCGGCCAGATCGGCCAGGGCCTCGACGTCGTCGAGCTCCGTCTCGCTCACATCCCACCCGTCCTCGGTGCGAGCAAGCACTGCAGCGAAGTACGCCACCAGGGACACTCCCAAGATCATCGGTCTCGGCTGTCGGCGCGCACGGGCAACGCGGAAAACTGGCCGCCCCCGCGCCAGAGGCGGTCCGCTTGTTCGGACCGTCCCATCGGAATCGTGACAGAAAGCCCGCCCTCGCGGGGGGTGTTCGGCAGCGCGTCTTTGCAGGTCGTGTCGGAAGAACCGGGTGGCGGAGGGCGTTTTCCGGCCGGGGCGGTCCGAAGCCGGTCGAAAGTTGCTCCGAACGCCGGAACGGGGGTTGCCGCCGCCGCTCGCGGGTCGTCGGGGGCCCGCGCCGGGGGCGCGGGAGGATCACGTCAGGACGGGCCGGGGGCGCCTCCGGGCCGTGTCAGATCCGGAAGGTTCGCATCCGCATCGCCTCGCGCATCCGCCGCTCCTTGGTCCGCCGGGGCTGGACCCGCTCCCGCAGCTCGCGCGCCTCGGTGAGCTCGCGCAGGAAGACGGCCCGCCGCTTGCGGCGCTCCGCCTCGGTCTCCGGGTGGTCGTACGGCGGGCCCTGGCTGCGGCCCGCCCCGTCGAAGGGCTCGTCCATCGAGCCGTCCCCGGCGTTCGGGTTGCTCGTCATAAGACGTGACATTCCCAGAACGGCACGGTTGATACCACAGAGGGCGCTTCCGGCCGGACAGCCGCGGCGGGTCACGGCGTGTCACCGGCGTGTCACCCGGATCGGCACGCGGGTGGGGCACGGCGGGTCGTACACCCGTCCAGGAGCGGGCTAACCTCGATACATGCGTCTCCACGTCGTCGACCACCCCCTGGTCGCCCACAAGCTCTCCACCCTGCGCGACGAGCGCACCGACTCGCCGACCTTCCGTCGCCTGACCGACGAGCTGGTGACCCTCCTCGCGTACGAGGCCACCCGGGACGTCCGCACCGACGAGGTGGAGATCACCACCCCCGTGGCGGTCACGCTGGGTACCCGGCTCAGCTACCCGCGTCCGCTGGTCGTCCCGATCCTGCGGGCCGGTCTCGGCATGCTGGACGGGATGACCCGCCTGCTGCCGACCGCCGAGGTCGGCTTCCTCGGCATGGTCCGCAACGAGGAGACCCTCGAGACCTCCACCTACGCCACCCGGATGCCGGACGACCTCTCCGGCCGCCAGGTCTACGTGCTCGACCCGATGCTGGCCACCGGTGGCACCCTGGTCGCCGCGATCAGGATGCTGATCGAGCGCGGCGCCACCGACGTCACCGCCGTGGTGCTGCTGGCCTCCCCCGAGGGCGTCGAGGTGATGCGACGGGAGCTGGCGGACCTGCCGGTCACCGTGGTCACCGCCGCCCTGGACGAGCGGCTCAACGAGAACGGCTACATCGTCCCCGGCCTGGGCGACGCGGGCGACCGGCTCTACGGCACGGCCGGCTGAGTCTGCCCACCCGAACCACCGAACACCGAGAGCCCCCGGCACTGCGTCTGCCGGGGGCTCTCCTGTTCGTCCGTACGTCCGCTCAGCAGCTGCCGGTGGCGGTCGGGGTGGGGGAGGGCTTGGTGGCCAGTGCGAGGGCGGCGGCCGCCTGGGTCTCGTCCAGCAGGGCGTTGTAGCTGTCGCCGATCACGAAGTCCACGCTGGTGTCGGTGCGGGCGTCGGCGGTGACGGCGGCCCCGGCGATCTGCGAGCTGACCAGGGTGCCCGCGCCGGCGCCGGTCGGGCCGGCGATCACCTGGGCGGTGCCGGGCACCTTCTTGTCCAGCTCGGCCGGGGCGTTGCCGACCTTGCCGATGACGAAGCCGCGCTTCTTGAACTCCTCGGCCGTCCGGCCGGCCAGACCGGCCTTGGTGGTGGCGTTGTAGATGTTCACGGTGACCGCGGTGGGCTGCGGGACGGCGTTCGGGTCGCCCTGCCCGGCGGCCGGCGCACCGGCGGCGGGGGCTCCCGGGGTGGCCCCCGGGGTCGGCGCGGCCAGGGCCTTGCCGGACGGGGCCGCGCAGGCCTGGGCCGAGGCGTTCTTGTTCCTGCCGGTGAAGATGTCGTACAGCTGCACGCCGCCGAGCGCGACCAGGGCCAGGGCGAGCAGGCCGGCGAGTGCGGCGACCACCTTGCGGCTCTTCTTCGGGGGTCGGCCCAACCGCGGGTAGGTGTTGCCGGTGACGCGGTACTGCTTCCCCTTGAGGCCTCGGGGAGTCAACATGCTCACGGTTTGTCTCCCCCTCGTACCGGGGCGGGGTCGGGATGACGGATCGGCCGGGTGGGGACCTCCCCCGGTGCGGGTGGAATCCCTGGTCGCGGCCGTAGTCAGCAGCGTAGTGCCGTACGGCTTCGAAGGTACTAAACGATCATCATCTGGCGTACCCCGGTACCCGAAAGGGGGTACCGGGGTACGGACGGACCGCCCTCCGCCGGGTGGCGGGGAGCGGTCCGGAAGGTCCGTGCGGGAGGGACGGCCCCGCGGTGGGGCCCGTCACTCCATTTCGAGGACACGGGCGTGCAGCACCTGGCGCTGCTGCAGCGCCGCGCGGACGGCCCGGTGCAGGCCGTCCTCCAGGTAGAGGTCGCCGTGCCACTTCACCACGTGGGCGAAGAGGTCCCCGTAGAACGTCGAGTCCTCGGCCAGAAGGGTTTCGAGGTCGAGTTGACCCTTGGTGGTCACCAGCTGGTCGAGTCGCACCGGGCGCGGGGCGACGTCAGCCCACTGGCGGGTGCTCGTCCGGCCGTGATCCGGGTACGGTCGCCCACTGCCGATGCGCTTGAAGATCACACGGAAAGCCTACCGTTTGGGCGGCGGATGGCGCAGCAGCCGCGGCGCCGCCACGCGCGCCGGTGTGAACTGCGCATGGACGAATGCGGCTGTTTGATGGGAAATGTCGCGAACATCGCCCGGTGCCGATCGGGTTCCGCGCCGATGCCGAAGCGTTCCGAAGCGTTCCGATCCGCTCAGGAGTGTGCACCGATGTCCTCCGACCTCACCCCTCCGGCCGTCCGGGAGATCGCCGACGGGTACGCCTTCACCGGGCCGGCGCTCGACCTCGGTGCGGTGCTGCTGGACGGCACCGCGTACCCGGACGCCCAGGTGCGCATCCCGCTGGGCGTGCTCAACCGGCACGGGCTGGTCGCCGGGGCCACCGGCACCGGCAAGACCAAGACCCTCCAGCTGATCGCCGAGCAGCTCTCCGAGCAGGGCGTGCCGGTGTTCCTGGCCGACATCAAGGGGGACGTCTCCGGCGTCGCCGCGCCCGGGGCGCCGGGCGAGCGGACCGCCGCCCGGGCCGCCGAGGTGGGGCAGCAGTGGGCGCCGCAGGGCTGCCCGGCCGAGTTCTACTCGCTCGGCGGGCAGGGCGCGGGCATCCCGATCCGGGCCACCGTCACCAGCTTCGGGCCGCTGCTGCTCGCCAAGGTGCTCGACCTGAACGAGACCCAGGAGTCCTCGCTCAGCCTGGTGTTCCACTACGCCGACCGCAAGGGCCTGGAGCTCTACGACCTCAAGGACCTCACCGCGGTGATCGCCTTCCTCGCCTCGCCCGAGGGCAGGGAGGAGCTGCGGACCATCGGCGGGCTCTCGGCGGCGACCGCCGGGGTGATCCTGCGCGCGCTCACCGTGCTGGAGAACGAGGGCGCCGGGGCGTTCTTCGGCGAGCCCGAGTTCGACACCGCCGAGCTGCTGCGGACCACTCCGGAGGGCAGGGGGGTGGTCTCGGTGCTGGAGCTGCCCGCGGTGCAGGACCGGCCGCGGCTGTTCTCCACCTTCCTGATGTGGCTGCTCGCCGACCTCTACCAGGAGCTGCCCGAGGTGGGCGACCCGGACAAGCCCAAGCTGGTGTTCTTCTTCGACGAGGCGCACCTGTTGTTCAAGGGCGCCTCCAAGGCCTTCCTGGAGGCGATCACCCAGACCGTGCGGCTGATCCGCTCCAAGGGCGTCGGCATCTTCTTCGTGACCCAGACGCCGCGGGACGTCCCGTCCGACGTGCTGGCCCAGTTGGGCAACCGGGTGCAGCACGCGCTGCGCGCCTTCACCCCGGACGACGCCAAGGCGCTCAAGGCCACCGTCTCGACCTTCCCGCGCTCCTCATACGACCTCGGCACGGTGCTGACCTCGCTGGGCACCGGCGAGGCCGTGGTCACCGTCCTCTCCGAGAGGGGCGCGCCGACACCGGTCGCGGCGACCAGGCTGCGGGCGCCGCGGTCGCTAATGGGGCCGATCGAGGCGGCGGCACTGCGGGCGGCGGTGGACGCCTCGCCGCTGACGGCGCGCTACCGGGACGCGATCGACCGGGAGTCGGCGTACGAGAAGCTGGCGGCGCGCGCGCCCAGGCCGGCGCCGGCGCCGGTCGAGCCTGCCCCGTCGGCACCCGCCGAGCCCGCGCGGCGGCGGGCGGAACCCCAGGGCGCGGGCGGGCTGTTGGGCTCGCTGCTCGACAACCCGACCGTGAAGTCCTTCGCGCGCTCGGCGGGCAGGCAGCTCGGGCAGGAGATCTCGCGCAGCCTGTTCGGGACGTCCAAGCGGCGGCGCTGAGCGGCGCTGAGCGGCGCTGAGCGGCGGCGCCGGGCGGTCAGCCGGCCAGTGCGGCGCCGATCCGGTCCAGGGAGGACAGCCGCATCAGGCCGTAGTGGTAGAACTCCACCTCGGGGACGCCGAGTTCGCGCAGGGTGGCGATCTTGGCGGCGAGGTTCTCCGGGCCGTCGCAGTCGGAGGACATCGGGCGCAGGATCACCGCCATGGACCGCGGGCGGACGCCGTGCAGGGCGAAGGCGGCGATCTTCTCCCGGACGGCCTCCGGGGTCCGCTCGTAGCCGAGGGTCTCGACCTGGTCGGTGACCTGCGCGAGGGCGGGCAGGTCGATGCCGGCGAGCCAGCCCCTGCCCGGGCCGCCGCCGTCCATGAAGCTCAGCCGCATGCCGTGCCGGCGGGCCTGCTCGGTGAGGTCGGCGGCCAGCGAGGTGACGGTGGCGGCGGAGGCGTCCACGTAGGCGGCGAAGGCGCCGTCGGCGAGGGCACTCAGGTCGGCCGGCTCGGCGGCCGCGGACTCGTCGGTCAGCCGGCGGCGCAGTTCGGCGCGGACCGCCTCGGCCACCTCATCGGCAGGGACCCCGGCGCCGGTGGCGGCGGCGCGGCAGTGCGGGCAGAAGCAGACCCCGAGCAGGGCCTCGGCGGTCGGGCCCAGCTCCTCGAAGTAGCGCTCGTGGTGGTAGCCGTGGCGCAGGCCGTGGAAGTGCAGGGACTCGGCGCGGATCGCGTCCACGCCGTACCGGGCGAGTTCGGCGACCAGGGTCAGCGCGTACTCCCTGACCTCCGGGTTCGCCGGGCAGAGCTCGGTGAGGTGGCGGTCGCCGAAGGCGTTGGCCGGGGCGCAGTCGGGGTGGGCGAAGCCGAGCCGGTCGTTGTGGCAGAAGACCGTCCAGGCGTGCAGCTTCAGGCCGCGGCGACGGGCCTCCCCGGCGGCCTCGGCGAAGGGGTCGCGCTCGCCGATCGCGGTGGACGGCACGGGCGCGAGGCGGCGGCCCAGCCAGCGGACCGGGTCGGGGCGGAAGTACGCCGCGCCCGGCTCCAGGTGGCGGAGCACCCGGCGGGGGTTGTGCGGGAAGACGTCGCGGGCCTCGTGGTACACCGAGGCGAGGGTGACGCCGCCGACCCCGGCGCGGTCGGTGAGGTTCCCGAAGAAGGTGTCGGCGCCCTCGTCGAGCAGGTCGGTGGCGAAGGCGAGGACGGACGACTCCACGGTGCGGCTCCGGAGCTGGGGGAGGGTGAGCCGTCCACGCTATCCGCAGGGGTCGGGATTGGTCTATACCTGATGGCCCGGGTGGGTGACGGGGCCGCGGCCGACCGTGGCGCCGGCTACAGGCCGAGCTCGTCCAGCTGCTTGAGCAGGGCGGTTCCCGGGCTGTCCGGGGTGCTCGCCTGCTTCGCGGCCGACTTCGGGGCCCGCTTCGAGGCCGGCTGGTCGCGGAGCAGGACGGCGGCGGCGAGTCCGCCGACCAGCCCGCCGAGGTGCCCCAGCCAGCTGACGCCGGGGGTGACCGGCAGCACCCCGATCAGGATGGTCGAGTAGACCGCCGCGACGACGATGCCGACCACCGCGTCCAGCACGTTGCGGTCCAGGACGCCGCGCAGCACCACGTAGCCCAGGTAGCCGTAGACCATGCCGCTCGCGCCGGCCGTCACGGTGTTCGGGCTCTCCAGCAGCCAGACCAGCAGGCCGCCGGACACCGCGATCACCAGGCTGGCCAGCAGGAACTTCCGCATGCCCCGGTAGGCGGACAGGAAGCCGAGTACGAACAGCGGCAAGGAGTTGGCCTCGATGTGGCTCCAACTGAAGTGCAGGAACGGCGAGGTGAACATCTCCGGCAGGTCGCCGACCTGCTCCGAGCGCAGGCCGAACTCCCGCGACAGCCCGTAGTCGCCCAGCCAGTTGGCCACCTGCACCGTCCAGATGACGGCCTGGACACCGAGCATCGTGAACAGCGCGCGGCGGGAGTCTGCGAACAACTGGGCGAATTTGGCGGCCATGTCACCGACTCTAGGGGCGCCGGGAGCGCGCGTGCACCCCATTACAGTGACCTGTGTCATTCCGACCGTGAGAGGTGGCACACCCCATGAGCAATCGCCCGCCGCTGCCGTACGAGTTCCTGCCGAAGGTGCCGTCGTTCCCGCTGAGCAGCGAGGACATCACCGAAGGCGGCACGCTGGGGCAGGAGTTCATCCACGCCGGCGGCAACCTCTCGCCGCAGCTGTCCTGGTCGGGCCTGCCGGAGGGCACCCGGAGCATCGCGGTCACCTGCTACGACCCGGACGCGCCGACCGGCTCCGGCTGGTGGCACTGGCTCGCCCTCGGCCTGCCCGCCGACACCACCGAGCTGCCGCGCGGCGCCGGGTCCTCGGACGCCGACCTGCCCGGCGGGGCCTCCTTCCACGGCCGCAACGACTTCCCGTCCAACCGGTACGACGGCGCCGCCCCGCCGCCCGGCGCCCCGCACCGCTACGTCTTCGCGGTGCACGCGCTGGACGTCGAGAAGCTGGACGTCGCCGCCGACACCCCGCCGGCCCAGGTGGGCTTCAACCTCACCTTCCACACCCTGGGCCGGGCGCTGCTGACCGCCGAGTACGGGGTCTGAGCCTTGGCCGTGTCCGATCGTCCGGTCGAGGTCTGGCGGCTGCCCGAGGAGGACGTCCGGGCCGGCCGCCGGGCCCTGACCTGGACGGTCGGGCCGGGCGGGGAACTGGCCGTCCTCGTGGTGCCGGAGCAGTACGTGGCACCGGCCGGATCGTGGCCGTACGCCCGGCTGCCGTTCGACGGCGAGGTGGTGGTGCGCGGCCCGCGGGGCGAGTGGCGGGTGCCGCTGGCCGGGGTCGGGGTCTCGCCCGACCTCCTGGCGCTGTTGCCGGGAGGGCGGGTGCTGCTGGCCGGGCGCCGGGCCGAGGAGTCGGCGGACGGCTGGGAGCGCAACGGCCTGGTGTTCGGGCCGGACGGCAGCCCGGCCCGGGAGCTGCAACTCGGCGACGACGTTCAGGCGTTGACCACCGACCGGGACGGCCGGATCTGGCTGGCCTTCGGGGACGAGGGCAACTTCGGCGACAACCCGCTGGCCCAGTGCGGCCTGCTCGGGCTGGACACCGCCGGGCGGATCGTCTGGCGTCCGGACTTCAAGGAGCTGGGCGACAGCCCGACGGAGGGCCTCGCCGCCGCCACCGAGGGGCGGCGGACCTGGCTGGCCTGGTACGGGGAGCGCAGCCACCTCACCGGGATCGACCCCGCCGAGGACAAGCCCGTCGTCATGCGGCTGCCGGCCCGGCAGCCGGTGGGCTTCGCGATCACCGGGGACCGCGCCGTGTTCCTCCAGCCCGGTGGCGAGCTGCTGCGCTGCGAACGGGAGAGCCGGAAGGGCTGGCGGGAGGTGCGCCGCGAGCGGGTGGGCGGCCTCGGGGAGCTCGACCGGGAGCGCGCGTACGGCCGGGACGGCGTGCTCTGGTTCCGCTCCGGAAACGGCTGGTACCGGGTCGGGGTCTAGGCCTGATGCCCCGCCGCGTGCCGGGCGCGGGGCTCGTCCTCCGGGCCCGCCGCGTGCCGGGCGCGGGCGGCGAGCCGGCGCAGGTGCTCGCGCAGCGCCGGCGGCTCGTGCACCTCGAAGGCGCAGTCCAGCGACAGCAGCCGCATCGCCGTCCACTCCAGCGAGTCCGAGCGGGAGCGGAGCCGGCAGCTGTGCGCGTCGATCGGCTCGACCTCCGCGTCGCCCGGCCGCAGGCTGTGGCGGACCCGCTCGGCGGGGGCGTGCACGGTGGCGACCACGGTGCCGCTCGGTGACGGGCGACGCAGCTTGCCCGCCACGTACGCGGCGGCGTCCTCGGCGGGGAGCGGGCGCGGGGTGAAGCGCACGCCGGTGGTGGCCGGGCCGCTCACCCGGTCGACCCGGAAGAGCCGCCAGTCCGAGCGGTCCAGGTCGTAGCCGACCAGGTACCAGCGGCGGCCGACCGAGACCAGCCGCTCGGGCTCGACCTGCCGGTTGGTCTCGGCGCCGTCGTACGCCCGGTAGCCGAAGCGCAGCCGTTCCCGGGCGGTGACGGCGCGGGCGAGCACGGTGAGGTCCTCCGGGTCGACGGTCGGGCCGTCCCCGGTGAGCAGCGGCACCGTCGCGGAGTTGAGCGTCCCGACCCGGTGCCGCAGCCGCCCCGGCAGCACCTGGAGCAGCTTGCCGAGTGCCCGGACCGAGGCCTCCTCGATGCCGACCACGGCGTGCCCGGCCGCCGCGCGGAGCCCGACCGCGATGGCCACCGCCTCCTCGTCGTCCAGCAGCAGCGGGGGCATCGCCGTGCCCGCGACCAGCCGGTAGCCGCCGTCCGCGCCCATGCTGGCCCGCACCGGGTAGCCGAGCTCGCGCAGCCGGTCGATGTCGCGCCGGATGGTGCGGGGGCTGACGGCGAGACGTTCGGCGAGCTCGCTGCCGGGCCACTCGCGCGGGGTCTGGAGCAGGGACAGGAGGCTCAGCAGCCGGGCCGGGGTGTCGGTCATGCCGTCCAGCATGCCGTCCGGCACGCCGTTCGGGAGGCGGGCGGGGGCGGGCGGTGGCGGCCGCGAACTGGGACAGGTTCTGACCTACATGCCCCGTACTGTCATGGGCGTGGAGAAGAGCGTCCCGGACGTGCGTAAGAAAGAGGACAACCGAATGAGCACCGCGGCAGCGGACCGGCGGAGGTGGATCGCGCTGACGATCGTGATGGTCGCCTCCTTCATGGACCTGGTGGACGTGACCATCGTCAACATCGCGATCCCGAGCATCCAGCAGGACACCGGCGCCTCCTTCAGCGCCATCCAGTGGGTCACCGGCGGCTACGCGCTGGCCTTCGCGATCGGCCTGATCACCGGCGGCCGGCTGGGCGACATCCATGGCCGCAAGCGGGTGTTCCTGATCGGGATCGGCGGCTTCACGCTGGCCTCGGCGCTGTGCGGACTGGCCTCCGGCCCGGAGATGCTGATCGCGACCCGACTGCTCCAGGGCGGGACGGCGGCGCTGATGGTGCCGCAGGTGCTGTCGATCATCCACGCGACCTTCCCGGCGGAGGAGCGCGGCAAGGTGTTCGGCCTGTTCGGCGCCGTGGTCGGCCTGGGCGCGGTCTCCGGTCCGCTGATCGGCGCGCTGCTCACCGAGTGGGACCTGTTCGGCCTGGCCTGGCGTCCGATCTTCCTGATCAACCTGCCGGTCGGCATCGCCGGGCTGCTGCTCGGCCGCCGCTTCATCGACGAGTCGAAGGCCGACCAGGCGCTGAAGCTGGACCTGGTGGGCGTGGCGCTGGCCAGCCTCGGCCTGCTGATGCTGATCTACCCGCTGACGCACGGCCGGGAGGCCGGCTGGCCGCTGTGGGGCTACCTGTCGATGGCCGGCAGCCTGCCCGTGTTCGCGCTGTTCGTGGTGTACGAGCGGGTCAAGACGCGGCGGGACGGCTCGCCGCTGGTGGAGCTGGCGCTGTTCCGGGTGAAGTCCTTCGCGGCCGGGATCTGCGTGCAGCTGGCCTTCGGCGTGGCGCTCGGCATCTACTTCCTGGTCTGGACCCTCTACATGCAGGTGGGGCTGGGCTGGAGCCCGCTCAAGGCCGGTGCGACCGGCATCCCGTTCTCGATCGCGGTCTCCACGGCGGCCGGGCTGTCGGTGCAGAAGCTGGTGCCGCGGTTCGGGCGGAAGGTGCTGCAGACCGGCGCGCTGGTGATGGCGGCGGGCGTGCTCGTCTACATCTGGGAGGCGGACCGGTACGGGACGGCGATCACGGCCTGGCAGATGGCGCTGCCGCTGGTGGTGATGGGCCTCGGGATGGGGCTGATCGTCGCGCCGATCACCGACGCGGTGCTGGCGGAGGTGCCGCGCGAGCACGCCGGTTCGGCGTCCGGGCTGATCAACACCGTGCAGCAGGTGGGCAACGCGCTCGGGCTCGGCCTGGTCTCGGTGGCCTTCTTCGGGGCGATGGACGACGTGGTCGCGCCGGAGGCGCTCGGGACGGCGTTCGGCGGGGCCTTCGTGCACGCGATGTGGTGGGTCGCCGGGGTGCTGCTCGCGGTGTTCCTGCTGATGTTCGCGCTGCCGCGGCGGCGCAAGGCGGCCGGGTCGGCCGGGGCGGTGGCCGGGTCGGCGGCCGGATCGGTCGGTGCCGACGGCTCGGCCGGTTCCACCGCGGAGGAGCAGGAGCCGGTCCTGCTCTGACGGAGTGCTCCCGTACGCGGGCCCCGGTCGCGCGGCGCGGCCGGGGCCCGCGTCGCGCTCTGGGAGGGCCCGGCCGGCGGGGTGGGCGGTCGGGTGGGCCGGTCTGATCGTTCTGGCCGATCGGGTCGGTCGGTGATCAGCGCGCACCGGTCGGGGCGGCGGCGGAGGCGACGGACGCGCGGGTGGTGGTGCGCGGCTTGGCGGCGGCCTTGGCCTCCTTCGCCGCGCGCTTCACCTCCTGCTTGAACTCCCGTACCAGGGTGAGGGATTCGGGCCCGGTGATGTCGGCCACCGAGCGGTGCGCGCCCTCCTCGCCGTACACCCCGGCCGCCTCGCGCCAGCCCTCGGGCCGTACCCCGTACTGCTTGCCGAGCAGGGCCAGGAAGATCTGCGACTTCTGCTTGCCGAAGCCGGGCAGGGCGTTGAGGCGGCTGAGCAGCTCCTTGCCGGTGCGGACGTTCTTCCAGAGCGCGGCGGCGTCGCCGTCGTACTGCGCGACGAGGAACTGGCAGAGCTGCTGCACCCGCTTGGCCATCGCGGCCGGGTAGCGGTGGACCGCGGGCTTCGCGGAGAGGAGCGCGACGAACTCCTCCGGGTTGTAGGTGGCGATCTCGTGGGCGTCCAGGTCGTCGTGGCCGAGGCGCTGGGCGATGGTCAGCGGGCCGGTGAACGCCCACTCCATCGGGACCTGCTGGTCCAGCAGCATGCCGACGAGCGCGGCGAGCGCGCTGCGTCCGAGCAGTTCGTCGGCCTCGGGCTGCTGTGCGAGCCGAACGGTGACGTTCATGGGCTTGCCCTCCTCGGAGTTGACGTCGGGTCGGCGCCCAGTCTGGTGGAAGCGGCGTTGCCGTACGCAGTCAACACGCCCGTGACCGGGGAAGTCTTGTCTCTTCAAGGCCTTGCCAGAGCTGCATAGTTCGTTGGCGGAGCGGTTGTCGAGGACAACGGCGGAGTGGCGCGGAATATTTTTTGCCCGCGTCCGTCACATCCGTCGGGTGTCGCGGGTCAGGGGAGTGTCGAACCGAACAGCCGTCGAACGAGGAGCACTCCAATGTCCGTCGCCCACACCGTCGTCACCGTCCTCGGCGCCCTCATGGTCGGCTTCTCGGCCTACTCCGTCTTCGCCGGCGCCGAGTACGTCGTGAAGCCCCTCGCCGACTACGGCGTCCCGCGCGCCTGGTGGCCCTGGCTCGGTGTCGCCAAGGCGGCCGGCGCCCTCGGCCTGCTGGCCGGCCTCGCCGTCCCGGCCGTCGGCTACGCGGCCGCGGTCGGCGTGGTCCTCTACTTCCTCGGCGCCGTGCTCACCGTCCTGCGTGCCCGCGCCTACGCCCACGTCCCCTTCCCCCTCCTCTACCTGGCGCCCGCCGCGGCCTCCCTCGCCCTCGGCCTCGCGTCCTGAACCGGGGCCGCCCCTGCGGGCCTTGCGTGTGGGGGCGGTTGTCGGGGTGTGCGGGGGCCGGAAGGGCGCTCGGCCGGGTGGGTGGATTCGGACGGGGGTAGCGAGTCATTTCATATGACTATTTTTGTTGTGCCGGTGCGGTGAGCTGACTGCGCGTCATTCTTGGTCCACTCGAAGCGTCCAGAAAGGCCCGCCCGCCGTGACCCAGCCGTTCGAACTGCCGTCCTTCTACGTGCCGCACCCGGCACGCCTCAACCCCCATCTGGACGAGGCACGGGCCCACTCCACCGCCTGGGCCCGGAAGATGGGGATGCTGGAGGGATCAGGAATCTGGGATCAGGCCGACCTGGATGCCCACGACTACGGCCTGCTCTGCGCGTACACCCACCCCGACGCGTCGGCCGAGGCGCTGTCGCTGGTCACCGACTGGTACGTGTGGGTCTTCTTCTTCGACGACTACTTCCTCGACATGTTCAAGCGCACCAACGACCGCGAGGCGGGCAAGGCCCACCTCGACCGGCTGCCGCTGTTCATGCCGGCCGACCCGGGCGCGGATCTGCCCGAGCCGGAGAACCCGGTCGAGGCGGGGCTGGCCGACCTGTGGCGGCGCACCGTGCCGACGATGGGCGAGGACTGGCGGATCCGGTTCGCCGCGAGCACCCGGAACCTGCTGGACGAGTCGCTGTGGGAGCTCGCCAACATCGGCGAGGGCCGGGTGGCGAACCCGGTCGAGTACATCGAGATGCGCCGCAAGGTCGGCGGCGCGCCCTGGTCCGCGCAGCTGGTCGAGTACGCGGCCGACGCCGAGGTGCCGCAGGAGGTGTCGGGTTCGCGGGCGCTGCGGGTGCTGATGGACGCCTTCTCCGACGGCGTGCACCTGCGCAACGACATCTTCTCGTACCAGCGGGAGGTGGAGGACGAGGGCGAGCTGAGCAACGGCGTCCTGGTGCTGGAGCGGTTCCTGGAGTGCTCCACCCAGGAGGCCGCCGAGGCGGTCAACGACCTGCTCACCTCTCGGCTCCAGCAGTTCGAGAACACCGTGTTCACCGAACTGCCGGTGCTGTTCGCGGAGACCGGGCTCGACCCGGCGGGCCGCGCCCGGGTGATGGCGTACGTCAAGGGCCTCCAGGACTGGCAGTCCGGCGGGCACGAGTGGCACCTGCGCTCCAGTCGGTACATGAACGGCGGTGGGGCGGCCGGTGGTTCGGGCGGTGAGGTGGCGCCCGGATCGGGCGGGTCCGGGGGTGGCAACTGGTGGGACCAGTACGCGATCGGGGGCATCGGCACCTCGGCGCTGGACATCCTGCGCAGCACGGCCACGCCGGGCCCAGCGGCCACTGCGGCCCCGGCGGCCGCGGTGGGGAAGCGCGCGACGGCGGTGGCCAGGGGCGCGGCGGGCCCGGAGGGGCGGCGGGCGCGGTCGTACGGCTATGTGCCGTACCAGGCTGTCGGGCCCTCCAGGCTGCCCGAGTTCAGGCTGCCGTACGAGCTCCGGCTGAGCCCCCACCTGGACGGCGCCCGGGAGCGTGTGGTCGAGTGGGCGGAGCGGATGGGACTGCTCTCGGCGGAGCCGGGCGCCCCCGCGTCCGGCATCTGGGACGCCGCGTCGATGCGCGACTACGACCTCCCGCTCTGCGCGGCCGGCATCCACCCGGACGCCACGGCCGACCAACTCGACATCGCCTCGGCCTGGTTGGCCTGGGGCACCTGGGCCGACGACTACTACCCCCGGGCCTTCGGACACACCCGTGACCTGGGCGGCGCCAAGGCCGCCAACGCGCGGCTGTCGCTGTTCATGCCGGTGGACGGCACCCCCGCACCGGAGCCCGCCAACGCGCTGGAGCGCGGCCTCGCCGACATCTGGGAGCGCACCGCCGGCCCGATGACCGTCGAGGCCAGGGGCCGGTTCCGGACGGCGGTCGAGGCGATGCTGGACAGCTGGATCTGGGAGCTGGCCAACCAGATCCAGAACCGGATCCCGGACCCGGTGGACTACCTGGAGATGCGCCGCTCCACCTTCGGCTCCGAGCTCACCACCAGTCTCTCCCGCCTCGGCCACGGGGAGTCGGTGCCGCCGGAGGTGTACGAGCACGGCTCGATGCGCGCGCTGGAGAGCTCCGCGATGGACTACGCGTGCATGATGAACGACCTCTTCTCGTACCAGAAGGAAGTCGAGTACGAGGGCGAGCTGCACAACACCGTCCTGGTGGTGCAGAACTTCTTCAATTGCGACTACGAATCGGCGGTCCGGATCGTCGACGACCTGATGCACTCCCGACTGGACCAGTTCCAGCACGTCGCGCAGAAGGAACTCCCGGTCATGTACGAGGACTTCGGGCTGGAGCAGACGGCCCGGGAGCTGCTCGACGGGTACGTGGCGGAGCTGCGGAACTGGCTCGCGGGAATCCTGAGTTGGCACGAGGGCTGCCGGCGGTACGGGACGGCCGACCTGGAGCGGCACTTCGGCGCGGGACGGGACCTGGCGGAGGCCTCGCGGGCCCGGCGGGCGGCCACGGCGGCCGCCGCCGAGACGCCGACGGTGCCCACGGCCTCGGTGGTGCCCGCGGTGCCGCTCGGCCCGACCGGCCTGGGGACGGCCTCGCTGCGCCTGTCGGCCGGCGGCTGACGTCCCCGGGGCGCACCCGCGCGGGCCATCCCGTGCGGGTGCGCCGCGTCGTGGCTAGGCTGGCGAACCGGGGGCGGCACGCGCCCCCCGGCGCGCGCACTTCGCCACACACGAGGGCAGAGAGATGGCTGCGCTACCTGAGGGCACACCCTGCTGGGCCGACGCGATGTTCACCGACCTGGAGGGTGCGAAGGCCTTCTACGGCCACGTGCTGGGCTGGACCTTCGGCGAGAGCTCGTCGGAGTTCGGCAACTACACCCAGGCGTACTCGGGCGGCAAGGCGGTCGCAGCGATCGTTCCGCCGATGCCCGGCGCGGAGGCCAAGTCCGCCTGGTGCCTGTACCTGGCCTCGCCGGACGCCGCAGCCACCGCGGCGCGGATCCGCGCCAACGGCGGGGAGGTGGCCATGGGGCCGCTGCAGGTCGGCGACTTCGGCACGATGGTGATCGCCAAGGACCCGGCGGGCGTGGTGTTCGGGGTCTGGCAGGCCGGGCGGCACGAGGGCTTCGAGAAGCAGGGCGAGCCCGGCGCCTACAGCTGGGCCGAGCTGGTGACCCGCGAGCCCGCGAAGGCGGACGCCTTCTTCCCGGCCGTGTTCCCGTACGGCGTGCGGAAGATGGAGGGCGGGGACTTCGACTACCGGCTGTTCCAGGTCGGCGACCGGCCGGTGCTGGGCCGGATGGGCGCGGAGGGCGACTTCCTGCCGCCCGAGGCGCCCTCGTACGTCAGCATCTACTTCGCGGTGGACGACACCGACGCCGCGATCGGACGGCTGACGGAGCGCGGGGGCAAGGTGTACTTCGGGCCGATGGACAGCCCGTTCGGCCGGTTCGCGGCGGTCGGCGACCAGCAGGGCGCCGCCTTCGGGCTGATCGACCTCGGACGGACGGTCGGCGACCAGCCGAAGACGGTGGAGGCCTGACGGGGCGGGCGGGTAGCGTGCTGAACGACGGTGCGACCGAGGGGAGTTGCTGATGGGTGAGCGCGAGGAACTCGTCGAGACGCTGGACAAGCACCGCGGTCTGCTGCGGCGCACCGTCCGAGACCTCACCGACGCGCAGGCGGCCGAACGCACCACGGTCAGCGAGCTGAGCCTCGGCGGACTGATCAAGCACGTGGCGGCGGTCGAGGCGCGATGGGCGCGGTTCGTCACCGGCGGCGCGGAGGCGATGCGGGGCAGGGAAGGGGAGCACGGCCCCGGCGACGCGGACGCCTGGGCGGCCCAGTTCCGGATGGCGGAGGGCGACACGCTCGCCGGACTGCTCGCCGAGTACGAGCGGGTGGCGCACGAGACGGACGAGCTGATCCGGACCCTGCCCGACCTCGGCCTCGCCCATGAGCTGCCGGTCACGCCCTGGTTCCCGCCGGGGACGGCCTGGTCGGCCCGGCGGGTGGTGCTGCACCTGATCGCCGAGACCTCGCAGCACGCCGGGCACGCGGACATCATCCGGGAGTCGCTGGACGGGGCGAAGACGATGGGCTGAGCGGGGCGGGGGCGGTCGGGGCGGGTGGACGCCCCCGCCGCCAGGCGGCTCGATGCTTCGGGACGGCTCGACGCTTCAGCGTGGCTCGATGCTTCAGGGCAGCTCGACGCCGAGGAGCTCACGCAGCGCCCGGCCGCCGTCCGGAGTGACCCGAAGCGCCCGGCCGGAGCCGATCCGCTCCACCCAGGCACGGTCCAGGGCGGCCCGGCAGAGCGCCGCGCCCAACGCCCCGCCCAGGTGCGGGCGACGCTCCGTCCAGTCCAGACAGCCACGCACCACCGGGCGCCCGCCCGGGCGGCCCGAGCGCGGCGGCAGCTCGATCTCCTGCGCGGCCAGCCAGTCCCGGCCGCGCTCGGTGACGGCCAGCCCGCCCTCCTCGGTGACCAGGCCGCGAGCGAGCAGCGCGTCCGACACGGCGACGCCGAGGCGGCCGGCCAGGTGGTCGTAGCAGGTGCGGGCGCGGGCCTCGGCGCTCAGCCGGGTGGCCTCGCCGAGGGTCCGGGGCGCGGTCGCGCGGCCGGGGCCGGACTCGGCGAAGACGGTGAGGTCCTCGATCAGCGTGGCCACCGCGGGCGTGGCCAGCCGGACGTACCGGTGCCGGCCCTGCCGCTCCTCGGCCAGCAGCCCGCCCGCGATCAGCCGGGACAGGTGCTCGCTGGCCGTGGACGGCGCGACGCGCGCGTGCCGGGCCAGCTCGCCGGCGGTCCAGGCGCGGCCGTCGAGCAGCGCGGTGCAGATGGCGGCGCGGGTGGGGTCGGCGAGCAGGGCGGCGAAGGCGGCTAGCGTCATGCCTCCATGGTCGGGGTCGGGGCACGGGGGTGTGGTCGAGGGTGGGGTCGCATGCGGAGGTGCCGGCGCGGCCGCGTGCTGGGGCCGGGGCGGTCGCCGGGGCGGGGCCGCGTGGGGGAGCGGAGCCGGGGACATGCCTCCAGGATCGCCCCGGCACGGTTCGGCCGGCGCCGAAACGACCCGGGGCCACGATGGCGGCATGAGCGAAACCACGGCGGTCGCCGGCCCCGCGACCGTGACCTTCTCCCGCTACGACGACGTGACGGCGGCGCTGGCCGACCCTGCGCTGGTCCCGCCGTCCGCCGAACCCGCGGCGCCCGGCGCCGCCCCCGGCACGGTGGCCTGGCTGCGCTCCACCGTCGCCCGGTTCAGCTCGGGCGCGCCGCACGACCGGCGCCGGGCGCTGGTGCTGGCCGACCTGGAGCGGCTGGACCCGGACCGGCTGCGGGTGGCCGCGGCCGCCGGCTTCGAGCCCGACGTCCGGCTGCGGGTGGTCCGGGTGCTCGCGGCGGAGCTCGGCCTGGCCGACCCGGAGGCGGTGGCGCGGGACGTCGCGACGGTCTCCCGGGCGTACTTCGCCGACGGCCCGCACTCCCCGGCGGAGGACGCGGCGGTCACCCGGCTGCTGCCCGCGATGGGGGACGGGGACGAGGAGGCCGCCGCGAACCGGATCGGCCTGCTCGTCCAGGCCTGCGACGCCACTGCCGCGCTGGTCGAGGGTGCCCGCGGGCACGGGGACAGTCTGGCCGGCGTACTGCGCGCGGACCCGCCGATCCGGACGATGCGCCGGCTCGCCGTCCGGGCGACCGAGCTCGGTGGGGTCGCGGTACCGGCCGGGACGCTCGTCCTGCTCGACATCCCGGCCGCCCAGTCCGGCGCGCCCGCGGGTGTCGCGCTCACCTTCGGTGCGCCGCCCAGGAGTTGCCCGGGCCGCTCGCAGGCCCTGGTCATCGCCGAGGGCATCCTGTACGGCGCCTCCGATCCGGCGGACACCGATGGCCCCGCTGCTGCGCCGCCGTCCGTACGGGACCTCGGAAAGGGCGAACTCGCCGCTCTGGTACCGACGATGGTCGACCACGTGCTCGCGCTGGCGGCGGACTGGACCGCCTGGGACGGTCGCCCGATCGTCAACGCCGACGGGCGGACCTACGTGCCGCACAAGGCGGTTCGCCGCATCGCCGACCATCTCCTGGACCACCTGGCCGAGTTGGAGGCCCGGCTGGCCGGCCGGCCGACCGAGCCCGACCACTGGCACGCCTCCGGCGTCACCACCCCCGCCGATCTCGCCCCGTTCACCACCGCCGACCTGGACGAGGCCCGCAGCCGGCTGACCCGGCTGGCCGCGATCTGGTCGCAGCGGATCGCCGCGCTGGCGGACGAACGGCTGGACGACTCGCCGGGGACGGGCTGGAGCTTCCGGGAGCTCGTCCGGCACGTCGCCGAGGCGGGGTACTACTACGCGGAATCGGTCGGGGGCACGTCCTGCGCGACCGCCGACCCAACGGACGCCACCGCCGAGCCGGCAGGCGCGACCGCCGAGCCGGCGGGCGTCGCCGGAGACCGTACGAACGACCCGATGGAGACGACCCGGTGACCCCCTTCGCCGCCCTGCACCACCGCCCCGGCCGCCCGCTGCTGCTCCCCAACGCCTGGGACCACGCCTCGGCCCTCGCCCTCGCCGCCCAGGGCCACCCCGCGATCGGCACCACCAGCCTGGGCGTGGCGGCCGTCGCCGGCCTGCCCGACGGCGCCGCCGCCACCCGCGCGGAGACCGTACGGCTGGCGCGCCGGCTCGGGTCCGCCGACTTCCTGCTCAGCGTCGACGTGGAGGCCGGTTTCAGTGATGACCCGGACGAAGTCGCCGAGCTGGCCGTGGAGTTGGCGACGGCCGGGGTGGTCGGCATCAACCTGGAGGACGGTCGGGCGGACGGCTCGCTGACCCCGTCCGCCCGTCATGCCGCGAAGGTCGCGGCGGTGAAGGCGGCCGCGCCGGAGCTGTTCGTCAACGCCCGCACCGACACCTACTGGTGCGGGCAGGACGCCCCCGAGACGGAGGCGATCCGGCGCCTGGACGCCTACCAGCAGGCGGGCGCGGACGGCGTGTTCGTCCCCGGGCTGTCCGATCCGGCGGCCATCGGCCGGCTGGTCGGCACGGTCGCCGTCCCGCTCAACATCCTCTGGACGCCGGCCGGCCCGGGCCTCGCCGAGCTGGCCGCGCTCGGGGTGGCCCGGGTCAGCCTCGGCTCGCTGCTGTACCGCGCGGCACTGGCGGCGGCGGTGGCCACGGCGGCGGCTGTCGCGGCGGGCGAGCCGGTCGGTCCGGTGCCGGGGTACGCGGAGGTGCAGTCGCTCAGCGGGAGTTGAGCACCCCCAGGGTGAAGCTGCCTGCCCCGGGGGGAGTCGAGCCCCCGAGGGGAGTCGAGTCCCCCCGGGGGCAGGGGCAGGGGCAGGGGGCCTCAGGCCTGGCGGCTGGCGGCCAGAGTCGCCTCGACCCCGTCCAGGATGACGTTGACGCCGCGGGCGAAGCCGCTGTCCCGGCCCGCGGCGACCTCGTCCGGAACCTCGGTGGTGTACAGCCGGTGCAGTCGCGGGAAGTCCCTGGTGGCCTCGATGACGGCGGGCAGCAGCTGGTTCATCCACTCCTGCTCGTCCTGGCCGCTGCGGGCCAGCGCGTTCACCCAGGAGGCCTCCACGGCGGCGGTCCCGATGGTGTAGCCCATGACCGCGCTCATCGCGTCGTTCGCCTGGCCGACCTCGAAGCCGGCCGTCTCCAGCACGGCCAGCAGGGCTTCGGAGAGCCGCATCCAGTTGGGGCCGAGGTAGACCATCCCGATGTCGCCGATCACCGAGACCATCCAGGGGTGGCGCAGGACGGCCGCGCGCATGCTCTCAGCGCACTCCATGACCGTCGCGCGCCAGACCTTCGGATCCTCGGAGCCCTCGGCCCGGGGCCGCGGGAGGGTGCCGAAGACCTGGTCGACGACCAGGGCGAGCAGCTCGTCCTTGTTGGCGACGTGGGTGTAGAGCGAGGTCGCGCCGGCGTTCAGTCGGGCGGCGAGCTTGCGCATGCTCAGCGCCTCGATGCCGTCGGAGTCCAGCAGCGCGAAGGCCTCGGCGACGATCTGCTCGCGGCTGAGGGCGGGCTGCTCCCGCCGCCGCTGGGGCCGGTTCCAGGGCAGGGGGATGCCCGGGGTCGTACCGTCCTCTGATTTGGCCGCCATGTGGGCCCTCCTCACCAGTCGTCCGGACCCGGTCCGGTCCGGCGCAGCCCGCACCGGCTGCTGCGAACAGTGTACGGCGATGCGAACAGCGTGCGGAGGCCGAACGATGTACGGAACTCCGAACATCGTGCGTAGATCGAACGGCGTGCGCCGTTGCGAACAGTGTGCGGTGTCCGTACAGTGTTCGGAGCGGCGCACACCGTACCCCAGGGGACGGAGGTCGGTGTGCCCGCGACGACTTCCGCGCGGCCGACGGCCCGCGCCCTATCCGGAGTTCATCCGCAGTCCAAAGGGGGAAACGCCGTGGAACGTCATCCACAGCGCTGGCTCATCCTGGTCGTGCTCTGCCTGAGCAGCCTGGTGCTGGTGATCGACAACATGGTGCTCACGGTGTCCATCCCGCCGATCGCGGAGGACCTCAAGGCCGGGGCGCAGGACATCCAGTGGATCATCGACTCGTACATCCTGGTCTTCGCCGGCCTGCTGCTCACCTCGGGCAGCCTCTCGGACCGCTTCGGACGCAGGAAGGTGATGATCGTCGGCCTCGTGCTGTTCGGTGCGGCCTCACTGGTCGCGGCGTACGCCGGAAGCCCCGGTGAGCTGATCGCCGGGCGCGTCCTGATGGGCGTCGGCGGTGCGCTGGTCATGCCGAGCACGCTCTCCATCCTGATCACCGTCTTCGACGACGAGGAGCGCCCGAAGGCGATCGCCGCCTGGACCGCGGTGGCCATGATCGGCCTGGTCGGCGGTCCGGTGCTGGGCGGCGCGCTGATCGCGCACTTCTGGTGGGGCGCGGTCTTCCTGCTCAACGTGCCGATCGCGGCGGTCGCCATCGTCGCCGCGGTGCTGCTGATGCCGGAGTCCAAGGGGCCGTGGCGCCGCCCCGACCTGCTGGGCATGGTGCTGTCGATGGTCGGCATGGCGGCCCTGGTCTGGTCGATCATCGTGGTGCCCCGGGACGGCTTCACCAGCCCGAGCACCCTCGGCGCACTCCTCCTCGCCGTGGCCGCGCTGGTCGGCTTCGCCGTCCGTCAGGTCCGCACCGACTCGCCGATGGTGCCGCTGAAGCTGTTCCGCAACCGGGTCTTCACCGGCGCCAGCTTCTCGCTCGTCCTGCTGACCTTCGCCACCGGCGGACTGATGCTGGTCCTCACCCAGTACCTCCAGTTCGTGCTGGAGTTCTCGCCCACCGACACCGGCCTCGCCTTCATCCCGCTGGCCATCGCCTCGCTGGTGTTCAACGCGCTGGGCGCGGTGCTCGGCAAGAAGGTCCCGGCGCGGGTGCTCACCTCGATCGGCATGCTGATCATCGCGGGCGGCTTCGGGCTGCTGGCCACCCTCTCGGTCGGCGACGGCTTCACCAAGGTCGCCCTGGCCATGCTGGTGCTCGGCATCGGCTCCGGCCTCGGCATGCCGGCCGCCGCCAACGCGCTGATGGGCGCCATCCCCAGCGAGCACGCCGGCGTCGGCTCCGCGCTCAACGACACCATCCAGCAGTCCGGCGCGGCGCTCGGCGTGGCCATCCTCGGCACCGTGCTCTCCAGCACCTACACCGGTGCGATGCCCGCCGGCGCCCCCGAGGCCGCCCGCCACGACATCACCGGCGCGCTCGCGGTGGCCGGCTCCACCGGGGACGGCGGGCTGGTCGCGGCCGCCCGGGAGGCGTTCAACACCGCCACCTCCACCACCTTCACGGTGGGCGGTTTCGCGGTCGTCGCGGCCGCGGCGCTCACCCTGGTGCTGATGCGCGACGGGCGGAAGGGCCCCGACGCGGGGGCCGAGGAGCCGGTGGAGCCCGCGTCCTCGCCGGTCGGCTGACCTCCCCTTCCGGGCCCGACGGCCCCGGCCGCCCCTACGCGGCTGGGGCCGTCGGCGTGCGCGCGCCCCCGGCCCGCGGCGCGTAGCCTCACGCCATGCACTCGTCCTCCGCGTACCAGGAGCGCGCGTCCCGGCTGCCCGGTGCGGTCGTGTGGACCAAGCGCGCCGTCGGGCGTACGGGCGCGACCCGGGCCGGGGCCGCCCCGCCCGCCCGTGCGGCGCACGTCCCACCCGCACCGCCCGTCCTGCCCGACGGCTGTATGGACCTGCTGTGGACGGAGGGCCGGCTGCTGGTCGCCGGACCGGACACCCGCGCCTTCCACCCCGACCCCGCGCTGTGCGGCCCGTGGGCGGGCGTACGCTTCCGCCCCGGTGCCGCCCCCGCGCTACTCGGCGTCCCCGCCAACGAACTCCTGGACCGCCGCGTCGAGTTGGCCGACCTGCGGCCATCCTCCGAAGTCCGGCGCCTCGCCGAACGCGTCGACGCCGCTGCCGACCCGGCCGCCGCCCTGGAGGCCCTGGCGCTGCGGCTGGCGGCCGAGGCCCGGCCCGAGGACCCCCTGGTCCGTGCCGTGGCCGCCTCGCTCGCCGCCGGCCGCTCCGTCGCCGCGACGGCCGAGACGGTCGGCCTCGGAGCACGCCAACTCCACCGCCGCTCACTGGCCGCCTTCGGCTACGGCCCCAAGACCCTCGCCCGGATCCTGCGCATGCAGCGCGCCCTGGCACTCGCCCGCGCCGGCGTCCCGCTGGCCGACACGGCGGCCCGCACCGGCTACGCGGACCAGGCCCACCTGGCCCGCGACGTACGGCAGTTGGCGGGCCTGCCGGTGACCGCACTGCTGCGCCGCTAGCTCCCCTGCAGGGGCGCGAGCAGATCCACCCCGTTGCCGTCCGGATCGTGCACCACGGCGTACCGCTGCCCCCAGAAGGCGTCCCACGGAGCCAACTCCCCGTGGTACCCGGCGCCGGTCAACTCCCCGTACAGCGCGTCCACCCCTGCGGGACTCCCGCAGCGGAACGCCAGCGCCGTCCGGGTCCCGCCGCTCGGCGGCCGCCAACCGGGGTGGAACGACCGGATGGTGGCCTCGGCGTCGAGCACCAGGAGCGGCCCGCCCGGCAACTCGCCCTCGACGTGCGGTTCCTTCTCCGCCCCCTCGGGAAACCCCACCCCCAACCGCCGGTAGAAGGCAACCGACGCGGCCACATCCGAAACGGCCAACCCGACGAAGGCGAACCGCGGTACACGTGTGCTGTCCATGCCCGCCACGCTAGACACCCGCCACCCACCCGGTCTTGAACGAATCGGACACCCACCGCCGACCGCCGCCCCGGGCCCCGGCGGTGTGCCGGGGCCCGGGGCGGGCGCACGTGAGGTCGGGCAGGCCGGTCTCCCCCGCTCCGGGCCCGACCGGCCACGTCACGGGCCCGGGGCTCAGCCGCCGCCGTAGGTGCTCTGGGTCACGGCGAAGACGTTGCGTCCGCCCGTGGTCTCCTGCAGTGACCACAGCAGGTCGGGGTTGGTGGTGTCCTCCCAGTAGGAGAGGCTCTCGCCGCCGCTCACCCAGGCGAAGGTGGCGGGGCCCGCGGTCGGGGTCCAGTAGTAGAGCTGCTTCTGTCCCGAGGAGTTGAACCACCAGCGGCCGTTGTGGGAGGCCACGCCGTTGAGCCTGTACCAGGGCAGCTGGAGGGCCTGGCTGGCGGTCGTCGTCGCGGCGAACGTCGTCGCCCCGGTCGCGAACGGGAAGCGGACGGCCCTCGGCGGGCGGTTGGGGTAGTCGGTGCAGCCCGACTGGCAGGTGTACTCCGCCATCACGATCGACTTGCTGACCCGGTCGAGGGAGACCGAGGACCACACCAGCTTGTCGGCGGCGGTGGTCTGCGCCGTGATCGTGCCGACCTGGGGCAGCACGTAGGCGTAGTTGTGGGCGTAGTAGGTGGTGCCGGACTGGCGGCCGATCTGGTCGGCGGTGCCACCGGTGTCGGTGTTGAGGATCTTGCGCATGTCGAAGACGCGCATCCCGCGCCCGGTGTCGGCGACGTAGAGGTGGTCGCCGTACCAGGAGACGCCGCCGGCGTGGATCGGGATGTCCTTGAAGTCCGGCGCCTCCGCGGTGCCGGTCGGCTCCACGAGGAGGATCTTGCGATAGGTGTTGGGGTAGGTGGCGTCCCAGTCGGCCAGGGTGATCCGGCTGCGCTGCTGGGCGCCGTCGCAGCCGTCCTTGGTGTACCAGCTCACCAGCACGAGCTGGTGGCCGTCGTAGTTGCCGCTGTTCGTCGTCCCCACGGCGTCCCGGCTCGTCGTGATGCCCTGCGGGACGCTCTGGCAGTCGGAGTTGTCGCCGTCGTCGAACCGGAAGCCGGTGGACAGGCCGGCGACGGAGAAGGACGAGGGGAGCGCCTGCCGGGTGTGGTTCGCGTTCTCCATCACCGTGTGTACGGCGGAGGTGCCCAACGTCGTGACGAGGGCCGAGTTGAGCGTGTCGAACCGGTGGTAGTCCGCGGTGAGGGTGTAGTCGGACGCGGCCAGGGCCGTCGGCGCGGTGGCGGCCGCCGCCGGAGGCGCACCGGCGAGCGCGCCGGTGACGAGCAGGCCGGCTGCCAGCACCGCTCGTGCCGCGATTCTGACGTGACGGATCATCAAGGCGTGCCTCTCCGTGTGAGTGGATCAACGGGGCCACTCACGCTAGGGGCGCTTTGAGCATGTCCGCAACACCCCGAGGGGGAGGGGGCGGCCCCGCGCTCCGGTCGCCGGAACGCGCGGCGGGCGACGACCGAGGCCCGGGCCGCGTGGTGCGGTCCGGGCCTTCGTGGAGGCGGAGGACACGAGATTCGAGCCGTGACCACGGGCTTCTCGGGCGCGTGGCCCGGAGGAGCCCGTCAGCTCGCCGCGGAGGCGAAGCCGCGGATCAGCGCCCGGACGTCGGACCCCGACGTCATCGGGAAGCGGGGGCGGCAGTGGCCTCCAGCGTCTTCCGGATCGTCCGGACTCCCCGGTCGACCATCGTGGCGATGGGTTCCGCCAGGCCGTGCGGCTGCACGTCGGTGATCCAGACGAAGCGGCTGCGGCCGCCGGCTTCGGCGAACACCTGCATGGAGGCGTGGTGGTGGAAGACGCTCAGGGAGCCGCCCACCACCGCGTAGGCGATGCGCCGGGCGTCGTCGTCCAGCGAGACGATGAGCTCGTGTACCACCGTGCCGTCCTCGAAGGTCACCAACCGGACGTCGCCTTCGACGTGGGTGTCGGTGACGAAGCCGGGGGCGAGCCTGCGGTGGACCTCACCCCAGTCGCGGATCGCCGCCCAGATCTCTTCGGGGGTGGCGTCGATCGGGACGTCTCGGTGAATGGTTGCCACGGGGATTCTCCGTTCGTCTCGGACCGTCAGTCGGTGGCGGTCGTGGCGGGGATCAGGCAGAAGGGGCCGCCCTGGGGGTCGGTGAGGACGACCCACTGGCCCTCGCCCGGCTGGAAGGCGGGCCGGGAGGCCCCGAGGGCGAGCAGTTCCTCGACCGCGCGGTCCAGGTCGGGGACGGTGAAGTCGAGGTGCAGGTGGGCGCTCTCCTCGGGCCACCCCGGCGTCCGGTAGCCCTCGACGCGGACGAAAGCCAGTCCCGGCCCCGCACTGCCCGCACTGAGGGAGGAGAAGTCCTGGTCGCTGTGGGTGAGTTCCCAGCCGGTGGCCTTCCGGTAGAAGTCGGCGAGCGCGACCGGGTCGGCGCAGTCGACGACCACGGTGGTGAGCTGTTCGAGAACGGGCATGAGCGGACTCCTGACATCGCGGGATCGTGAACGACCGGAAGCCCCGTGGGCTTCGGGGAAGAGCCTCGCCCGGCCGCCCCGCCCGGGTCTTGAACATCCTTGCGGGGGTGGGATTGTCGGACCCGCCCCGTACCGTGCGGACCGTGCTCTCCGTCCGACCCGTCGCCACCCGGCCAGACTTCGACATCAGCGCGGTCGCCTGCCGCAGCGACCACACCCGCTGGTCACCTCCCGAGGTCCGCGGCGACCACCGCGTGGTGCTGGTGCGGCGCGGCCGCTTCCGCCGTCAGGCCGCCGGGGCGGCCGCCGACCTCGACCCGAGCCTCGCCTACGTCGGCACCCCCGGGGAGGAGGAGAGCTTCGCCCATCCCACGGGCGGCGACCACTGCACGTCGATCAGCGTGACGCCGGCGCTCTGGCGCTCCCTGGCCGGGGACGGGAACGGGCCTTCGGCGGGGACGGTCTACGTCGATCCCCCGCTCGACCTCGCCCACCGGCGCATGCTCGCGGCCGCCCGCTCCGGGGACGTCGACTACGCCGTCACCGAGGAACTGCTGGCCCTGCTCGCGACCGCTGTCGCCCGCACGGTGCCCGGGCCGACGCCCGCGGCGGGGTCCTCGGCCCGCGACCGGGCGCTCGTCACCGCCGCCCGCGAGGCGATCGCCGACGAGCACCCCGCCTCCGTCAGCCTCATCTCCCTCGCAGACCTCCTCGGCGTCTCCCCCTACCGCCTGAGCCGCGCCTTCCCGCGAGAACTCGGCGTCTCGGTGACCCACTACCGCCACCGCGTGCGCATCGGCCGCGCCCTCGACCGCCTGGAGGCCGGCGAGTCCAGCCTCAGCGTCCTCGCCGCCGACCTCGGCTACGCCGACCAGGCCCACCTCACCCGCACCCTCCGCCGCCACCTCGGCCACACCCCGACCGCCCTGCGCCGCCTGCTGGCACCCGGCGAACGGGACGAGGATCGGCTGACGGTCGGATGACGGGCCGCCGCGGAGTCGAACAGAAACAGGACCACGGAACGACGAAGGCCCGGGCCGCGTGATGCGGTCGGGGCCTTCGTGAAGGCGGAGGATACGGATTCGAACTCGTGAGGGGTTGCCCCCAACACGCTTTCCAACTGTTCGTCCCGCTGTCCGGAGAGGTCCGTATCCGTCCTGACCTGCGGCGGAGCGACCCGTCGGCCGATCTCTGAACGGTGCTGGACGGGGGTGAATGCAACCAGAACTGCAACCAGGGTCGGCTGTGCTCTGCGGCGGCCTGGGGTCGTGACCGGGGGCGTAACGGGCTGCCGTCGGGCGTAATGGAAGGACCGGTCCGGTGAACCGCACCGGGGTGTCGGGGTTGATCGCGCCCGCACCGGTGGCACGGATCAGGGAGGAGGCGGCGGTGAGCAGGGACGGCGAGCGCCGACTGGGCCGGGCGGAGGGAGCCGGCGAACACCTGCTGGGCGCGTTGCTCGATCAGGCCCATGAGCTGCCGCCCCGGCTCATCGGTCCGTTGGTCGCCGAAGCAGTGACGAGGATCCGCGGTCGAGAGCGGGCCCTCCTGCTGCAGGACTACGGCCAGCTGGCGCTGGTGCCGCTGCCCGGCTGGGGGCTGGCTGCTGGGGAGCCGGTTCCGATCGACGGCTCGCCCGCGGGTGAGGCCTTTCTGCGTGGTGTCCCCGTCGAGGTGCCGCTGGCCGACGGGGTGCGGGTGTACCTGCCGTTACCGGACGGTGGCGACGAGGTCGGGGTGCTGGCCCTCACGCTGGATGGCGTCGATGACGACGACCGGCGGCTCCTTCGCCGGTTCGCCGGCATGGTCGCGGACCTGCTGGTCACCAAGACCGGCTACACCGACCGGATCTTCCAGGCTCGGCGCCTGGAACCGATGAGCGTCGCCGCGGAGATCCAGTGGTCGCTGCTGCCGCCGCTGTCGATGACCGTCCCGCAGGTCGCGGTGGCAGGCATCCTCGAACCCGCCTACCAGGTGGCCGGCGACAGCTTCGACTACGCGCTCAACGACGATCTCCTGCACGTGGCCACGATCGACGCCATGGGCCACGGACTGGATGCCGCCACCATGGCGACCGTCGCCATCGGCGCGTACCGGCACGCCCGGCGCGCGGACATCGGGCTGGCCGAGATCTACGCGTTCATGGACCGGGCCATCGCCGAGCAGTTCGGCCCCGACCACTTCGTCACCGCGCAGATGATGGCTTGGATACCGCGACCGGCCACCTGCAGTGGGTCAACGCCGGGCACCCTACGCCGTTGCTGATCCGCGACCACGTCGTCGTCGAGCGGCTGGAGAGCGCAACCACCCTGCTGGTGGGGTCCGGCGGTGAGGAGCCAGTGATCAGCGAGCGGACGCTGCGGAACGGCGACCGGGTCCTGTGCTTCACCGACGGCCTGGTCGAGGAGCGCGAGGCCGGCGGCGAGCAGTTCGGGGAGGAACAGCTCATCGACTCGGTCAACCGCGTCGAACGCTCGCAGGACGGGGTGCGGGCCGTGGTGCGCGCGCTCTCCCACGCCCTGAAGGAGAAGCGGGGCGGGCCCACGAGTGACGACGCCACCCTGTTCCTGATCGAGTGGCGCTGAGACGCCGACCGCAGCCGGACCGGTCCGGGTGAGGCACGGAGTACCGTGGGAATGCCGGGGTGGCCGGTGCCGCAGCCGACGGCGGCGCGTCGCCCGGCGTCAGCGGGCTGGCCCTGCGTCCGCGGATAGGTGGCGAGCCATGTCGGACGAGACCAGTGCTTTCCACCCGGGGCTGCTGCCCGACCGCTTCCGGCAGGCGGCGAAGCCGGGGACGGTCGTGTTGCGCCTGGAGACCACACAGTCGCGTGAGGGTGCGCTCGACGGCGCATGGTGGCCGCACTCGCGCAACATCGGCGCCGAACTTCCTGGCCTGGTACATGCGTTGACCGAGCACCTCGGCCCGATCGCGAGTGTCGGACTGGACACGGACGCCTGGGACGACGTCCCGGCGCGGCTGGTGGTCGACGGCCGGTCGGTGCATATCGACCAGTACCCGGTCAGCGACGACACAGTGATCATCACCCGTGGCGACCGGGACCACTTCAGCCTGCTCGTCGTCCCCCCACAGGCGAGCCAGGACGCGGCGCTGGCCGCGATGGCACGCGCGATCGAGGCCGGCGGAACCGACTCGGCGCAGCAGATCCTCCTTGCCACCGGCATCGGCTCCGAGCCACCGGCGGATGCGACCTGATAGGACCAGCACCGCGGGCGTGGCTCCTCGGGCAGACAGGAAGGCGGGACACGGAGATGTCCGTTTACGTGAAACTCTCGACCGAGGCCCGGGCACCGGCAGAGCCGTCGAAGGGGCCGTTGGACCTGCAGTACGAGGACGGCGCGGACGGTGTCGCCTTCGAGTATGACCTGCATCCGAGCGGCGCGCTGCGCGTTCTGCGGGTCTTCGAGGACACCCCACACCGGATCGAGGCGTGCTTCAGCGCCGGGGCGTGGCTCCAGGTGGCGGGTACCTACCTGCGAAGCGGCTCCGAGTACTGACGGAGTACTGACGGCGATCCGCTCCGGACGAACCACAGGAACGCACTCGGCGGCGGTGACCCGGTTGGTCAGCGGCGCGTGGACCGGCCTTCCTGCCGGAAGGCCAGTGCCGAATTCAGCCTCCTTCAACTTGTTCGGGGCAGCCACGGGCAGAGCTGCGGTGGGTGGGGTCCGTACCACCGCGAATGGGCAAGTACGACGGCCCGCCCCAGCGGGCGGAGGCCCAGGCCGAGGCCGAGCGGTCAGGTGCCGGCCAGGAGTCGGCCCGGAGCCGGGCGAGACCCGTTCGGCGCTCGGCCTCCCGAGCTCCGTCGGCGGGGGCGACGGCCAGCGGCATGAAGTCGGAACGGGCCTCCGGCTGTGCCTCACGGGCCCCCGCCCTGGCAGCGAGCAGCTCGCTCGCGCTTCTGGTGTTCGCGGGATCTGCGGCCTCGGTCATCAGCCGGGCCGCATCGACTGAATTCGTCTGCGGCGGGACGACCAGCAGGTTCAGCCGGCGCGGGATGTACGAGCAGACCATGATCATGTGCTTGTCCTGCTCGATGCTGAACCAGCCGGCGCGGACGGTGTGGCCCGCGCCGGGGATGCGCCGGGGGATGAGCGGCCACTGCGCGGGGTTCACGGTGATCCGGGTGACCCGGCCCCACCGCTCGTCGAGCTCGGCGATCAGGGAGGGGAGTTCGACAAGAAGGTCACGCGACCGGGGCCACCAGGCTCCGTCCAGTCGGCCGGCCCGCACGCCGTCGGGCGCCATGGACAGCCGCAAGGGGGATTCCGGAATGACGGGCGTCGTCGCACGGTCGAGGATCGCAGTCATGATCAAGAACCTGTCTCCGAGCCCGGCTCTGGCCTGGGTCCGGGATAGCCGTTCGCCGGAGACGACGCCAGTGTCCGGTGCCGGCATGCGAAATGCCTTCGGTGATGTCCAGGCTACTCTTGGTCCGGCCTGGACCTGGCATGGCCGCGACGGCTGATTCTATCGTTCGCGAGAGCCCTGGCCGGTTGAGACTTGGTGGCGTAACCGGGCGATCTGCGGAGCCATCGGCGCAGTTGGGGCTGTTCGCGCCGGGCGCTACCCACCCGGACGGTGTCGGTGGGCCCTTCCAACAGGTGGACCGGAAAAGTCCGAGACCATACCTCGACCTCGATGGCCCAGCGCTACCAGCATGTCACCGAGCCGATGCTCAACGACGTCGGCAGGAAGATCGGCAAGGCGCTGTGGGGCAGCGTGCCTGGAGTGACCGATGACGCTGACGATCACGGTGAAAGCGCGGCGTAGCTTCGTCAGCGGCCTTCGGCTCGGGAACAGTCCGACGTTCGCGTCGGACTGCTCGCCGGTCCGGAGGCCCTTCGGGGTGGCGCCGTTCAGTGCGTGCCCAGGAGGGCCCACACGATCTTGCCGTCGTCGTCGGGGGCGACGCCCCAGTCGGTGGTGAGCCGGTCGAGGACGAGGAGCCCGAGGCCGTCGGGCCGGCCGCGTTCGCCGGTGCGGTGGTGAGGCGGGGTGGGGCTGTGGTCGGCAACCGCGATGCACAGGTACTCCAGGCGGTGTTCGAGGACCAGTTCGCGGGGTCCATAGCCATGGAGACAGGCATTGGCAAGGAGTTCACTGACGACCAGGAGGGCGTCCCCGGCGAGGTGGTCGACGACGAGGCCGGGCCGCGGGGCGAGCAGGTGCCATCTGGCGAGCGCTTGACGGGCGAAGTCTCGGCCACGGCTCACGACCCTGTCCGAGTGTGGCCGGAATGCCAGTCGGAACTGCCGGCCGGTTGGGGATGAAGCGCACATGGTGGGCCCCGCACTCGCAGATCCGTCTCTGACCATGGCGGCTACCCATTGCGTCCAGGGCGACACGAATCAGACGGGGTCTGGTTGGCAGGACCAGGCTGATCACCCGAGCAGGAGTTCGGCAGCCGGGGTGTGGTTGCCGGTCGCGGCAGCCCCGGCCATTGCCGACGAGGCTGTTCGCGCATCGGTGCGAGGCGGCACCACCAGGAGCAGGAAGTGGTCCTGGAACCCCCGGGTGATGCTGATCGTCGCATCGCTGCCGGCGAACCAGCCGATCCTGATCATGAGCCCGTTGACCACGACGGACCGGGGAGCTTCGCGCCAGGACGCAGTGTCGAGGCCGACCCGGACGATCCGGCCCAGGTGGGCGCCGAGTGCGGTGATCAGGTCAGGGAGCTCAGCCAGCAGGTGAGTGGAACGGGGCCACCACGCCCCGTCGAACATCCCGTCCCGCGACATCGTCGGCTCCAGCATCAAGCGCGGTAGCAGCGGAGCGCCGGGCACGGACCACGGCCCGGGCGAGGAAGGGGTAGGGAGGGGGATCGGCATCATGTCGGGCCGCCCGTCCGGTCCGCAAGGGACCTGTCATGACCTAGGGCGACACCAGCGCGAATACCGGCATGCGGAATGTCCTCGGTTGTCTCCCACGGTACTCCGCGGCAGCCTCCCTCGGGCTGCGAAGCCCAGGAGTAGGATCGGAGGCATCCAGGGCATTCCGCATTCCGGTACCCGTTCCGGCTTCGTTCTGGGTGAAGGACGTTCCGGGCAGCCCCGGCGGCCCGGAGACGGGCAACGGTGAACACCGTGACCACTCATTCCCCGCACCCGGTACGGCCCGGCCACGGCCTCACGGTCGCCGACGCCATGGACCCCTGCGACTACCAGATAGCCGACGACAGCACTGTCGACCAGGCCGACAACATCCTCCGCAGCGCCCACATCGACTACCTGGTCGTCCGCGACCACAACGGCCGGTGTGAGGGACTGGTCACCCGCACCGGACTCCACCCCTTCCTGACCGGCTCCTGGTACACCGAGCGGACCGCGGTCAGTACCACTACCCATCAGCGCGGCCCGTTCGCTTGGCCGAGCATGGGCCTGTCGCTGGCTGCGATCGCGATGCGGGTCAAGCGACTGGCCGTCTGGCCCGTCGTCGACGACGACGGCTACCTCCTCGGCGTCCTCACCGCCAGCCGTGCGGCGGGAGTCCTGGACGCGGTCACCACCCCGTGAGTCCGTCGGTCAGAGCCGAAGGTGCTTCCCGAAGCATCCCAGCGGGCGTTCGTGGCGCCGTTCGGACGGACTGAGACCAAAACTGAGACCACGGCACGGAGAAGGCCCTGACCAGGAACCCGGTCGGGGCCTTCAACTGCCTTGCTAGGCAAAGGCGGAGGATGCGAGATTCGAACTCGTGAGGGGTTGCCCCCAACACGCTTTCCAATTCTCCCGAACCCCGTCCGCCGGGGTTCACACCCGTCCTGACCTGCGCCGGCGCGAGCCGCCGGATGGCGGGTGAACCTGGTCGGACAGGGGTGAATGAGACCAAAACTGAGACCAGGCGACCAGCTGCGGCAGACCATGACGGCCGAGGGGCCTAATTCGGAAAGTCACCGGCAAGCCATCCATCCACCGCAGAGAGTGCAAGGGCTTCCTGGAGCCAGGGGGTTATCAAGATGATCTTGGTGAGGAGCTCGCGCGCCTGGTCAGGCGGGAGCACCTCCGAGACTACATAGCTGCCGTCGCCGAGCTGGCTCCCGCTCGCGCAGTCGACGAAGACGTCGACGAGACCTCGCTTGGTTGGCGCCACCCCAATGAACGCAGTGCCGCTCGCCAGTGACTCGCCGACCTTGATCAAGTTCTGTTGAGGTCCGGACTTGGGGGTGGCGGCCGATCGCGTGCTGGCGGTTGGCAGCGGTCCTCCCCAAGCGCGCTCGGTGAGTTCGCCCCACACTCCGGCGGCGACGGTGCGGGGATCTACGCCTTCGGATGGGGCACAGTCCTTGTATGCGCCATCTGGCTGCTCTGAGCGGTCATGCTCCTTGATCCAGAAGACGCGACGGGCGAACCGAAAAGGCGCTTCCCTCTCTGTCAGCCTTGGGTGAGACATCCCGCCTTGTCGGGTTAGCCTGAGAGGGCCCGAGTAGGAGTTTCACCCCTGATGACCAGCACCAACC
>NZ_JBIWFT010000038.1:0-98310 GCF_044763205.1 Kitasatospora sp. NPDC096204
CAGCGCCTTCGCCAGCACCGCCGACGTCCCGATCACATCCGTGCCGTGGATGTCGTCGTCGTTCACGTGCACGGCCTTGTCCGCACCCATCGACAGCGCCTTGCGCAGCGCGTCCTTCGCGTCGTCCGGCCCCACCGTCAGCACCGTCACCTCGGCGCCCTCGTTCGCCTCCGCGATCCGCAGCGCCTGCTCCACGCCATACTCGTCCAGCTCCGACAGGAGGCCGTCCACACCCTCCCGGTCCGTGGTGTGGTCGTCCGCGAAACGACGGTCACCCGTCGCGTCCGGCACGTACTTCACACAGACGACGATCCTCAAGCTCATGAGTGGTTCTCCTGTCACGGGTGCACGGATGCACTGGATCCATGGCCTCAGGCATGCCGAGGGTACTGAGTGCCAAGTCCGGCCCGGGCGCGACCCGCGCACCGCAAGCGCCACCTGGACCGGCAGACCGGGTCGACTCCCGTCGACTGGCGTCAGAGGCTCCACGGAGAGGATACGGCACTCAGTACCCCTCGTAAAGGAACTCAGTACCCTTTCGGGACCTCCGAGGGCGGCCGGCGGCGCGAACCCGGCAAGGCCGGGGCTCTAGCCGCGCAGGACGACCGCGGCCTCTCCCGTGTGGACGCGGAACGTCATCGATTCCTGGAGGTAGAGGCTGATCGTTTCGGCGTCGTGGGAGAGGTAGCCCACCGAGGTGTCCTGGCCGAGGAAGAGTTCGAAGTCCCCGCCGCGGGCGGAGAGCAGGTAGGCGCCCTCGATGGCCGGGGCCCAGATGATGTCGCCGTCCAGGAGGCGGGCGATGTGGTTGTGGACCGGGTAGCCGTGGTCGCTGGTCTCGTTGACGGCGGTGAAGGCGGCCGCGCCGAGCAGGAGCGAGTAGGGGCCGCCGACGCCGGCGAGGCGCAGGGCGGTGAGGGCGCGGCTGACGGCCTCCGGGTATTCGCGGACGTCGTCGGGGAGCTGGACCGGGGGGTTGGTGGAGGCGGCGCGGATGCCGTCGATGGCGGCGGCGCGGTAGCCCTCGAAGACGGCGCGGTCCTCGGCCAGGGCGAGCTTGCGCGCCGCGTCCTTGACCGGCTGCCAGTCGGAGTCCCGGGAGCCGCGTTCGACGTCGTCCACGGCGTCGCGGCGGACGGTGAAGGGGACGCGCAGCTCGACCACCGGCTGGACGGTGCGGGCACGGGCCTCGATGCCGTCCGTCGGGGGGTCGACGGCGGTCAGGTGGCCGGTGCCGACGGCGGCGAGGGTGGCGCCGTCGGGACCGCTGAGGTCGACCACCCGGCGGCCGGCGATGTGGAGCTTGAAGGTCTGGCGGGCCTCCTCCTCGATCTCCTCCCACGCGGCGGCGGAGATCGGGGCGAGGTCCCGGTGGAGGTTGTTCATGGGCGCGGTCCTGTTCAGGTGGTCGGCTTGAGGCTGCCGATGCCGAGCGAGCCGTCCCCGGGAGCAGGGGCGGAGGCGGTGGAGGGCGGAGGCGGCGGGGAGTCGAGGAGGTCGGCGGTCGGCACGAAGAAGAGCCCCCCGGTGACGGCGGTGGAGAAGTCCAGCAGCCGGTCGGTGGTGCCGGGCGGGTTGCCGACGAACATGTTGCGCAGCATCTCCTCCGTCACCCCCGGGTCGGCCGCGTAGCCGATGAAGTAGGTGCCGGCCTCGCCGCCGCGGCCCGCGGAGCCGAAGGTGCCGTACGGCATGTTGAAGCGGACGATCTTGCGCTCCTCGCCGTCCGGCCCGGTGATCACGGTGAGCGCCACGTGCGAGTCGGCGGGCTTGACGTCGTCGGCCAGCTCGATGTCGGCGAGCTTGGTGCGGCCGACCGCCCCCTCCTGCTCCTCCACGCTCAGCGCGTTCCACTTGTCCAGATCGTGCACGTACCGCTGCACGACGACGTAGCTGCCGCCGGTGAACGCCGGGTCCTGCGCGCCGATCAGGGCGGCGTGCTCGGCGGCCCGGCCCTCCGGGTTCTCGGTGCCGTCCACGAAGCCGAGCAGATCCCGGTCCTCGAAGTACTTGAAGCCCTGGACGGAGTCGACGACGGTGGCCGCGCCGGCGAGCCGTCCGGTGAGTTGCGCGGCCAGCTCGTAGCAGAGGTCCATCCGTGCGGCCCGCAGGTGCAGCAGCAGGTCGCCGGGGGTGGCCGGGGCCCGGTGGCGGGTGCCGGCCACCTCCTGGAAGGGGTGCAGGGCGGCCGGGCGGGGGCCGGTGAAGAGGCGGTCCCAGAGTTCGGAGCCGATGCCGGTGACGCAGGTGAGGCCGCCCTCGGGCGCCCGGAAGCCGACCGCGCGGCGCAGTGCGGCGAGTTCGGGCAGCAGCTCGCGGACGGCCGCCTCGCGGCCGGGCTCGACGGTGAGGACCAGGAAGACGGCCGCCGCGGTGAGCGGAGCGAGGACGGGCTGCGGGGTGGGCGGGGGCGGTGCGAGCGGCATGGACGGCCTCCGGTCTCCGGGCCTGATCATCCGTACGATTACACCCCGGGGCGGACATTTCGGCACGGCCTGCGGCCCGGGAGGGTGCTTCCCGCACGGGCGCTCCGTGCTTCCCGTACGAGCGCACCGAGGGGCGGGTACGCCGAGGGGCGGGCGCGCTTCCTCGCACGCCCGCCCTCGATCGGCCCTCGGTCCGCCCTGGATCGCCCCTCGGCCGACCTGCCGGCCCGGGTTCACACCCGCAGTGCCGCCAGCTGCTCGGCGAACGGCACCACCTGCTCGGGCAGGTCCGCCGCCGCCGGGCCGCGCCCGGCCAGCAGGGCCGCCAGCTCGCCGGCCGCCCGGTCGATCCGGCGCGGCAGGCCGTCGGTGAGCCCGTCCCCCGCCGCGCCCCAGTCGTCGGTGGCCGCGTAGACGGAGGTCGGCAGCACCACCGCGCGCAGGTAGCTGAACAGCGGGCGGACGGCGTGCTCCAGGGCGAGCGAGTGCCGGGGCGTGCCACCGGTGGCGGCGATCAGCACCGGCTTGCCGGTGAGCGCGTCGTTGTCGATCACGTCGAAGAAGGACTTGAACAGGCCGCTGTACGAGGCGGTGAAGATCGGCGTCACCGTGATCAGGGCGTCCGACTCCGTCACCGCCTCGATCGCCGCGCGCAGCCCGGCGCCGGGGAAGCCGGTGACGAAGTTGTTGGCGATCTCCACCGCCAGGTCCCGCAGTTCGACCACGGTGACGTCCACCTCGCGCCCTTCCTGGGCGAGTCGGCGCACGGTCGAGTCGGCGAGCCGGTCGGCCAGCAGCCGCGTCGAGGACGGCTTGCTCAGTCCGGCACTCACCACCACCAGCTTGAACGCGGTCACTTGGCCACCTCCGTCTTCTCGTTCTCCTGCGCGTCCCGGGCCGCGACCAGCGCGGCGTGGGTCGGCCCGTCCGGCACCCCGGCCGGGCGGCCCTTGGCGAACTCCTCGCGCAGCACCGGCACGACCTCCTCGCCGAGCAGGTCCAGCTGCTCGAGCACCGTCTTCAGCGGCAGGCCGGCGTGGTCCATCAGGAACAGCTGGCGCTGGTAGTCGCCGAAGGTCTCGCGGAAGGTCAGGGTCTTCTCGATGACCTCCTGCGGGCTGCCGACGGTCAGCGGGGTCTGCTCGGTGAACTCCTCCAGCGAGGGCCCGTGGCCGTACACCGGCGCGTTGTCGAAGTAGGGGCGGAACTCGCGCACCGCGTCCTGGGAGTTCTTGCGCATGAACACCTGTCCGCCGAGGCCGACGATCGCCTGCTCGGGCGTGCCGTGGCCGTAGTGGGCGTAGCGCTCGCGGTAGAGGTTGATCAGCTTCCGGAAGTGCTCCTTGGGCCAGAAGATGTTGTTCGCGAAGAAGCCGTCGCCGTAGTAGGCGGCCTGCTCGGCGATCTCGGGGCTGCGGATCGAGCCGTGCCAGACGAACGGCGCGACGTCGTCCAGCGGGCGCGGGGTGGAGGTGAAGCCCTGCAGCGGGCTGCGGAAGCGGCCCTGCCAGTCCACCACGTCCTCGCGCCACAGCTGGTGCAGCAGCGCGTAGTTCTCGATCGCGAGCGGGATGCCCTGGCGGATGTCCTGGCCGAACCACGGGTAGACCGGGCCGGTGTTGCCGCGGCCCATCATGACGTCCACCCTGCCCTCGGCCAGGTGCTGGAGCATCGCGAAGTCCTCGGCGATCTTCACCGGGTCGTTGGTGGTGATCAGCGTGGTCGAGGTGGAGAGGATGATGCGGTCGGTCTGCGCGGCGATGTAGCCGAGCATGGTGGTCGGGGAGGACGGGACGAACGGCGGGTTGTGGTGCTCGCCGGTCGCGAAGACGTCCAGGCCGACCTCCTCGGCCTTGCGGGCGATGGCCACCATCGCCTTGATCCGCTCGTGCTCCGTCGGGGTGCGGCCGGTGGTGGGGTCGGTCGTCACGTCGCCGACGGAGAAGATTCCGAACTGCATGCTGATCACCACATCCCAGGTAGTAAAACTTTCAACCACCTTAGCACCGGGGTGCGCGCGGCTATTCCCGCCGGCTCCCCCGGCTCCCCCGACTCCCCCCGGCAGCCGACTCCCGCCGACAATGGAAGCCGGGGATCCCTCCGGAAGGGCGGCGGACGATGGATCCGTACATCGCGGTGAGCGCGCTGAGCCACGAGGGCCTGGTGCGGGAGCACAACGAGGACAGCCTCACGGTCGGGCCGTGGACGCTCTGCGCCACCGTGACCACCAACCCCCAGACCCTGCTCTTCCCGCTCGGCCCGCCCTGTGTGGTCGCCGTCGCCGACGGCCTGGGCGGCCACCCGGGCGGCGAGGTGGCCAGCGCGCTGGTCGCCCGCCGGCTCGCCGCCGACGGGGGCGCGCTGGACGGCGAGGAGGCCGTCCGCGAGGAGCTCCAGGCCTGTAACCGGGCCGTCTACGCGGCCGCCGCCGGGGAGCCGGGGCTCGCCGCGATGGGCACCACCGTCGCCGGGCTGGTGCTGCTGCCCGGGCAGGCGCTGGCCTTCAACGTCGGCGACAGCCGGGTCTACCGGATCTCCGGGGACGGGCTGCGCCGGGTGAGCGTGGACGACAGTCCCCCGCTGCCGCCAGGCCGACGCACCACCTCGGCGGTCACCCAGACCCTGGGCGGCTCGCTCGGCCTCACGTACGTCGAACCGCACGTCCGGGCCGCGCCGCTGGCCGCCGGGGACCGGTACCTGGTGTGCAGCGACGGCCTGACCGACCCGGTGCCCGACGAGGAGCTGGCCGCGCTGCTGGCGCGGTCCCTGGAGGGGGCGGACCGCTCGGACGGCAGGGCGGCGTTCGAGCTGTGGAGGGCGGCCATCGAGTCGGGCGGGCCGGACAACATCACCCTGGCGCTGGTGCGGGTCGGCGCGTAGCCCCCGGGCCGGGACACGGACCCGCCCCGGACGGGGCGCCGCAGCGCTCCGCCCGGGGCGGTCACCTGTCCAGCTGCCGTTGTCGGCTCAGAATTCGCTCGTGACGCTCACCCCGCTGAAGCCCTGCTGGGCGTAGAGGCTGAAGAAGACGTAGCCGCCGGCCGGCGGGTCCGTGACGGTCAGCGTCTCGGAGTTGTCCGGGCCGGTCGACCGCGCGGTGTTCGCGTCGGTGTAGGCCCAGCCGGCCGGGTTGTAGTAGAGGTCGCCGTTGCCGGTGCCGCCCTTGCTGGTGATCTTCACCTGCTTGGTGCCGGCGGGCACCAGCAGGTAGAAGTGCGCGTAGTTGCCGGTGGTCGCCGCGACGTTGCTGCGGGCGCAGTTGGCCGCCAGCTGCCGGGTGTCGGCGCCGGTGCACTCCGGCAGCTGCGGGGTGGGCGGCGTGCCGCCCCCGTCGGTGGCGCAGGCGCCGGCGGCGCACTTGGTGAGCCAGCTGTCGAAGTCGGCGTCGTAGCGGGTGCCGATGGTGGTCTTCAGGATGGTGCGGGCACCGTCCCAGTCACCGGCGCGGTACTTGGCGAGCACGGCGTCCACGTCGGAGCGGTGCTGCTCCAGCATGTAGCGCACGGCCAGGTAGCCCCAGCGGTAGACCCGGTCCTGGTCGCCGTAGGCGGTGTCGAAGAGGTCGCTCAGCTTGTACGTGTGCCGGCCGGCCGCCGCGATGGCACCGTCGTTGTTGACCTTGCGGTACGAGTAGGAGACGTACTCGGCGAAGCCCTCCACCCACCAGATGGTCGGGGTGGTCATGCCGGCGTTGAAGTCGCCGTACATGTCGAACCGGCCGTCGAGGTAGTGGGTGTACTCGTGGTTGAGGTTCCAGATCTCGAAGGACGGGCGGGCCCACTCGGCCTCGTAGCAGAGGAAGCGCGGCTGGTTGCCGGCCTTGGTCGGGTCGCCCTCCAGGTACATGCCGCCGTTGTTGGTGTCGATGCCGTAGATCGCGGCGGCGAGCACCTGGTAGTCGAGCGAGGAGTGGAAGACCACGACCTCGATCGTGCCGTTGTTGTCGTCCTTGACCGGGCCGCTGTCCTTGGCCACCGCGTGGAAGAACGCGTCCTGGCCGGTCAGGCTGGTGCAGGCGGTGGCCAGCTGGGTGCTGTCCAGCGCCTGGGCGATCAGCTTGATGCTCGGGCTGCAGGTGGAGGTCACGGTGAGCACGCCGGCCTTGAGCTGGTCGGCCTTGTCGCAGGTGCCGTAGTACGAGCAGTTGCCGCTGTCGTAGTAGTCGACGGCCTCGGCGACCGCGGCCCACTGGTAGACGGTGCGGCCCTTGGGCTCCGACGCGGCGACCAGCCCCTTGGCGAGCGGGCGGACCTTGGCCTGGAGGGCCGTGTCCTTCAGGAAGCGGGTCAGCTCCTTGGTCGCGTTGTAGACCAGCACGCCGTAGGTGTCGCCGAGCAGGGCGTTGTTGCGGGTCGCGAAGTCGGAGAGCGCGTCGAGCACGCTCGGGTCCGCCTCGACGGCCGCGTCGAAGCCGGGCACCTGGTGGCCGCGGAAGAGCACGGTGAACACCGGGTTGACGGCCCACGCCATGCCGGCCGGGTTCCAGGTGTCGGCCTTGTAGTCGCCCAGCAGCCGCTTGACGACCGGCAGGTAGCGGACGTTCTCCTGCGCGCTGTCGATCAGGGTGACGGTCTCGCCCAGGATGGGCGCGTTGCCCGCCACGACGTCGCGCGAGTGCGCGCTGTTGAAGAACGCGTCCAGCCCGGACTGGATCGCGGTCTTGAGGCCGGCGCCGTACTCGCCGACGTCATCCTTGTGGTACCACTGCACGAAGTAGCCGGCGCGCAGGTAGAGCACCAGCTGCTCGACGGAAGTGCTGTTGTCACCCGGGTAGTTGGCCGCCGCGTCGCGCAGCGCGTAGGCCACCGTGCTCATCTGCTCCTCGCGGAACGCGCCGCGCGCGTCGCCGCCGGTGAGCTGGAAGAGGCTGTTGACGCACTGGATGTCGGCGGCCTTGATGTGCTGGACCAGGTCGCTGCCGGTCCGGCCGGTGAAGTCGCCGATGGTACAGGCCTGTTGGGCCGCCGCGCCGAGACTGAGGGCCTTGGCGGCCGGCCGGACCTCGGCCGGCCGGGTGTCGACCGGGAGCGGGGCGCGCTGGTCGACCGAGGCCAACTGCTGCCCGCTGTCGGCTCGTTCGGCGGATCCGGTGGCGGGCTGCGGGGCCGGCCCGGCAGGGACGGGCGCGGGCTTTCCGCCCGGGACGGGGGTGGCGGGGGCGGCCTGGGACTGCGGGGCGAACAGGCCGATCGCCATGAACAGGGACAGGAGGAGCGTCATCAATCGTGCCGGCTGCGGGATTCGCAGCAGCCGTGAAGGACTCACGTGGGGGCCTCCGGGCCGTCGTCGACCGCGAGTTGGGGCGCGGACGATGGGGTGGTCGAGGACCGTTGGCGACGGCGCCGCATGGGGGCGACTCCGTCGGGCGCGGTGGGGGATGTGACATGTACCATGGCACATCTCACATGGCCTTGGGAACCCGGGGCGTTGTGCACGGTTTGCGGGGAACTCAGGAAGGACCGGTGATGACGGTCCGTCAAATGGACTGCCCCGGGCGGGCGCCGTAGCGCTCCGCCCGGGGCGGTCACCTGTCCGGTCTGCCGGTTCGGCTCAGAGTTCGCTCGTGACGCTCACCCCGCTGAAGCCCTGCTGGGCGTAGAGGCTGAAGAAGACGTAGCCGGCCTGCGGGTTGTCGACGGTCAGCGTCTCGGAGTTGTCCGGGCCGGCCGAGCGCGTGACGTAGGAGTTGGTGTACGCCCAGCTGCCCGGGTTGTAGTAGAGGTCGCCGTTGCCGGTGCCGCCCTTGCTGGTGATCTTCACCTGCTTGGTGCCGGCGGGCACCAGCAGGTAGAAGTGCGCGTAGTTGCCGGTGGTCGCCGCGACGTTGGTGCGCACGCAGTCGGCGTCCAGCTTCCGGACGTCACCGTCCGCGCACTCCGGCAGCTGCGGCTGGCCCGGGGTGCCGGTGGCGCAGGCGCCGGCGGCGCACTTGGTGAGCCAGCTGTCGAAGTCGGCGTCGTAGCGGGTGCCGATGGTGGTCTTCAGGATGGCACGGGCACCGTTCCAGTCCCCCGCCCGGTACTTGGCGAGCACCGCGTCCATGTCGGAGCGGTGCTGCTCCAGCATGTAGCGCACGGCCAGGTAGCCCCAGCGGTAGACCCGGTCCTGATCGCTGGTGCGGTAGACGGTGTCGAACAGCTCGCTCAGCTTGTAGGTGTGCTGCGGGGCCACCGCGATGGCGCCGTCGTTGACGACCTTGCGGTAGGAGTAGGAGACGAACTCCGCGAAGCCCTCCACCCACCAGTCGATCGGCTGGACCTGGCCGGCGTCGTAGTCGCCGTACACGTTGAACCGGCCGTCGAGGTAGTGGGTGTACTCGTGGTTGAGGTTCCAGATCTCGAAGGACGGGCGGGCCCACTCGGCCTCGTAGCAGAGGAAGCGCGGCTGGTTGCCGACCGTCGCCGGGTCGCCCTCCAGGTACATGCCGCCGTTGTTGGTGTTGATGTCGTAGATGACCGCGGCGAGCACCTGGTAGTCGAGCGAGGAGTGGAAGTTCACGACCTCGATCGTGCCGTTGTTGTCGTCCTTGACCGGGCCGCTGTCCTTGGCCACCGCGTGGAAGAACGCGTCCTGGCCGTTCAGGCTGGCGCAGGCGGTGGCCAGCTGGGTGGCGTCCAGCGACTGGGCCAGGATGTTGATGCTCGGGCTGCAGGTGTGCTTCACCGTCAGGTTGGCGGCCTTGAACTTCGCGGGGTCGTCACAGGTGCCGTAGTACGAGCAGTTGTCCTTGTCCCACCACCCCACCGCGAGCGTCACCGAGCCGCGCTGGTACATGGTGGGACCGCTCGGCGCGGACTGCTGGGCCAGGGTCCGCGCGTACGGGCGCAGCCTGGGCAGCAGCTCCGGGTACTGCATGAAGCGGGTGAGCTCGTTGGTCGCCTCGTAGACCGTCCGCCCGTAGGTGCCGCCGTGCAGGCCCTGGTTGCGGGAGATGAAGGTGTACAGGGCGTCCAGCACGGTCGGGTCGGCCTTGACGGCCGGGAGGAAGTCGGCCTGCCGGTGCCCGGCGAAGAGCTGGGTGAGCACCGGGGTCACCGCGTAGACCATGCCGGTCGGGTTCCAGGTGGCACTGTCGTAGTCGGTCAGCAGGCGCTTGGCGACCGGCAGGTAGCGGGCGCTGTCCTTGATGCTGTCGATCAGCGTGGTCGCCCGGGCCAGCGGGCCGGCGTTGTCCGCCGAGATGTCCCGCGAGCGGGAGTTGGCGAAGAAGGCGTCCAGCGCGGCGCGGGAGGCGTCCTTCAGGCCGTTGCCGTAGGAGCCCACCACGTCGGGGTTGTAGAAGTGCACGAAGTAGCCGGCCTGCAGGTAGAGCATCAGCTGCGAGATCGACGCGCTGTTGTTGCCCTGGTAGCCGTTCGCTGCGTCGCGCACCGCGTTCGCCACGGTGATCATCTGCGACTCGCGGAAGGCGTCGGCGGCGTCACCGCGGCCGATCTTGAACAGCGAGTTGACGCACTGGAGGTCGACGGACTTGATCTGCTGGACCAGCGCACTGCCGGTCCTGCCGGTGAAGTCGCCGACGTTGCAGGGCGTTCCGGCCGCCGCACCGAGGCCGAGGGCCTTGGCCTGCGGCTGCTCGGCCGCGGACAGGTCGGTGAGCGGGGTCGTCGGCGACTGGGGTACCAGGTCCTCCGGGCTGAGCCTCTTGCGGCCGTCCGGCTTCGCCGGGGCGGTGTCGGCACGGCTGTCGCCGATCGCGGGCGGCGGCGCCAGGTGGGCGGGCACCGTGCCGGCGGGCACGCCGGTGGGGGTCGTCCCGCCGGGGGCGGGAGTGGTGGGGGCTGCCTGGGACTGCGGGGCGAACAGGCCGACCAGCAGGAACAGGGACAGGACGAACGTCAACAGTCTTGCCGACTGCGGAAACCGCAGTAAGCGGTGGCCATTCACGTGGGGGCCTCCGGGCCGTCGATGGCCGCGATTGGGGCGCGGCCTGCGGTGGAGCGAGGACCGACCGCGACGGCACCGCGTGGGGCGATTCCGTCGAGGAAGTGGGGATGTGACATGTACCATTGCACACATCACACAACATTGTGAAGGCCTTTACCCACGGTCTACTCATCCGAAATGACGGAGAGGACATGGCGACGGGTCGTCACCATGCCCTGTCCGTCCGGGGAACGGCCGCCGGCTACTTGCGCAGCAGCAGGATCACGCCCGCCGTCACCAGGCCGACCACGACGGCGGCCGCGCCGTACGCCAGGCGGTGCGCCCGCAGTACCGGCAGGAAGCGGTCCACGGCGTAGCGGCCGGGGCCGGTCAGGGCGAGCGCGGCCGCAGCGGCCGTCAGCAGCAGCTCGTACTCGCTGCCCTTCGGGGCGAAGAAGCCGCCGCCCCACGTGACGGCTATCGCGTTGACCATCGTGCCGACGATCGCGGCACCGGCCAGCGGGGTCAACAGGCCGACGGCGAGGGCGAGTCCGCCCAGCGTCTCGGTGAGGCCCGCCACCACGGCCATGGCATGGCCGGCCGGGTAGCCGCTCATGGTGAAGAACTGACCGGTGCCGTCGATGCCGCCGCCGCCGAACCAGCCGAACAGCTTCTGGCTGCCGTGCGCGGCCATGGTCAGGCCGAGGGCGAGGCGCAGGAGCAGGAGTCCGGCGTCGTAGGCGTGCGGGGAGGTCGTCGCGGGCCCGGCGGTGTCCCGGGCCGGGCTGACGGCAGTGGTGGCGGCGGTCGTGCTCGGGCTGCTGCTCGGCATGCGCGTCTCCATCGGTGTCGATCGGGGTGCGGTCGTCGTCCGGCGCGGCCGGACGCGATGACGGGGTGTGGTGGTGCGGCAGGCGGGGTCGTCACCCGGCGCCATTGTTCAAATTTGAACCGCCGCTCGTTCGACCGTACCCCGAAGTTCGAATTTGAACAACTGACGGCCCGTCGACGACTCGCGGCGCCCGTCCGGGCCGGGGAGGGTGGAGACATGGCCCAGCACAGGCAGCACCGACGGGGAGCCCGGACCGGCACCCCCTACCCCGAGGCGCTGGACGCCTTCGGCGAACGCGTCCGGCTGATCACCCCCGGCCAGTGGGACTCCCCCACCCCCTGCAGCGACTGGTCCGTCCGCGACCTGGTCAACCACCTCACCGGCGAGCAGCTCTGGGTGCCCGAACTGCTGATGGGCGCCACCATCGGCGAGGTCGGCGGGCGCTTCGACGGCGACGTGCTCGGCGACGACCCGCTCACCGCCTGGACCGAGGCCGCCGAGGCCGCCAAGGAGGCCTGGGCCGTCCCGGGCGCCACCGAGCTGACCGTCCACCTCTCCTTCGGCGACACCTCGGGGCAGTACTACCTGGACCAGCTCACCACCGACCTGGTGATCCACTCCTGGGACCTCGCCGAGGGCATCGGACGGCACACCCGGCTCCCGGACGGGCTCGTCGAGTTCGCGCTCGGCGAGTTCGCCGGGTACGGGGACCTCTCCGGCAGCGGGCTCTTCGACCCACCGCTGCCGGTGCCCGAGGACGCCGGCCCGCAGACCCGGCTGCTCGCCCTCACGGGGCGGCGGGGCGGAGGGTGACCGGGGGCGTATCCGGGCGGGCGGCCCGGCGCCGGATACTGGAAGGCGGCGGGGGAAGTCTTCCGTGCGAGAGGCGGGCGGGCCATGAGCCGCAGGCCTGACATCCTCGGCGAGTTCACCGCCGACCACCGGGCGGTCACCGAGCTGCTCGACCGGATCGAGGCCGCACCGGCCGGCGACCCCGGACGCGGCGAGCTGCTGGGCCGGCTGACCGACCTGCTGTTCACCCACTGCGCCGCCGAGGAGGAACACCTCTTCCCGGTGGTGCAGCACGACGTGCCCGACGGCGGGGACCTGGTCTTCCGCAGCATCCACGACCACCTGGCGATCGGGCAGTACCTCGCCGACCTCCAGGGCCTCGGACCGGACGACCCGGCCTTCGACACCCTGCTGCGCGGCCTCGCCGAAACCCTGCGGCGCCACCTGCGCGGCGAGGAGAAGCAGCTCTTCCCCGCCGCCCGCAAGGCCCTGCCCGCCGCCGCCCGCACCGCGCTGGGCGACCGGCTACGGGCGGAGCGGGCCGAGCTGGACGCCTCCTGAGGGGCTGCGGCCCGGCCGGCTCTCCGGATCGGCCGGACCTCCGGCCCGGTCAGTCCTTGGGGCCGGTCAGTCCTTGAGGCCGCTCAGTCCTTGGGGCCGGTCAGTCCTTGGGGCTGATCACCGCGAACCGGGCGCCCTCGCGGTCCCGCAGCCGGGCCACCCGCCCGTACGGGGAGTCGAAGGCCGGCCCGATCACCCCGCCGCCCAGCTCCACGGCCCGGGCCAGCGCCCGGTCGGTGTCCGGGACGGCGAAGGACACCTCCCAGTGCGGCGGCATCCCGGCCGGGCCGCCCGCCTGCTCCCTGGCCAGCGCGGCGACACTGTGACCCTCGGCGCGCAGCACCACCCGGTCGTGCTCCCAGCGAACGTCGAAGCGCTCCGGGTCGCGGCCGTCCCAGCGGAACACCTCGCCGTAGAACAGCGCCGCCGCGAACGGGTCCGGGGTGCGCAGCTCGATCCAGACCGGCGCGCCGAACAGGTCCAGCTTCCGGGCCCGGCCCAGCGGCCCCTCCCAGATGCCGAACGCCGCGCCCGCCGGGTCCGCCGCGAAGGCCACCCGCCCGGCGTCGAAGGCCAGCGGCCCGACCGCCAGCGTCGCGCCGCGTTCACGCACCGCGTCGGCGGCGGCGTCGGCACTCTCCGTCCCGAAGTAGCTGGTCCACGCGAGCGGGATCGCCCCGGCGCCGCCGACCCCCAGCCCGGCCACCGCCTCCCCGCCCGTCACCGCGTGCACGTACGGCCCGAAGCGGTCCGGTCCGGGCTCGAACTCCCAGCCCAGCAGCGGCCCGTAGAACTTCTCGGCGTCCTCCAGGCTCCGGGCCGTCAGGCTCACCCAGCACGGCACGGCCGCCACACAGCGCACCCTGGCGACCTTCTCACCGCTGCCCATCGCGAACCTCCTCCGCCCACCCGACCGCCGGGCCCCTCCCGGCTCCGACGACCCACCGGCCGCCCGGGACGCCCACAGCCTAGGCCGCCACCCGCACCGCCCCGGGGAAGCCATGCCCGGGATCAGCGCACCCGGTTCCTGAGGGCTTCGGTCTCCAGGGAGATGCCCACGGGGTCGGGGAGGTGGACGGTCCCGCCGAAGGGGAGGGCCTGGATGGTCTCGTAGCAGGCTGCGACACGCCTCCGCCGGCGACGATTCAAACGTGAGGCAGGTCACAGTGTGGGAGGAAATTCCGGGGATGGATTCCCCGTTTCGGAGTACGTTGGCAGAAACGGGGAGAAGTTCCCCGGTACCTTGATCAGGAGCAGTCGCCGTGACCACCACCGCCGAGTCGGCCCGTCCCGCGGGGAGCGCGCGCACGCCGAAGTTGCGTGCGGACGCGAGCCGGAACCGGGAGCGGATCGTGCTGGCGGCCCGGGACGCGTTCGTCGAGCACGGTGCCGATACGGCGCTGGACGAGATCGCGAAGCGGGCGGGGGTCGGCAACGCCACGCTGTACCGGAACTTCCCGGACCGGGTGGCGCTGATCCACGAGGTGGCGGTGCTCGTCAAGAACCGCGTCCTGGCCCTCGCCGAGACGGCGACGGCGGAGGCGGACACCCCTGACGGCGACGGCCCGTTCGATGCCCTCCAGCGGTTCGCGCACGCGTCCGTCGAGGAGAAGGTCGGCGGCCTCTGCGCCCTGTTCAGCAACCACGTCGACCCGTACGACCCGGAGTTGACCGACATCCGCAAGCGCCTGCAGGCCGCCGTGGGCGGACTGATGGAGCGCGCCCGGGTGGCGGGCGAGCTGCGGCCGGACGTCGAGAGCGGTGACCTGTTCATCGCGCTGAGCCAGCTGACCCGCCCGCTGCCGAACACCTCCTGCCGCCTCCACGACGGGTTCGTCCACCGGCACCTGCAGATCTTCCTGGACGGCCTGCGCGCGCCGGCCGCCTCGGTCCTGCCCGGCCGAGCCGCGACCTTCGAGGACTTCCAGCCCGAGAACTGACCGACCACCAGCACCGACCGCCGGCACCGACCGCCCGGCCGCGCCCTGACGCGTGCCCGGCCCCCTCTCCCACCGCACCCCTTCCCGTACGGCAACCTGCCGTTCCCGTACGGCACCCGCACCGTGAAGTGAGTACCCCCATGCCTCAAACCGACGCCCGACCGGCGACGCTGCCCGATCCCCGGCGCTGGAAGGCGCTGATATTCATCGGCCTCGCCCAGCTGATGGTCGTCCTCGACGCCACCATCGTGAACATCGCCCTGCCGTCCGCGCAGCACGACCTGGGCATCTCCGACGGCAACCGCCAGTGGGTGATCACCGCCTACGCGCTGGCCTTCGGCGGCCTGCTGCTGTTCGGCGGCCGGATCGCGGACCTCTGGGGCCGCAAGCGGACCTTCATCGTCGGCCTGACCGGCTTCGCCCTGGCCTCCGCGCTCGGCGGCGCCGCGGCCGACACCGCGATGCTGCTCGGCGCCCGCGCGCTCCAGGGCGTGTTCGGCGCGCTGCTCGCGCCGGCCGCGCTGTCGCTGCTCGCGGTGACCTTCACCGAGGCCAGGGAGCGCGCCAAGGCCTTCGGCATCTACGGCGCGATCGCCGGCGGCGGCGGCGCCATCGGTCTGATCCTCGGCGGCCTGCTCACCGAGTACATGAACTGGCGCTGGACCTTCTTCGTCAACATCCCGTTCGCCATCGTGGCCGCCGCGGGCGCCGTGCTGGTGATCCGCGAGCCCGCCGAGGGCCGCAACCGCAACAAGCTGGACGTCCCCGGCGTGCTGCTGGTGACCGCCGGCCTGGTCTCGCTGGTCTACGCCTTCACCCGCGCCGAGTCCGACGGCTGGTCGGCCGGCAGCACCGTGGGCCTGTTCGTCGCGGCCGCCGTGCTGCTGACCGCCTTCGTGCTGGTGGAGCGCCGGGTCAAGGCCCCGCTGCTGCCGCTGCGCGTGGTCCTCGACCGCAACCGGGGCGGGGTGTACCTGTCGCTGGGCATGGCCGTGATCGGCATGTTCGGTCTGTTCCTCTTCCTGACCTACTACCTGCAGATCGTGCTCGGTTACAGCCCGGTGCTGACCGGCGTGGCCTTCCTGCCGATGGTGGCGGGCATGATCACCGGCTCGACCCAGATCGGCGCCCGGCTGATGACCCGGATCCCGGCCCGCTACCTGATGGCGCCCGGCTTCCTGGTCGCCTCGGTCGGCATGTTCCTGCTGGCCCACATCGGTCTGGACACCTCCTACCCGGCGGTCATCCTGCCCGGCCTGGTCCTGATGGGCCTCGGCATGGGCACCGCGTTCATGCCGGCGATGAGCCTGGCCACGCACGGCGTCCAGCCGCGCGACGCGGGTGTGGCCTCGGCGATGGTCAACACCTCGCAGCAGGTCGGCGGCGCCATCGGCACCGCGCTGCTGAACACCATCGCGGCCAGCGCGACCACCACCTGGCTGGCCTCGCACGCCTCCGGCGCGGTCGCCTCGCCGGAGGCCGCCAAGGTGCTCCAGTTCCAGGGCATGGTGCACGGCTTCTCGACGGCGATCTGGGTGTCCTTCGGGATCCTGGTGGCGGCCGCCGCCGTCGCCTTCACCTTCGTCAACGCCGGCCGACCGGGTGCCGCGGCGGGCTCGGGCGCGGGCTCGGCGCAGGAGAACGAGGTGCCGGTGCTGGTGCACTGACGCCGGGGGCCTGTCCCTGACGACAGGCTCCGGGGTGGACTCGGGTGCATACGCGGCCCGTCGGGTGTCTTCCACGACACCGGGCGGGCCGCTCGCCGTTTCCGGAGAGAACGTTTCCGGAGAGGACGTTTCCGGAGGGAGGGAGGAGGAGGACACCCCGAGGGGGCACCCGGGTAGAAGTGGGGATCACTCCCCGATTATGGTGGCCCCAGTGCGAATCGGGGACCTCTCCCCGTTTCCTTGGGACCGAGGTGCGTGCACATGACCCGGAATCAGAGCCCTGGGCGGGGGCAGCGGGCCGCCGACTGGGCGGACGGCCGGCTGGGGATCTACTCCCTGGCCAGGGCGAACCTGCGGAAGATCTTCCCGGACCACTGGTCCTTCATGCTGGGCGAGATCTGCCTCTACACCTTCCTGATCATCATCCTGACCGGCGTCTGGCTGACGCTGTTCTTCAAGCCCGGCATGGGCGAGGTGGTCTACGCCGGCTCCTACGTGCCGCTCAGGGGCGTCCCGATGTCGGAGGCCTACGCCTCCACGGTGGACATCAGCTTCGAGGTGCGCGGCGGCCTGCTGATCCGGCAGATCCACCACTGGGCCGCGATCGTCTTCGTCGCCGCCATGTTCGTCCACATGATGCGGGTCTTCTTCACCGGCGCCTTCCGCAAGCCGCGCGAGGTCAACTGGGTCTTCGGCTTCCTGCTGCTCTTCCTCGGCATGCTGGACGGCTTCTTCGGCTACTCGCTGCCCGACGACCTGCTCTCCGGCACCGGCATCCGGTTCATCGAGGGCTCGATCCTCGCCGTCCCGCTGGTCGGCACGTACGTCCAGATGTTCCTGTTCGGGGGCGAGTTCCCCGGCCACGACATCGTGCCGCGGTTCTTCACCATCCACGTGCTGCTGATCCCGGGCATCATGCTCGGGCTGCTGGTGGCGCACCTGATCCTGGTCTTCCACCACAAGCACACCCAGTGGGCGGGCCCGGGCAGGACCGAGAAGAACGTCGTCGGCATGCCGCTGATGCCGGTCTACGCGGCCAAAGCCGGCGGGTTCTTCTTCCTGGTCTTCGGCATCGTCGCACTGGTGTCGGCGATCGCGACCGTCAACCCGATCTGGGCGTACGGCCCGTACCGTCCGGACCAGGTCTCCACCGACGCCCAACCGGACTGGTACATGGGGTTCGCCGAGGGACTGATCCGGATCATGCCCGGCTGGGAGATCGGGCTGTGGGGGCACACCCTCAACCTCGGGGTGCTCATCCCGTTCGCGCTGTTCCCCCTCGTCCTGGGCGCCATCGCGGTGTACCCCTTCGTGGAGGGCCGGCTGACCGACGACGACCGGGAGCACCACCTGCTCGACCGGCCGCGCAACGCACCAGTCCGCACCGCGCTCGGCGCCGCCTGGATCAGCCTGTACCTGGTGGCACTGGCGGCCGGCGGCAACGACCTCATCGCCACCCACCTGCACCTGTCGCTCAACACCATCACGTACGCCGCCCGCGTCGGCTTCTTCGTCGTCCCGGTCGCGGTCTTCGTCGTCACCAAGCGCTGGTGCCTCGGCCTCCAGCGGCGGGACCGGGACAAGGTTCTGCACGGGCGCGAGACCGGCGTCATCAAGCGCCTGCCGCACGGCGAGTTCACCGAGGTGCACGCCCCGCTCCCGCAGCGGGAACTGCACCGGCTCACGGCGCACGAACAGCCCCGCCCCCTCGTACTGCCCGCCGCGGTGGACGAGAATGGAGTGGCCCGCCCGGCGGGGGTGCTCACCCGCACCCGGACCCGGCTCTCCCACGGGTTCCACGGTGAGGGCGGCCGGATCCCCAAGCCCACCGCCGAGGAGTACCGCGAGATCAGCGAGGGCCACGGGCACTGACCCGCGCCCCCGACGGCACAGGGAGGAAAGGTGCACCACCGAACCGACCGGCTCGCCGACAGCAGGTACCTCCTGCTCACCACCTTCGGCGAGGACGGAAGCCGGATGGACTCGCAGCTCTGGGTGGTGCCGGACGGCACGGCCCTCGGGGTCTGGACGCCGGCCCACTCCGGCGAGGCCGAACGGATCCGCCGCCACCCCCGGGTGCTGATCGGCCCCTGTGACGCCCACGGACGCCCCACCGGCCGCCGGGTCCCGGCCCGGGCACGGCTCTGCGACGCCGACGACACCGCGCGCTACCGCACCTCGCTGATCAACAAGTACGGCCTGTCGGCGCTGATCGCGCTGGCCCGCAGCCGGCTCCGGGTGGGGCTGGCCGGGACGGTCGGCATCCGGATCACGCTGAACGAACTGGAACAGCGGCTGGTCGGTCCGGAGTGGCAGCCGCCGGCCACCTACTGCGTCAACTGAAGGACCGGCGAACGCTGTCGGGTGCCGGGGCCCGGGAAGGCGGCCCCGGCACCCGGCGCTTCCGGAGCCGTGCGCGACGGCAGCCGTTCGCGACAGTGGCTGTTCACGGCGGCGGCCGTTCGTGAGAGCGGCCGGGAAGCCGCGGGAGAGGTCAGGACAGCGGGTGGGTCGGGACCGGGCTGACCTCCTGGATCTCGCCGTGGGCCTTGGTGAGCAGCTGCGAGGCGAGCTCGTTGAGCGCACGGGCCCCCGCGATCTCCTCGCCGACCCTCAGCTGTTCCGGGTCGGAGGGGTGGCGGCTGCTGTAGCCGTGGGCGCGCAGTTCGCTCCCGTCGCCGAGCCGCAGCATCGCGGCGGCGCTGGTCCGCGGCCCCTCTTCGCGGAACTCCATCTCGATATGCCAACCGACCAGAGTCTTCATGGCGGATCACCTCCATCGGTTACTCCTCCAGGGTGCGCCGCACCCACCGTGAACACCAGGCCAGCCGGTCGGGGCGGCATCCCGGGGGCGAGTTGAACGCGTTCAAGTCCGCCGCGTAGAGTCGGCGACGCAAGTCATTTGAACGCGTTCAAGGGGGTGTGCCCACGATGGGGAAGGGCACCACGGAACTGGTCGACCTGCTGATCCTGCTCGGCATGGGCGCCGTCGTCCCGCTCGGCCTCGCCCTGGTCGACGAGCCCGGCCTCGCCCGGGTACGCCGGCTGTGGCCGCTCGCCGCGGTACCCGGCGCGCTCTCGCTCTGGCTGCCCCGCGGCGGCCTCGCCACCGGCTTCGCCGCGCTCTACGCGCTCGGCACCCTGGCCGTCGCCCTGCACGCGCCGCTGCGGCTGGCCCGCACCCGGTCGCTCGCGCCCGCCGAGGTCGCGGTGCTCACCGCGCTCGCCGCGCCCTCGGTCGCCGGGACCGCCCTGGTCGCCGAACGCTCCGGCTACCCGCTGTTCGGCTTCGAGCCGCACATCCTGGCGCTCACCGTCCCGCACTTCCACTACGCCGGGTTCACCGCCGCCCTGGTCGCCGGACTGGTCTGCCGCGCCGCCCGGCCGGGCTCGGCCGCGGCCCGCTGCGCGGCGCTCAGCGTCCCGGCGGGCACCCTGCTGGTGCTGGCCGGGTACTTCCTCGGCGACTGGTGGCAGTTCGCCGGGGCCGCCGTCCTGACCACCGGCATGTGGCTGGTCGGCCTGGTCACCTGGCGCGAACTCCGCCCCCACGGCGGCGATCCGGTCACCGCCCGGCTGCTCGCCGCGTCCTCGGCCGTCCTCGCGATCACCATGCTGCTCGCCCTGTGGTGGGCACTCGGCCGGGCCGCCGGACTCCCCCACCCCACCCTGCCCTGGATGGCCGCCACCCACGGCGTCGGCAACGCCCTCGGCTTCGCGCTCTGCGCCCTGCTCGCCTGGCGCCGGATCGCCGCCCGACAGACCGCCACCGGACCATCGACCGCCTCGACGGAGAGCGCCCGATGAACGACTACAGCTACCCCGAACAGGGCGCCAGCCGCGCCGGCGAACTGCCCGCCGGTTACAACCACCTGCGGCACAGCGCGCTCATCGGCCACGGCCGCCCCGCCCTGGAAGCCGCCGGCGCCGCCCTGCTCGACTGGCGGATGCACCGGCTCGCGGGCGTCCTGATCGACGCGGCGGCCGACCGGGCCGCCCCCGGCGTCGCCGTCCGCTGCGGCATCGGCCTCGGCCCCCTGCGGGCCGGCGCCCCCAACCGCGTCCTGGCCACCGTCGACGGCCCGGACCGGTACGGCTTCACCTACGGCACCAGGGCCGGACACCTGGCCCGGGGCGAGGAGACCTTCCTGGTCGAGCTGACCCCGGACGGCGCGGTCAGGTTCTCCGTCACCGCCTTCAGCCGACCGGTCGCCTGGTACGCGCGCCTCGCCGGCCCGCTGCTGCCGCTCGCCCAGCGCGCCTTCGCCCGACACTGCGGCCGCGTACTGGCCCGGATCGCGGCGCAGGCCGCCGGTTGAGCGACGGTGGCGGCCGGTCAGACGCAACAGCGGCAGGGGCAGCCGCCGAGCGGCCGGCGGCGGGTGGGCGACTGGGCGGGGTGGGGCGTAAAAGCGCTGGTCGGGGCGGGGTTCCGTTCGGGATGATCGGCGGATGATGTCGATGCGACCGGTGCTGACGTACTTCGCCCCCGAGGGCTTCACGCTGTGGCCGACGGGCACGCCCGGGCGGCACGGGGAGCTCGCGCTGAGCGGGCGGATGACGTCGGCGGAGGTGGGTGCGGCGGTGTGGCTGCTGGCCGACGGCAACGACGTCGAGCCCGGTCCCGAGCAGGCCGGGGAGCGCGTCGCCCGGCCGGCGGATCCGCTGGGCGCGTTCCTGCACGGGCTGCTGACCGAGCCGTACCCGTACGCTCCCGGCGGCCTGGTGGTGACGGACTCCGCGACCGGCGCCGTGTTCGAGCCGGGCTGCTGCAACGGCCTGGAGGACTGGCGCGAGTGGCTGGACGTCACGGACGGCTCCGGCACCGCGTGGTTCGGCCACGACCCCGACGCCCGGGCCGAGTGCGTCGGCCGGGTCGTCCGGCTGACCCAGGACGCCGAGGGCGGCGAGGGCCCGGTGATCGAGCTGCCGGTGGACGAGCTGCGCGGGCTGCTCGCCGGGGCCGAGCGGGACCTGCGCGGGTTCCTCGCGCTCGCGGCGGGCTGGGCCGAGCGGCAGGTGCCCGGGTACGCCGGCGCCGTCACCGGCGCGCTCGCCCGCGCCCTGGACCTGGAGCCGCCGTCATGACCAGCTTCCACACCCGCCGGGCCCTGGTGCACGACGCCTCGCTCCCGCCGTACCGGCGGCACAGCGCGCTGCGCACCTGCCTGACCCTCTTCGCCCCGTACGGCCTGCGGGCGACCTACCACCACCTCACCGTCAGCGCCCGGATGCCGCGTCTCCTGGAGGCCGATCCGGAGTCGCTGGTCCGCGCGGTGGACGAGTTGCACGAGGCGCGCGAGCTCCAGCGGGCCCGGGCCGAGGAGTACGCGGAGCGGCGCCGGGCGGAGAAGCGGGCCGGGCGGCGGCGGCCGACGGACACGCCCTGGTGGAACCGGCCCTGGCGGAACCCGCCGGACTCGGCCTGGCAGCACGACCCGTTCCTGCATCCGCCGTTGCGGCTGCCCGACTACGTCCGGCGGCAGCACGCGCTGTTGGACGGCGTCGAGCTGCCGGGCTGTCCGGCCTGTGGCGAGGAGGGCCCGGCGGTGTCCCTGTCGACCGGCCACGGCCACGCCGAGCTGTGCCGTTGCTGCGCCTGGGTGCTGACGCCGTGCGACTGCGGGCGGTGGCACAGCTTCGAGCCGGCACTGCGGGTCGGCTGGAGCCGGACCTGGCAGCGGGAGCACATGACCGGCACCGGCGAGCCGAGCCCGCACTGGCCCGGTGTCCGGGGGACGGCCCGGGTGGAGCGGCTGGAGTCGTACACGGTCGACTGGGAGTCACGTGTGGTGCGCCGGGATGGCGACCAGTAGCGCGCCGCCGTCCTGGACCCGGACCTCGAAGTGGTCGATGTCCCCGGGCTGGAGCGCCGCGCCGCCGGTGGTGCGGACGGCGCCGTCCCCGGCCCCGTAGCCGCCCGCCGGGACGGACCAGGTGGTGACGGTCTGCTGTTCGCCGGTGTGCGAGACGGCGACCAGTCGGCACGTCAACGGGCCCTGGACGCCGGAGAGTCGCAGACTGACCCGGGTTCCCCAGGTGGTGCCGTCCAGACCGACGGTGGCGTGCGCGCCGGTGCTCGGGTCGGTGGCGCCGAACTGCTCGGCCACCGCGACCACGGCGGGGGTGTTGTCGGCGGTGAGCACCGCGGCGGTGACGGCGGGGCCGGCCGCCACCATCGCGGTCGCGGCCAGGGCCAGCGCCAGCCGCCGGGTCCGGACCCGCCGCCGGGTGGTGGCGACCTCGGCGACCAGCCGGTCCAGCAGCCGCGGGTCCGGCTGCGGGGCGGGGCCGGCCGGGTCCGTTCCGGCCGTCCGGGCGGCGGCCGTGTACTCGGCCAACAGCGGCTCCAGGGGAACGAGTTCGGCGACCTGTTCGGCGCACTGCGGGCAGTCGGCGAGGTGCCGTTCGAAGGCGGCGCGCTCGGCGGGCTCCAGCAGGCCGAGGACGTACGCGCCGGCGTCGACGTGCTCCGGACGACCGGAGGTGTCTCGGGGCGCGCCGAAGGTGCCGGGGGGCACGGCGGAGGTGCCGCGGGACGCGCCGGGAGCGCCGCCGGGCAGGCCGGATGCCCGGTCGGGGTCGGGGTCGGGGTGCCTGGTCACGATGTCACTCCCCGTTCCTCCAGCGCGAGCCTGAGCGAGCGCAGCGCGTAGAACACCCGCGAGCGCACCGTCCCTGCGGGGATGCCGAGTTCGGCGGCCGCCTCGTCGGCCGTGCGGCCCTTCAGGTAGGTCTCGACGATGATCTCCCGGTGCGCGGGCGAGAGGTCCCCGAGCGCGTCCGCGATGGTCATCATCCGCAGCGCCCGGTCGATCTCGTCCGCGGCGGGCAGCTGCTCCAGCGCCGCGGCGTCCACCTCGCGCGGCCGGGCCAGGGCGCTGCGGTGGCCGTCGATCACGATCCGCCGGGCGACCGTGACCAGCCAGGGCCGCAGCGATCCCGCCTCCGGGTCGAGCCGGTGGATGTTGCGCCAGGCGCGGACCAGCGTCTCCTGGACGACGTCCTCGGCCCGCTGTCGGTCCCCGGCGACCAGGTGGAGCACGAACCCGAACAGCGGACCGGCGTGCTCCCGGTACAGGGCGCGCATCAGGTCCTCGTCCGGCGCCCCCGTGCCGTGGCCGCCGGGGCGGCCGGCAGGGTGCTCCTCGGTCACCAGTTCATCGTTGCGCACCCGGACCTCCTGGTCGAGGGTGGTCGGGAGCGGTCAGTAGCCGGGGGTGCCGGGCGTCGGGTTGCCGGGCACCGGGTTGCCCGGCATCGGCGTGGTGCCGCTCGCGGCCCCGGCCCTGCCGCCGCTCGGGGTCAGCGCGAACCAGGTGCCGCCGATGCCCTGGCCCTTGGTGTCGCCGGGCTTGGTGTCGGGCGAGTAGCGGTAGGCCGGCCAGCCGTCGAGGGTGATCTGCCTGGTGCCGTCGTCCCGGGTGACGGTGCCGACCAGCTTGCTGTCGACGCCCTTCACCGTGACGTTGCCGTCGGCGTGCTCGGGCGGCCAGATGGTGGCGCAGCTGCCGTTGCAGTAGGACTCCGACGGGCTGTTCCGGTCCTGGTCGAAGCGGTACAGGGTGAAACCGGCGCTGTCGGTGACGATCGTGCCCAGCTTGGGGTCCTGGGCGGTCTGCATGGTGACACCCGCCGCCGGGGCGCTCGGGCTGCTCGACGGGGGCGAGGAGCCGCCGGACGAGCCGCAGCCGGCGATCAGGGCGGCCGCCGCGATGCCGGACGCGGTCAGGGCGACGGTCCGGCGGGTGCGGGATGTGCTGCGCATGGGGTGCCTCCCGCGCGGGGGACGGGGCCGGGGCGGACCGGACACCCTTCCGTACGGGCGGCGGCCGCCAGCTGCTCAACCCGGCGCCGGGACGGCCCGGATCCTCCCCCCGGAATACCCCGCGGACCGGGACCGTTGTGGCGGGCACATGGCCTGAACGGGCCTGGATCACCGCCCTCCGGAAGGGAAGGAATCGCGAGATGAGCAGCACGGTCGAGCTGACCAAGGAGAACTTCGACGACATCGTCCCGGGCCCGGAGGGCAAGGACTTCGTCTTCATCGACTTCTGGGCCGGGTGGTGCGGGCCGTGCCGCCAGTTCGCCCCGGTGTACGAGAAGGCGGCCGAGCGCCACCCGGACCTCGTCTTCGCCAAGGTGGACACCGAGGCGCAGCAGGAGCTGGCCGCCGCGTTCGAGATCCAGTCGATCCCGACGCTGGCGATCATCCGTGAGGGCGTGCTCGTCTTCTCGCAGCCCGGAGCGCTGCCGGAGGCGGTGTTCGAGGACCTGATCGGCCAGGCCCGCAACCTGGACATGGCCGAGGTGAAGCGCAAGGTCGCCCAGGAGCAGGCGGCCGGCGGCCAGGCCTGACCCGAACACGTCCGAGGGCCCGGGGAGCGTCGTCTCCCCGGGCCCTCGTCGTACCCGGGCGCGGCTTCCCCGGCCGACTGCGGCGTCTCAGGGCCGCTTGGGGGCTCAGGGCGGCTCGGTGACTCAGGCCGGCTCGGGGACTCAGGCCGGCTTGGGGGCTCCGGGCTGCTCGGGGACTCAGGCCGGCTCGGTGCCCCAGGTGGCGAGCCGGGCCGCGAGCGCCCGTACCTCGGCGCGCAGCGCGGCGGGCTCCCGGACGGTGAACGGCCACCCCAGGCCGGCCAGCAGCACCGCGACGCCGTCCAGGTTCTGGGCCCGGGCCCGCAGCAGCACCCGGTCCCCGGCGAGTTCGGTGAGCGTGCCGACGGCGGGCGGCAGCCGGCGGCGGGCCTCGGCGAGGGTGGTCTCCAGCTCCACCTCCACCCGGTGCCGCCAGGGCGCCCCGGCCAGGGACTCCACGACCCGCTGGACCGGGTCGAAGTCCTCCGGCGGCTCGAACCCGGCCTCGCCCTGCTCGACCCGGGCGATCCGGTCCAGCCGGAAGGTGCGCGGCTCACCGCTGCGGTGGTCGAGCCCGGTGGTGTACCAGCGCCCGGAGTGGAAGACCAGTCCGTACGGGTCGAACTCGCGCTCGCTGGGGCGGTCCTCGCGGTCCCGGTAGGCGAGCCGCACCCGGCGCCGGCGGCGGGCCGCCTCGGCCAGGGTGAAGAGCGCGGCGGTGGCCGGGCCGGGGCCGGTGGCGGGGACGGCGGTGAGGCCGAGGGTCTCCTCGACGGCGGCGACGCGTTCGCGCAGCGGCGGCGGCAGCACCCGCTGGATCTTGGCGAGGGCGGTCTCGGTGGCCCCCTCCCCCACCGAGAGCCCCGAACTGCGGCCCGCCAGCAGGCCGAGGACGACGGAGGCGGCCTCGTCCGGGTTGAGCATCAGCGGCGGCAGCCGGTAGCCGGGGCGCAGCCGGTAGCCGCCGTAGCGGCCGCGGTCGGCCTGGACGGGGATGCCCAGTTCGGCCAGCCGGGCGGCGTAGCGGCGGACGGTGCGCTCGTCCACGTCGAGCCGGGCGGCCAGTTCGGCGCCGGTCAGGCCGGGGCGGTCCTGGAGCAGTTCCAGCAGGGCGAGGACGCGGCTGACCGGGTGCTCCACCGTGTGCTCCTTCCCGTCCACGGGCCGCCTTCGGGGCGCGTCCCGTCCGTGTCCGGGCCGTCCGTCGCCGGCGCCAGACCCGACACGGAGGAAATCCGGGCGGCTTCTGTCCTGATCCGATCCTAGAGTCGGCGGTGGAGGAGGCCCCACCGCGGCGACGCCCTCCCGCACCCCGCCGTGTCCCACCGGGCCCTCTCACGGCCCGGCGACGCCTCCCCCGGACATCCCACCGATGAAGGAGTGATCCGCCATGAGCACGTTCGTACTGGTCCCCGGGTTCTGGATCGGCGCCTGGGCCTGGGACGAGGTGGCCGCGCCGCTGCGTGCGGCCGGGCACCGCGTGTACGCCGTCAGCCTGCCCGGAGTGGGCGAACGCGCCTCCGAGGAAGGCGAGTTCGGGCTGGAGGAGCACATCGCCGACCTCGCCGCGCTGCTGGTCCGGGAGGACCTGTCGGACGTCGTGCTGGTCGCGCACAGCGGCGCCAGCGCCCCGGTGGGCGGGGTCGCCGACCGGATGCCGGAGCGGATCGGCCGGGTGGTCTACCTGGACAGCGGCCCGCTGGCCGACGGCACTTCGGTGTACGACCTCTGGCAGCCCGACTACCAGCGGACGGCCGAGGCCTCCGTGGTCGACGGCCGGCTCCCGCTGCCCTCCTGGGAGTACCTGTCCGAGCACGGCGCGAGCGTGGTCGGGCTGGACGAGGCCGCGCTGGCGCGCATCCGCACCCGTTCCACCCCGCACCCGGCCGGGGCGTTCCGGGACCGGTTGCGGCTGACCGGTGCCGGGGCCGCGCTGCCGCAGGCGCTGGTCTCCTGCTCCTTCCCGCTCGCCCAGGTGCACGAGCTGATCGCCGCCGGGCACCCGTTCTTCGCCGGGATGTCCGGGCCGAACTGGGAGCTGCGCGAACTGCCCACCGGGCACTGGCCGATGTTCTCCCGCCCGGCCGACACGGCGGCGGTGCTGGCGGAGCTCGCCGCGGTCTGAGCCCGCCGGCGCCGGGCCGGTCCGTGCCGGCCCGAGGTGGTGTGGCGGTCCGTGGCGGCCCGTGGCGGCCCGTCCCTGCCGGTTCGTCCGACCCGGGCCCAGGACTGTCCCGTCCGCGCCCAACGGCGTGCCCCACGGCGCCCTCGGCGTGTCCGTCCGTCGCGCAACCGCGCGCGGACGGGCAGGATGGGGCCCACGCCGTACCCGAGCGAAGAGCGAGCACCCGTGCGCGAGCAGCCCAGCCGTACCGAACCGCCGGACGCCGTGCCGGAGTTCCGGCCGGGCGGCGGCCCGGAGCCGGCCGCCCCGCTCACCCCGGGGGCGCGCGACGGGCACGACGAGTGGCCGCGGTGCGCGGCCCGGGTCAGGCTCGGGTACGGAACCGGAGGCGGCCGCGGCGCACTCCCCCGCGCGGTCGCCCCGGCCGACGACCGGCACGGCGGCCGGCGCGCCCGGTCGCTCGACAACTGCGAGCACACGGCCGTCACCCCCGCGCGACGGGCCGGGGCGGCCATCGAGACGACGGAGGACAGGGCATGACCAGCACCGCCGAGGAGTACGACGTCATCGTCCTGGGGGCCGGCCCGACCGGCGAGAACGTGGCCGACCGAACCGTCGCCGCCGGGCTGCGCACCGTGATCGTGGAGGCCGAGCTGGTCGGCGGCGAGTGCTCGTACTGGGCGTGCATGCCCAGCAAGGCGCTGCTGCGGCCGGTGGCCGCGCTGGCCGACGCCCGCGCGGTGGCCGGCTCCCGGGAGGCGGTCGGCGACCGGCGGCTGGACCCGGCCGCGGTGCTGGCCCGGCGCGACTCCTTCGCCTCCGGCTGGAAGGACGACGGCCAGGTGAGCTGGCTGCGGGACACCGGCATCGAGCTGGTCCGCGGCCACGGCCGACTGGCCGGGGTGCGGACGGTGACGGTGGAGGCCGAGGACGGCGGCGAGCGGGTGCTCACCGCCCGGCACGCCGTCGTGGTGTGCACCGGCAGCCGCCCGGTGCTGCCCGCGCACGTGCCGGGGCTCGCCGAGGCCCACCCGTGGACCAACCGGGAGGCCACCGGCTCGCAGACCGTCCCCGGGCGGCTGGCCGTGGTCGGCGGCGGGGTGGTCGGGGTGGAGATGGCCGCCGCCTGGCGGGCGCTCGGCTCCGAGGTGGTGGTGCTGGTGCGCGGTGACGCGCTGCTGCCGCGGATGGAGCCGTTCGCGGGCGAGCTGGTCGCGGACGGCCTGCGGGCCGCCGGGGTGGATGTGCGTTTCGGCACCGAGGTCACCGCGCTGGAGCGGGCGGACGGCTCCGGGCCGGTGACCCTCACCCTCGGCGGGGGCGGGACGCTGACCGCCGACGAGGTGCTGTACGCGACCGGTCGGGCCCCGCGCACCGCCGACATCGGACTGGAGCAGGTCGGTCTGAAGCCGGGCGACTGGCTGGAGGTGGACGACAGCTGCACGGTGCTCGGGGTGGACGGCGAGTGGCTCTACGCCGCCGGGGACGTCAACCACCGGGCGCTGCTCACCCACCAGGGCAAGTACCAGGCCCGGATCACCGGCGCGGCGATCGGCGCCCGTGCCCAGGGGCGCCCGCTGGACACCTCGCGCTGGGGCGCGCACGCGGCGTCCGCGGACCTCGCGGGCGCTCCCCAGGTGGTGTTCACCCAGCCCGAGGTCGCCGCCGTCGGCCTGACCGCGGCCGCCGCCGAGGCGGCCGGGCTGCGGGTGAAGACCGTCGACCACGAGATCGGCTCCGTCGCCGGGGCCTCGCTCTACGGCGACGACTACCGCGGCCGGGCCCGGGTGGTCTTCGACCTGGACCGCGAGGTGATCGTCGGCGCCTGCCTGGTCGGCGCCGGGGTGGCCGAACTGCTGCACTCGGCGACCGTCGCGGTGGTCGGCGAGGTGCCGATCCACCGGCTCTGGCACGCGGTGCCCTCGTACCCGACGATCAGCGAGGTCTGGCTGCGGCTGCTGGAGGACTGCCGGGGGTAGCGGTGCGCGGCCCCCTAGGGAGCGCCCCGTACGAGCACCCGAACGAGCACCGGAGGGGCCCGCGCGGAAGCCTCCCGAACGAGCCCTGGACGAGCCCCCTGGGCGGCCGGCGTTTCCCGTCGGCCTCCCGGGTGACCGGCGCGGCGAGGTGTGGCCACCGGTGGACGGCGGGACACTGGCACTCGGGGGCCGTCCGGGGGGCGTACTCGTGACCAGGTGGTGTGAGGCATGACCGAGGTGCTGTTGGCCGTCGGAACCGAGAAGGGCCTCTTTCTCGGCCGCAGCCGCGACCGGCTGACGTGGGAGTTCAGCGGGCCGCACTTCCCGATGAACGCGATCTACTCCGTCTCCATCGACCGGCGCGACGGCCGGACCAGACTGCTGGCCGGGGCCGACAGCAGTCACTGGGGCCCGTCGGTCTGGCGCTCCGACGACCTCGGCGCCAGCTGGTCGGAACCGCCGCAGCCGGCCATCCGCTTCCCGGAGTCCACCGGCACCTCGCTCACCCGGGTCTGGCAGCTCCAGCCCGCCGGAGCGGAGGCCCCCGGCGTCGTCTACGCGGGCACCGAGCCGGCCGCGCTGTTCCGCTCCACCGACGGCGGCGAGACCTTCGCACTGGTCGAACAGCTCTGGAACCACCCGCAGCGGCCGCAGTGGGGGGCCGGGTACGGCGGCCAGGGCCTGCACACCATCCTGACCGACCCGCGCGACCCGCAGCGGCTGCTGGTCGCCGTCTCCAGCGGCGGCGTCTACCGCAGCAAGGACGGCGGCGACAGCTGGCAGCCCTCCAACACCGGTCTGCGCGCCGAGTTCTTCCCGGAGGAGCGCCAGTACCCCGAGTTCGGCCAGTGCGTGCACAAGATCGCCCCGGACCCCGTCCACCCGGACCGGCTCTACCTCCAGAACCACGGCGGCGTCTACCGCAGCGACGACTGGGGCGACAGCTGGCACTCGATCGTGGACGGGCTGCCCGCCGAGTTCGGCTTCGCCGTGGCCGCCCACCCGCGCCGGGCCGACACCGCCTACCTCTTCCCGCTCGGCGGCTCGGACGACCGCATCCCGCCCGGCCGCCGCTGCCGGGTCTTCCGCACCACCGACGGCGGCACCAGCTGGGAACAGCTCGCCCAGGGCCTGCCCGGCGAGGACCACTACGGCATCGTGCTGCGCGACGCCCTGCGCACCGACGACGCCGACCCGGCGGGCATCTACTTCGGCAACCGGACCGGCGACGTGTACGGCAGCCGGGACGAGGGCGAGAGCTGGTCACTGCTGCTCTCCCACCTGCCCGACGTACTCTGCCTCCGGGCCGCGGTGGTTGCCTGAGCGGTCCGAGCGGTCCGAGCGGCCCGAAGGCCGTCCGCGACGACGGCCCGAGGCGGCGGTGTGTCGCGGCGGCCCGACGCCGTGGCCCGACCCGGCGGCCCGAGGCCGCTGCCCGTGGCGGTGGCCGGAAATAACCGGTTGCCGGACGGCAGGGCCTCGGTGAGCATGGGCCGCCGACGAACGACCGTACGAATGTGGGGTGGGCCATGGCAGAGGACTGGGTGGTCAGGCGGGGTGCCGACGGTGCGCCGGTGCTGCGGTACCAGCTGGACGAGCGGGAGGGACGGCCCTGGGCCGACCTGCTGGAGGTCCTGGACGAGTCGGTGGACGCCGCCGGGTTCATCCGGGCCGAGCTGCCCGGCTGGGTGGTCTCCGGCCCTCCCGGGCTCGGCCGGGAGCTGGCGGCGCAGGGCGCGCGGGTGCTGCGGCACGCCCACACCTTCCGCCGCGACCTGCGCGCCGATCCCCCGCCCGCCGACTGGGCGCAGACGCCACTGCGCGAGGGCCTGCGGCCGGTGCCCTGCGACCGCGCCCCCGAGGAGCTGTACGAGGCCTGGCGGGCCGCCTTCCCCGCCGGGCACGTCGACCACTACCCGGGCGAGCGGGCCCAGGTGCTGGCCGAGCGGCTCGGCCCGCTGCTGGCCGGGAAGGTCATCGGCCCGCTGCTGCCCTCCAGCGTGCTCGCGGTGGACGCCGAGGACCGCGTCGTCGCCGGGCTGGCCCTCACCGACCGCGACGGCCTGCCCTGGATCGCCGACGTCTTCCGCCACCCGGAGCGCGGCTACCGCGGCCTCGGCGCCGACCTGCTGCGCCGCGCCGTCGGGGACGCCGCCGCGCGCGGGCTCGCCGACGTGACCCTGGTGGTGTCCGAGGGCAACCCGGCCCGCCGGCTCTACGAGTCGCTGGGCTTCCTGCTGCAGGAGACCTCGCTGACGGTCGTCGTACCGGACGCCGCCCGGTAACGGCCCCGGACTCCGCCCACCACGCGGAGCCCACCGCCCGGAACTCGCCCGCACCCCCGCGCCTCGGGGCCGGGCGGGTTCGGCCCGGGCACCGCCTGTCTGGTGGTCAGCCACACCGGCGCCACCCGCAACGTGGTGGACGCCGCCCGGTTGGCCCGCGCGGCCGGGGCCGAGGTGCCGGCGCTCACCGCCTACGCGCGCTCACCGCTGACCGGGACGGCCACCCCGGCCCTGGTCGCGGGCGGGCAGGACCTGGTCTTCGGCCTGGAGACCACCCGCCGGCCGGCTCGCCCACCTGGCCGCCGTGGACGCCCTCGCCCCGACCCTGCCGGCCCTGCGCGGCCCCCGCGCCGAACGCGCCCTCAGCCTGTCGGCGGACGTCACGCCCGACTACGCCTGCTGAGGCCCGCGCGGCCGGGGCCTACGTGCCCCGGTGCCCGCCCTCGATCCGGGCGCCGCGCACCACGACCATGGTCAGGCCGACGGCCACCAGCAGCTCCGCCCAGAAGAACGCCGCGTAGTCCAGCAGCGAGCCGATCGGCGGGTTGCCGGGTGCGGCGTTGCGCATGCCGACCAGGGCGAACAGCGTGGCCGCCATCCAGCCGAGGGCGGGCCAGATGATCCCGCGCCGCTGCCGGACGATCAGCCAGGCCGCCACCAGCACGGACAGCGCCAGGGCCCACATCGCGGCCATCATGAACCAGGCCAGGATGAAGGTGCTGCGCGAACGGCTGATCCGCTCGGTCACCAGGACGCCGGAGTCCTCGCTCACCTGCCCGGTCTTCCGGAAGACGAAGAAGGGGTCGGCCTCCGTCAGGCCGATCACCACCGGGACGGGCCGCCCGCCGACGGTGGCCCGGAACCCGACGAACGCGCTGTAGCGGTCGAACGGGTAGTCCGAGAGCCGCCCGTCGAAGAGGTTGAAGGAGACCGCGCTGGAGCCGATCTGCTGGCCGGCCGGGTACCTGAGCGTGGTCTGCTCCAGCGAGGTGGTCTCCAGCACCACGTCCCCCGCCGGGACCAACGGGCTGTCCGGCTGCTCCAGCGCGCCGTGCGGCCGGAGCAGCACCTTCGCGGTGAGCGTCTGCGCGGCCGCGTCCACCCGCTGGAGCGTCACGTCGACCTCCAGGACGTCCGGCCCGGGCGCGGTACCCACCACCTGGGCGTGGCCGCGGCTGGAGCGCTCGTCGAGGTAGAGCAGCAGCCCGGCCGCGCAGAACAGCAGGATCGCCGCCAGCACCGCGTACGAGCGCCAGGGCGCCACCCTGGGCGTCGGCGGCGCGACCCGCGCGGCCCGCGTCCTGGCGTGGATGCGGACCCGCGGCCGGGCCGCCGGGCGGGTGCTCCGGACGGCCCGCCGGTGCGGCGGCGCGCTCATCGGCCTGCTCCCACGGTCAGCGGTGGCGACCTCCGGGGAGGCCGCCCGTCCCGCCACCCTCCGGGCGGCCACGGCCGGGGCGCAACCGCGGGGCACCCGTCGGGGTGGCCGGGGTGCCCGGCCGGGCTTCCGCACGGAGATCCGTCCTGAGACTCGGCAAACGTGGCTGGTCGGAGGGGCTGTGTAGGCTCAACGGTCATGGCGAGGGTGACGCGGGACGATGTGGCGCGGGTGGCGGGGACGTCCACGGCGGTCGTGAGCTATGTGATCAACGACGGGCCGCGGCCGGTGGCGCCGGCGACCAGGGCGCGGGTGCTCGCCGCCGTCGAGGAGCTCGGCTACCGGCCGAACCGGGTCGCCCAGGCGATGGCCCGGCGGCGGACCGACCTGCTCGGGATGGTCGTCCCGGACGCCCGCCAGCCGTTCTTCGCCGGGCTCGCCCACGCCGTCGAGCAGGCCGCCGCCGAGCACGGCCGGCTGCTGCTGATCGGCAACTCCGACTACGCCGACGAGCGCGAGGCGCACTACATCCGCGCCTTCCTCGGGATGCAGGTGGACGGCCTGATCCTGGTCACCCAGGACCCGGCCACCTCCGGACTGACCGGCTTCGACGTGGCCGACGGCACGCCCGTGGTGCTGCTGCACCACCGGGCGGAGAGCCCCGACGGCGTCGCCGTGGTCGCGGACGACGAGGGCGGCGCCCGCGAGGTGGTCCGCCACCTGCTCGGGCACGGGCACGCCGAGGTGCACTGCTTCGGCGGCACCCTCGCGCTCAGCCCGCACGACCCGGTCACCGGGCGGACGGCCGGCTGGGTCGCCGCGCTGCGGGAGGCCGGACTGCCCACCGAGGGGCGGCTCACCCCGGCGCCGTTCGACCGGGTCCGGGCGCACGCCGAGGCGCTCACCCTGCTCGCCCGCCCCGACCGGCCGACCGCCGTGTTCTGTGCGACGGACGACCAGGCGATCGGCCTGCTGCGGGCCGCCGACGACCTCGGCATCCGGGTGCCGGAGGACCTCGCGGTGGCCGGCTTCGACGACATCGCCGAGGCGGTGATCGCCGGGCCGGCGCTGACCACCGTCACCACGGCGCAGGACGAGATGGCCCGCGCCGCGCTGGAACTCGTCCTCGGCGGGCCGGAGCGCCGCGCCGGGGGCGCCCGCACCTTCCCGGCCCGGCTGGTGGTCCGGCGCTCCTGCGGCTGCCCGCCGGCCGAGGCGCGGGACTGACGACTGACGCCCGGGCCGAGGGCGCGGGCCTGACGCCCGGGCCAAGGCCTGACGCCCGGGCCGGCGAGAGGCTGACGCCGGGGCCCGATGGGGAGGGCTCAGCCTTCGAGCAGCTCGTCCGCGAGCAGGTCCATCAGCAGGTTGTCGTGCCAGGTGCCGTCCGGGCCGCGCTCGTACTGGCGCATGGTGCCGACGGTGTGGAATCCGACCTTGGCGTAGCAGCGGATCGCGGCGAGGTTGTCCGCGGCCGGGTCGATCACCAGCCGGTGGTAGTGGTGGTCGTGCACCAGGTGCCGGGCCATCGTCCGCACGGCGTCGGTGCCCAGACCCAGGCCGTGCACCGTCGGGTCGAGGTAGAGGTCCATCCCGGCGTGCCGGTACTCGTCGTCGTTGTTGGCGTACCACTGGATGGCGCCGACCACCTTGCCGCCGAGGTCGATCGCGAAGGTCTCGGTGCCGGGCGACTCCAGGTCGTTGGCGACCTCGCCGAGCAGGTCGTCGCCGCCGCGCCAGCGGGCGAACACCTCGGGCGTGCCGCGGATGGCCGCCAGTGCCGGGATGTCGTCGCCGGTGGCGGGGCGGAGCGTGACCAAGGTGCCGTGCAGAATCGTCCCCATATGGGGCATGTTGGCACGGAAACCCGGCTCCGGCGAGTGTTTTCGGACCGCCGTCCGGCCCCTTCCGGCGTGCGGCCGCGGGGCGGGGACGGCAGGCCCACGGGGCCGGGACGGCAGGCCCGCGGGCGGGCGTCGGACGGAGGGGCGGGCGTCAGACGGAGGGGTGCGGGTCGCCGAGGGGGCCGAGCCAGACGGCGGTGACGGCGTTGACGTAGCGGGCGCCGCAGTGGTCGTCGGGGACGACGAGCTGCGGCCCGGTGGCGTCCAGCGGGGCGCCGTCCATGCTGGTGGCGAGCAGGATCTCCTGGTCGCCGAAGTCCGGGTCGATCTCGGCCCAGGAGACCACCGCCCGGTGGCCGTCGGCGCCGGCCACGGAGAGCAGGAAGCGCAGCCGCTGCTTGCGGCCGGAGAAGTCGATCCGGGGCCGGGCGGCGCGCAGCACGTCCAGCAGGCGCGGGCCCTCGTAGCCGTGGCGCCGCTCGCCCGCGGTCAAGCAGTCGAAGCCGACCTCGACCCGGCGGGCGGGGAGGGCGCGCAGCTGCGCGACCGTGAGTTCGGCGGGGCGGTCGAGGTGGCCGTGGAGTCGGACGGTGGGTCTCGCCGGGGTCATGGGTGCTCCCTCCTCGCGGGCCACGGCGCCGTGGCCCGCGAGGAGGACTACCCGAGGCGACAGGCGGGCATTCGCATCTGCCAGGCCTTGAGAGCCATTTCTCCGCAGTTGCGATGGCCGATCCTCCAGTCGGCTGGATTCTGCGGTCAGGCTTCCTCGAACCGCAGCGCCCGGCGGACGTAGCCCGCGTTGCCCGAGGCGCAGCCGATCAGGACCACGTCCTGCCCGTCCCGGCACTCGAACACGGTCCAGTTCTTCTCGACCGTCTTCGGGTCGCCGTCACGCCGCTTCCGGACCTCGACCAGCACCAGGTCGCTCGGCAGGTAGCGGGCCCGCACGTCGGCCGCGCGGAGCGGCGAGATCGCGAGGGCGCCGACCGAGGCCTGCAGGAACTCCGCCGTCGGGCGGCAGTAGGGCCGGGCGCCGGTGACGCAGCCCTCGAAGAACACCACCCGCCCCTCGGCGAAGGCGTCGTGCTCCTTGCGCTCCTCCGCCGTCGACTCGCCGACCGTCGCCCCCAGGATCTCGACGACCGCACCCAGAATGTCCACGAGCATCCGTGTCTCCCCTCCACAGCTCGTACGTACAGGCCATTCGACCACGGACCGCCCGGACGGCACAGCCCAGGGCGCCCCCTCCCGGCCCGTCTCCCGGGCGCGGACCGGGAGGAGGCGGAAGGATTTCCCCACGGCGGTGTCGATCCGGCGCCGGCCCGTTCGACGCAGGAGTGAGAGGCGGGGAGAGGCCCCGCCCGCTCGACCGAGGAGTCACCATGCCGCGCTTCATGACGCTGATCCGCATCGACGAGAACGCCCGCGGTGGCTGGGAACCGGATCCGGGCTTCGAGCAGCGGATGGGAGCACTGTTCGAGGAGATCACCAGGGCCGGTGTGATGCTGGAGACCGGCGGCCTCACACCCACCTCCCAGGGCACCCGGCTGACCTGGAACGACGGGAAGGTCAGCTGCACCGACGGGCCGTTCACCGAGACCAAGGAGGTCGTCGGCGGCTACGCCATCTTCCAGTGCAAGGACCACGCCGAGGCCCTGGAGTGGACCCGGCGGTTCCTCCAGAGCCACCCCGTGCACTGGCCGGTGGAGGCCGAGGTCCGGCAGATCGACGAGATGCCGGAGCCGCCGAAGTAGCACCTGCGTCGACGCTTGCCTCCGTCCGCACCGGCTGCTCTGATGAGTGGCCGTGACGGAGAGGGCTGTTACCCGCAGGACCACGACGGCGGCTGTCGAGACGGTGTTCCGGATCGAGTCCGCGCGGATCATCGCCAGGGTCGCCCGGATCGTCCGGGACGTCGGCATCGCCGAGGAGCTGGCCCAGGACGCGCTGGTGGCCGCGCTGGAGCGGTGGCCCCGGGAGGGCGTACCGGACAACCCGGGCGCCTGGCTGACGGCCACCGCCAAGCACCGGGCGATCGACCTGGTGCGCCGCCGGGAGGTCTACGCCCGCAAGCTCGCCGAGGTGGGGCGGTCCGCGGAGGACGTGCCGCCCCCGGAGCCGGCCGCCCCGGACGACATCGACGACGACCTGCTGCGGCTGATCTTCACCGCCTGCCACCCGGTGCTGTCCGCGGACGCGCGGATCGCGCTCACCCTCCGGCTGCTCGGCGGGCTGGCCACCCCGGAGATCGCCCGCGCCTTCCTGGTGCCCGAGCCGACGGTGGCGCAGCGGATCGTCCGGGCGAAGCGGGCGCTGGCGAAGGCGGGGGTGCCGTTCGAGGTGCCGTACGGGGAGGACCGGACGCGGCGGCTCGCCTCGGTGCTGGAGGTCATCTACCTGATCTTCAACGAGGGCTACTCGGCGACCGCGGGGGACGACCTGCTCCGCCCCCGGCTGTGCGAGGACGCGCTGCGGCTGGCCCGGGTGCTGGCCGTGCTGATACCGGCCGAGCCGGAGGTGCACGGGCTGGCCGCGCTGCTGGAGTTCCAGGCCTCGCGCACGATCGCCCGGACCGGGCCGGACGGGCGGCCGGTACTGCTCGCCGAGCAGAACCGGGCCCGCTGGGACGGGCTGCTGATCCGGCGCGGCTTCGACGCCCTGGAGCAGGCGGGCACCGGGCCGTACTCGGTGCAGGCCGCGATCGCCGCCTGTCACGCCCGGGCGCGGCGCTACGCGGACACCGACTGGGGGACGATCGCCGCGCTGTACGAGCGGCTGCTGGCACTGTCGCCCTCCCCGGTGGTGGCGCTGAACCGGGCGGTGGCGGTCTCGATGGCACGGGGCCCGGCCGCCGCGCTGGAGCTGGTGGACGGGCTGGCGGCGGAGCCGGCGCTGCGCGGCTACCACCTGCTGCCGAGCGTGCGGGGCGACCTGCTGGCCCGGCTGGGGCGGGCGGCGGAGGCCCGGGAGGAGTTCGAGCGGGCGGCGGGGCTGACCCGCAACGAGCGGGAGCGGGAGCTGCTGCTGGAGCGGGCGGCGGCGCTCGGCGAGGGGCCGGGTGGGGAGGGCCGGGGGTCCTCCCCCGGCTCCGACCCCGATTAGGAGTTCTCCTCCAGCCGCAGCCGCGCGCTGACCGCGCCGAGGCCCTCGGCGAGCACCGCGAGCTGCTCGCGGGTGAGCACGTCGATCAGCAGCTCGCGCACCAGGGCGACGTGCCCGGGTGCGGCCTGGCGCAGCATCTCCCGTCCCTGGTCGGTGAGTTCGGCGATGACGCCGCGCACGTCGCTGGGGCAGGAGCGGCGGGCGACCAGGCCCGCCCGCTCCAGCTGGGTGACCTGGTAGGTCAGCCCGCTCTTGGAGGTGACCAGCTTGTCGGCGAGTTCGGTCATCCGCAGCGAGTCGCCGGGGGCGGCGGACAGGTGCACCAGGATCTCGTACTGCTGGTGGGAGAGGCCGGAGTCCTCCTTGAGCTGGCGTTCCAGCCTCCGGTTCAGCAGGTTGCTCGCGGTGACGAAGCCCCGCCAGGCGGCCGCCTCGTCCCGGTCCAGCCAGCGGGGTTCGTTCAGTGAGGACATGGGGTGAAGCCTACTCCTGTTGTTCAAATTCGAACGAAGGTGTACCGTCGATCGCAGCAGAGGTTCAAATTTGAACTACCTGCTTACCCGAACTGCCAGACCCGCCCCACCGGTCGAAACGGTCCCGAGGAGGACGCCATGAGCACCGCGGCCCCCGAGCGCATGCCCGCCCTGTACCTGTCGCACGGCGCCCCGCCGCTGGCCGACGACCCGATCTGGCCGGGCGAGCTGGCCGCCTGGTCCGCCGACCTGCCCCGGCCCAAGGCCGTCCTGATGGTCTCCGCCCACTGGGAGGAGGCTCCGCTCGCCCTCGGCGCCGTCACCACCATCCCGCTGGTGTACGACTTCTGGGGCTTCCCCGAGCACTACTACCGGGTCCAGTACGCCGCCCCCGGCGCACCGGAACTCGCCGAACGCGTGCGCAAGCTGTTGCGCGCCCCCGGCACGCCCGTCCAGGACATCCCCGACCGCGGACTCGACCACGGCGCGTACGTCCCGCTGGTGGAGATGTACCCGGACGCCGACGTCCCGGTGCTCCAGGTCTCGCTGCCCACCCTCGACCCGCAGCGACTGATGGAGATCGGCCGCAAGCTCGCCCCGCTGCGCGACGAGGGCGTACTGATCGTCGGCAGCGGCTTCTTCACCCACAACCTGCGGGCGCTCAGCAGGGACGGCCGGGTCACCTCGGTGATGGCCGAGTTCGACGACTGGGGCCGGCGCGCCCTGGCGGCCCAGGACCTGGACGCGCTGCTCGACTTCGAGCACAAGGCCCCGGCCGGGCGCCTGGCCCACCCGCGCACCGAGCACTTCGCCCCGCTGTTCGTCACCCTCGGCGCCGGCGAGGCCGACCTGGACAGCCAGCGCAGCGTCATCGACGGGTTCTGGATGGGCCTGGCCAAGCGCTCGATCCAGCTGGGCTGAGCCGCGAGATCGCCGCGGCCCCACCCGCCCGGCTGTCGCGGCCCTCGCCGGGGAGCGGACCGGTCATCGGATCAACTCCCGGCGCGGGCCGGGGCGCTGGGCCTATCGTGTGACGTTCCGTCGAAGTCGGACCCGAAGTCGACGTCGAAGCCGAAGGAACGATCATGCGCAGCGGCGACGCCGTACGAACCGCCCTGGACGCCTCGCTGGCAGTCCTCTCCCCGCACACCGGGGACCGCGACTGGGACGTGCCCGCCGGACTCCTGGAGTGGAGCTGCCGCGACACCGCCGCCCACATCGCCCACGACCTGCTCGCCTACGCCGGCCAGCTCGCCGCCCGGCCCAGGGACCGCTACCTCCCGCTGGACCTCACCGTCCGGCCCGGGGCCGACCCGGCCCAGGTGCTCACCGTGGTCACCGCCGCCGGACACCTCCTCGCCACCGCCCTGGACGCCGCCCCGCCCGAGCTGCGCGCCTACCACCACGGGCCCTGCGATCCGCTCGGCTTCGCCGCGATGGGCGTCGCCGAGACGCTGCTGCACACCCACGACATCACCGGCGGCCTCGGCCTGCCCTGGCAGCCTCCCGCCGACCTGTGCCGCTTCGCGCTCGACCGGCTCTTCCCGCACGCGCCGCAGGAGCCGGCCGCCCACCCGGCGGAGGTCCTGCTCTGGTGCACCGGGCGCGGGGAACTGAACGGCCGCCCGCGCAGGTCCTCGTGGACCTGGCGGGCGGCCATCGGCGAGTGGCCGGACTGATCCGGGCGGTCGGTCGGTCAGGCGTCGCCGGTGGCGGCCTTCTCGGCCCGGCTGCGCTCGACGCACAGCTCGTTGCCCTCCGGGTCGGACAGGGTGACCCAGCCCTTGCCGTCCGGGCGGCGGTGGTCCTCCAGGACGGTGGCGCCCAGGGCGACCAGGCGCTCCACCTCCTCGTCCCGGCCGCGGTCCTGCGGCTGGAGGTCGAGGTGGATCCGGTTCTTCACCGACTTGCCCTCGGGCACCCGGATGAAGAGCAGCGAGGCGCCGGCGGACTCCACCACGGCCATCTCGTCACCGGGGTTGTCGTCCGCACCCAGGGTGCCTTCCAGCGCCTCGACCCAGAAGCCGGCCAGGGCGTACGGGTCGGCGCAGTCAATCGTCACATGTCGTACCAGAGAAGCCATGGGCCTACTCTGAAGTGCGCCGATCGGATCCGTCCAGCCAATTCCGGGAGTGCCGGTGGCCGTCCAGCGGGTACGGCGGGAAGGCCGGGACGATCTCCGTGAAGGTGTAGCCGCTCTTCTCCGCGACCCGGCAGGAGGCGTGGTTGTCGCCCTCGTGCAGCAGGTCGATCCGGCGCAGGCCGCCGGCGGCGAAGGTGGCGAAGGCCCAGGCGGTGAGGGCCTCCACCGCGCGCGGCGCCACCCCCCGGCCGCGGGCCGGGCCGGTCGTCCAGTACCCCACCTCGGCCCTCTCCCCGCCCGGGGTGCCGCGCTTGAGCACGACGTTGCCGACCAGCTCGCCGGCCTCCAGGACGGCGAAGGAGTACCGGGTGCCGGCCGCCCGGCCGTCGTACTGGAGCCGCAGCCAGTGCGCGGCCTGTTCGGCGTCGTCCACCGGGGTGCGGATGTAGCGGCGCAGGGTCTCGTCGCGGTAGGCCTCGATCAGGGCGGGCGCGTCGGCGTCCTCGAAGGGCCGCAGCACCAGGCCGTCGGCCGAGATGGCCGCGGTGGCGGTCACTTGAGGCCCTCCCAGCCCCAGCGCGGGGTCGGGCCCGGGTCGCCGAGGTCGGTGCCGGCCGGGGAACCGGAGACGTCCTCCGCGATCCTGGTGCCCCAGTCGAAGTACTCCAGCACCCGGCGGCGGAGCAGCTCGTCCTCGGGCAGCTCGGCGCGGACGGCCTCGGCCATCAGCTCCATCCAGCGCAGCCGTTGCGCCTCGGTGATGGCCAGGCCCAGGTGGGCGCGGAGCAGCGACTGGTGGCCGCCGAGGTCGTCGGTGTAGCCGGTCGGGCCGCCGAAGACCTCGGCCAGCCAGACCGCGACGTGCTCGATGTGGGTGGGGGTGAAGTCGGCGAAGACCGGGGCGAGCAGGGGGTCGGCGAGGGCGCCCCGGTAGAAGGTGCGGCTGAGCCGCCGCAGGACGTCGATGCCGCCGACGGCCTCGTAGAGCGTGCCGGGCCGGTGGTCGTTCAAGGTGTGCTCCCCGTGGGTGAACCGTGCGTTGTGGCCTTCCTAGCAGGCGGAGGGCGCGGACGGAGGCACTGTGAGCCCGCTGTTCGCGCCGGGCTCAGCAAGCGGAGGGACGGGCTCCAGCTGCCCGGCCCGGCGGCGGGCGGCAGGCGGCCGGCAGCGGGTGGCAGGCGCGCCGATGCCCGGCGGGACCGCACCGCGGTACCCACCGGACGGGTGACACCCCCGATCGGGGGTGTGCAGGGTGCGGGCTGGGGAGGACAGTGGGCCCCATGCAGATTCCACTCTCCGTGATGGACTTCCTCGACCGGGCCGAGCTGGTCTACGGCGACCGGGTCGGCATCGTCGACGAGCCGGTGCAGCCGGCCGAATCCTGGGGCGAGCTGAGCTACCGCAGGGTCGCCGAACTGGCCCGGGCCCAGGCCGCCGGACTGGACCGGCTCGGCGTCGGGCCGGGCGAGCGGGTCGCGATCGTCTCGCACAACTCGGCCCGGCTGCTGACCTCCTTCTTCGGGGTGAGCGGGTACGGCCGGGTGCTGGTGCCGGTGAACTTCCGACTGAAGGCCGAGGAGGTGTCGTACATCGTCGAGCAGAGCGGCGCCTCCGTGCTGCTGGTCGACCCCGAGGTCGCGGACTCGCTGAGCGGGGTGGTGGCCAAGCACAAGTTCGTGCTCGGCGCGGACAGCGACGCCGTGCTGTACGACTTCGACGGCACCCCGCGGCGCTACGCGGTGGACGAGAACGACACCGCCACCATCAACTACACCAGCGGAACCACCGCCCGCCCCAAGGGCGTTCAGCTCACCCACCGCAACATCTGGTTGAACGCGACGGTGATGGCCCTGCACTACGGCGCCGGCGACCGGGACGTCTACCTGCACACCCTGCCGATGTTCCACGCCAACGGCTGGGGCCTGCCGTTCTCGCTCACCGGCCTGGGCGCCCGGCACATCGTGCTGCGCAAGGTGGACGGCGCGGAGATCCTGCGCCGGGTCGAGCGGCACGGGGTGACCTTCCTGTCCGGCGCGCCCGCCGTGGTCCAGATGGTGCTGGACGCCGCCGCCGACTGGGACGGCCCGGTGCCCGGCCGGGACCGGGTGCGGATGATCGTGGCCGGCGCCCCGCCGCCGACCTCGGTGATCCAGCAGGTCGAGGAGCAGCTGGGCTGGGAGTTCATGCAGCTCTACGGCCTGACCGAGACCTCCCCGGTGGTCACGGTCAACCGCTCGCGGACCGAGTGGGACACGCTCCCGGCCGCCGAGCGGGCCGAGAAGCTGGTGCGGGCGGGCGCCCCGTCACTCGGCACCCGACTGCGGGTGGACCCCTCCGGCGAGGTGCTGGTGCGCTCCAACACCGTGCTGGACGGCTACTGGCGGCAGCCCGAGGCGAGCGCCGAGGCGCTGCGCGACGGCTGGTTCCACACCGGCGACGGCGGCACCCTCACGGACGGCCTGCTGACCATCTCGGACCGCAAGAAGGACGTCATCATCAGCGGCGGGGAGAACGTCTCCTCGATCGAGGTGGAGGACTGCCTGTACGACCACCCGGCGGTCGCCGAGACGGCGGTGATCGGAGTGCCGCACGAGAAGTGGGGCGAGACGGTGAAGGCGCTGGTGGTGCTCCGGGAGGGCCACGAGGCGGTCACCGAGGCCGAGTTGATCGCGCACTGCAAGCAGCGGCTGGCCGGCTACAAGTCGCCCACCACGGTGGAGTTCCGGGACTCCCTGCCGCGCACCGCCACCGGGAAGCTGCAGAAGTTCCGGCTGCGCGAGCCGTACTGGTCCGGGCGGGACCGCCAGGTCAACTGACGAGCCCCGACTCCCGTGCCGCGAGGGCGAGTTCGGTCCGGTTGCGGACCCCGAGCTTGTGCATCGCGGACTTGAGGTAGCCCGTCACCGTGTTGCAGGTCAGGCCCAGTCGGGCGGCGATCTCCGGGTTGGTCCGGCCGGTCGCCGCCCAGCGCAGCACCTCGTGCTCGCGCGGGGTCAACGACGGTACGGCGGAGGCCCTCCGGGGCCGCTCCCGGCTCCAGGCGGCGGCCCCGGCGAGCGCCCGGGTCGCCGCCTTCGCCAGCGTGCCGACCGCGGAGATCCGCACGTCCCCGAACGGGACGACGGTGCGCAGCGAGGCGTACACCACGCCGTGCACGGTGCCGCCGTCCATCAGCGGGACGGTGAGCATCGCGTACAGGTCGTCGGCGGCCACGGCCGCGTCGTAGTGGTGCGAAATGGTCGTCGCCGCACGGTAGTCGGGCACCCAGGTGGGCGCGCGCTCGGCGAGCGCCCGACCGCCGAGGCCGAGTCCCGCCGGGACGGGCACGTCGTGCAGCAGGTCGGCCCGGGTGCCGGCCCAGTGCCGCAGCACCATGCCCTCGGCGTCGGGGCCGCTGCCGGCCAGCGACTCGGGCACGCCGACCAGGCCGACGTCGACGCCGCACTCCGCCACCACCCGGCGGGCGAGGTCGCCGAGCACGGCGTCCCGCACCAGCTCGGCGGCGCGCGCGGCGAGTTGGGGATCGTCGGGTTGCGCAGCGTCGTCGAGGGGTTGCGCAAGGTGGGGGTCCGCAGCCCTGGTCATCGCGGAATTGTCACACGCGGTGGAGCCGGTGGCGAGAGTCCTGACATGCGTGTTTCGTGGAGTCGCGGACGCCGGCAACTACCCGGGCGTAGGGTGCGCCCGTGCGCTACCGGCGGGTAGCGAACACCGGCGGCAGCGGGTGATGGCCAACGACGGCAGCGGGTGGTGAGCACCGGCGGCAGCGGGTGGCGGCCAACGACGGCAACCGCCTTGAGGGAAGAAGGGGAACCGATGACCGAGCCGAAGGCCCCGGACGACGTCCTGGGCGGGCTGCTGGCGGACCTGCGAGCCGAGAGCGCGGTGCTGGACGACCTGGTCGCCGGACTGCCGGCCGAGGACTGGGCCCGCCCGACGCCCGCCGAGGGCTGGACGGTGGCCCACCAGATCGCCCACCTGGCCTGGACGGACGACTGGACGGCGTTGGCCGCGCGCGATCCGGAGGGCTTCGGAGCCTCGCTCGGCGGGCGTTTCGCCGAGCTGTCGGCGGCCGGCGCCGACCCGGTCGAGGAGGGCGCCCGCGCCGGTGCGGCCGCCGCGCCCGCGGCGCTGCTCGCCCGCTGGCGGACCGGGCGCACGGAGGTGCTGGCCGCGCTCGGCGCGGCCCCGGCCGACGTCCGGCTGCCCTGGTTCGGCCCACCGATGAAGCCCCCCTCGATGGCGACCGCGCGGCTGATGGAGACCTGGGCGCACGGCCAGGACGTCGCGGACGCGCTCGGCACCACCCGCGAGCCCACCGACCGGCTGCGGCACATCGCCCACCTGGGGCTGCGCACCCTGGGCTTCGCCTTCACCCTGCACGGGCTGCCCGCGCCGGAGCGCCCGGTCCGGCTCGAACTGGCCGCGCCCGACGGCGAAACCTGGTCCATCGGCCCGGCCGGGGCGCAGGACGTGGTGGCCGGGCCGGCCCTGGACTTCTGTCTGCTGGTGACCCAGCGCCGCCACCGGGACGACCTCGCCCTCACCGCCACCGGGCCGGTCGCGACCGCCTGGCTCCCGATCGCCCAGGCCTTCGCCGGGGCGCCGGGCAAGGGGCGGCAGCCCGGGTCGTAGGGCGCGCGGGCCCCGGGCGCGGCGCTGTCGGACCCCCGGGGTTGAATGACGGCATGAACGCCCTGCTCAGCGCCCTGCCCGCGATCTCCGACCTGCGCGACCGCTGCCGCGCCCTGGCCATGCTCGACGCGATCATCTGCCCGGACGACTGGGAGGCGCGGTACTACTCCTTCGACTCCGCCTGGGGCGAGGACGAGGAGATGGCCTCGATGCGCGACGGCGAGGGGTCCGACTGGTTCATGGTGTTCTCCCCCACCGGCGTCTACGGGCGGGGCTTCGGCCACGGGGCCGCGAACAGTCCGGAGCTGCTCGCGGCCGTCCCCGAGGAGTTCCGCCGCTTCGCCGAGGAGCCCGCCTTCCAGGACGAGGACGGCCCGGTCGTGACGGTCTGCTTCTGGCGCGCGCCGCAGGACGCCGCCTGGCACGGCGCGGCCGCCGAGCGGGGCGCGGAGGGCCTCTTCGAGCTGCTGCTGGACGGTTCCGCGGAGGCCTACCTGGCGTGGGCCGAGGAGTACTTCGAGCCGGAGCACGAGCTGGACCCGGCCGCGATCGGGCACGTCCTGGCGCTGCGCCCGCTCACCCCGGCCGTGGTGGCGGCGCTCAACCCGGACACCGACCTGGAGGAGCTCGCCGAGGACCTCGCGGAGATCGGCTACCCGGTCGGCTGATCACAGGCCGATCCGCAGGGGGGTGAGCCGGGTGGCGATCAGGTTGGTGGCGCCCCGGTCGCGCTCGATGTGCCCGTGGACCAGCAGCCCGGCCCGGTCCAGGGCGGTGCGGCGCTGGGACTCCCAGACCGGACGGTTGCAGATCACGTTGATCAGCCCGGTCTCGTCCTCCAGGCTGAGGAAGAGCACCCCGCCGGCCGTCGGCGGCCGCTGCCGGTGGGTGACCAGGCCGCCGACCACCACGGCCGTCCCCGGCGGCACGTCCGGGAGCCGGTCGGCGGAGAGGGCGCCGCCGCGTTCCAGCTGGGCGCGCAGGTGCTGGAGCGGATGACTGGTGGCGGAGGTGCCGGTGGCCCACAGGTCGGCGATGGTCTCCTCGACCGGGCTCATGCCGGGCAGCTCCGGCGCCTCGGTGCCGGGAGTGGTGCCGGGGATCAGCTCGGCCGAGATCCCGGCGAACGCCCCTGCCGCCCACAGTGCCTGACGTCTCGTCAGCCCGAAACAGTCGAAGGCCCCGGCCGTCGCCAGCGCCTCCAGGACGGGCCCCGGCAGGCCGGTGCGGCGGGCGAAGTCCTCCAGGTCGGCGTACGGCTGCCCGGCCACGATCGTCTCGGCCTGCGGGGTGCCGATGCCGCGCACCGTCTCCAGGCCGAGCCGGATGGCCGGCTGCGGGCGCCCGGCGGTCAGCGGCGGCTTGGGGGTCGGCCCCCGGTACGGCTCCAGGGAGGGCCGCGCCCCGCTGGCGTTGACGTCCACCCCGCGCACCCGCACGCCGTGCCGCCGGACGTCCGCGACCAGGCTGAGCGGCGAGTAGAAGCCCATCGGCTGGTTGGCCAGCAGGGCGCAGGTGAAGGCCGCCGGGAAGTGGTACTTGAGCCAGGCGCTGGCGTACACCAGGTAGGCGAAGCTGATCGCATGGCTCTCCGGGAAGCCGTAGTTGGAGAAGGCCTCGATCTTGCCGTAGACGTCCTCGGCCACCTCGGGCGGGATGCCGCGCTCGGCCATCCCGCCCAGCAGCCGCTCGCGCAGCCGGGCGACCCGTTCGTGCGAGCGCTTGGCGCCCATCGCCTGGCGCAGCCGGTCGGCCTCCGCGGGGGTGAACCCGGCGCAGTCGATGGCGAGTTGCATCATCTGCTCCTGGAACAGCGGCACCCCCAGGGTCTTGCCGAGCGCGTTCTCCATCAGCGGGTGCGGGCAGCCGGGCGGCTCCGCACCGGCGCGGCGGCGCAGGTACGGGTGGACGGATCCGCCCTGGATCGGGCCGGGCCGGATCAGCGCGACCTCGACCACCAGGTCGTAGAAGTGGTCCGGCTTGAGCCGGGGCAGGGTCGCCATCTGCGCCCGGGACTCGACCTGGAACACCCCGACGGTGTCGGCCCGGCGCAGCATCGCGTACACGCCCTCGTCGTCATCCGGGATGGTGGCCAGGTCGTAGCGCAGGCCGTGGTGCTCCGCGACCAGGTCGCAGGCGTCGTGCAGGGCCGCGAGCATGCCGAGGCCGAGCAGGTCGATCTTCACCAGTCCGGCGCCGGCGGTGGACTCCTTGTCCCACTGGAGCACGGAGCGCCCGGGCATCCGGGCCCACTCGGTGGGGCAGATCTCGCCGATCGGCTCCCGGGTGAGCACCATGCCGCCCGAGTGGATGCCCAGGTGGCGGGGCAGGCCGTGGAGCTGGGTGGCGAGCTGGAGCACGTCGGCGGGGATGACGGCGTCCGCGCCGGGGGCGGAGCGGAAGTCGGTCTGCCGGCTGAACGCGTCCACCTGCCCCTGCGGGTAGCCGAGCACCCGGGCGGCGTCGCGGATCGCCAGCCGGGGCCGGTAGGTGATCACGTTGGCGACCTGGGCTGCGTGCTCGCGCCCGTAGCGGCCGTAGACGTACTGGATGACCTCCTCGCGGCGGCGGTTCTCGATGTCCAGGTCGATGTCGGGCGGCCCGTCCCGGGCGGTGGAGAGGAAGCGTTCGAACAGCAGCTTGTAGTGGATCGGGTCGACGGCGGTGATCCCGAGGGCGTAGCAGACCGCCGAGTTGGCGGCCGAGCCGCGACCCTGGCACCAGATGTCCCGGCTCCGGCAGAAGTCCACGATGTCGTGCACGATCAGGAAGTAGCCGGCCAGGTCGAGGTCCTCGATCACGTCCAGCTCCTTGGCGAGCTGGCGGCGGGCGGCGGCGTTGCCGGGGCCGAACCGGGCCGGGCCGCCGGCCGCGACCAGGGCGCGCAGGTGGCTGATCTCGGTCTCGCCCGCGGGGACGGGGAAGCCGGGCAGCTCCGGGTCCAGCCGGGCGAAGTCGAAGGCGCAGGCCCGGCCGAGTTCGACGGTGGCCCGCTGCACCCCGGGGAAGCGGGCCAGCCGGCCGGCCATCTCGCGGCCCGAGCGCAGGTGCGCGGTGCCGGCCGCCCGGGTCCAGCCGACCGCGTCCTGGAGGGTGCGGCGCCCGTGCAGCGCGGCGAGGCTCTGCGCGAGGCGGCCCTGGGCGGGGCCGGCGTGGTGGGCGTTGGTGGAGGCGACGACGGGGAGACCCGCCTTCGCCGCGAGGGCGGCGAGGGCGTCGTTGCGCCGGTCGTCGCCGGGCAGCCACTGGTCGATCAGCTCGACGTGCACGTTCTCGCGGCCGAACGCCTCGGTGAGGGTGCGGAGCCGGTGCTCGGCCTCGCTCCGGGTGGCGGGCGGGGTGGCGGGCGGGGTGGCGTTCCGGGCGGGGCCCGGGGTCGTGCCCTGGGTGGAGCCTTGGGCGCCGCCCAGGGTGGCGCCTTGGGCGGTGGGCGGGTCGGCCAGCGCGGCGGGGACCCGGCCGAGGCGGCAGCCGGTGAGCACCGCCCAGTGGCCGTCGTGCGCCCCGGCGAGCGCCTCGAGGTCGTACACCGGGTTGCCCTTGGCGCCGCCGGCCAGCTGGGCGGCGGCGATCGCGGCGGAGAGGCGGCGGTAGCCTGCCGGGTCGCGAGCGAGGACCAACAGGTGCTCCGTCGCCTTTTCATGACGGATCGTCAGTTCGGCGCCGAATGCGGTGGCCAGGCCCGTGCCCCGGGCCGCCTCGGCGAGCCGGACGGCGCCGTACAGGCCGTCGTGGTCGGTGATCGCGAGGGTCTCCACGCCCAGCCGGACCGCCTCCGCGACCAGGTCCTCCGGGTCGCTGGCGCCATCGAGGAAGCTGAAGGCGGAGTGGACGTGCAGTTCGGCCCAGGGTTCGGGGCCGGGTTCGGGTGCGGATTCGGGTTCGGCTCCAGGTCCCGGGGTCGGGGGCTCCTGGGGAACGAGACGGGGACCGCGCAGCGGGACGACCGCACGGTCCGGCGCCGCGCCGGACAGCCTGCGGTGCAGCTCGCTCCAGGGAACGGTGGGGTGGCTGGTGAAGCCCATCGGGGTCGCCTTCGTCGCTCTCGTGCTCGTCCTGCTCCCCCCTCCCACTGGGTTCCGGAGCCGCTAGTCGTAGCCGGCCTCCAGGTACCAGGCACCCCCCTCCACGGTGAGCAGCAGCGCCCGGCCGCCGCCCACCACGACCTGGAACCGCGCCCGGCGCCGGGCCAGCGACTGGTCCCACCAGTACTCGACCGCCGGCCAGGGCCCGGTCCAGCCGTCCACCCGCTCCTCCCGGCCCCGGACCACGACCAGGGCCGGCCGGGCCGACACCCCCGCCCGGCCGTCCACCGTGACCGGCCGCCCGGCCCCGTCCAGCACCCGCACCGGCGCCGGCTCCCGCAGCACCACGGCGGGCCACACCTCCGGAAGCCGCCCCGGCCAGGGCGCGCCGGCCGGCGCCGCCGCCTCGTACGGCTCGCCCCACGGCACCTTGACCACCTGCTCGCCCGGGCCGCGGCCGCCGGCCGGCTCGATCCGGCGCAGCCCGGCGTGCCCGAGCACCGCCTGCACCCGGGCGACCGCGCGCTCCACCCGGTCGTCCGCGACGGCCTGGCCCCACAGCGCGAGCTGGCGGCCCTGGTCCGGGGAGAGGCCGTCGGGGGCCAGCCGGAGCAGGGTGAAGCCGGCCTGGGCGCCCGGGTCGCTGCCCCGGGCGCCGCTCGGGTCACTGCTCTGGTCGTTGCTCGCCGAGGTGCCCTCGGAGGTGCCCGCGAAGGTGCCCGCGCCCTGCCAGGCCTGGAGCTGCCAGCGGACCCGCTCGGCCAGTGCCGTCGCGGACAGCCGGCCCTCGTGCCGCCACAGCCGGGAGGCCGTCCGGCCGTCCGCGCAGGCCACCTCGACGGCCACCCTGCGGCAGGTCAGCCCGGCCCCGGCGAGCCGCTGGTGCAGCTGCTCGGCCAGCGCGCGGGCGACGAACACCAGTGGCTCGGCCAGCGGCTCCGGCGGGTCGAAGCGCTGCTCGACGGCGAGGTCCGGTTCCTCCTCACGTGGCACCAGCGGGCGCGGCTGCAAGCCTCGGGCCAGCCGGTGCGCGACCGCCCCGGACGGGCCGAAGCGGTCCGCGACCGACTCGGCCGGCAGCGCGGCGAAGGCCCCGACGGTGGGCAGGCCGAGCCGCCCGAGCAGCTCGGCCAGCGCCTCGTCGCCCAGCGCGCTCACCGGGTACGGGGCGAGGAACTCCGCCGTCCGGCCCGCCGGGACCAGCACCCCGGCCCGGGCGGCGAGCACGGCGGCGAACAGGCCGTCGGCGACGCCGACCTGGGCCTGCGGGGCGGTTGCCGGTCGGGCCTCGACGGGTCGGGCTTCGATGGGTCGGGCCTCCACCGGTCGGGCCTCCACCGGTCGAACCTCGACCGGTCGAGCCTCAACGGGGCGGGCCTCAACGGGGCGGGCCTCGACGGGCACCGCGACCGGGACGGCCACCGCACCCGGGACGGCGTCCGGGACAAGCGGCTGCCCGAGGGCGTCCGCCACCGCTCTGCCGACCTTGGCGGCCAGCGCCTCCTCACCGCCGAAGTAACGGCCCGGGCCCTTCACCGGAATCGCGCACAGGCCCGGGCGGATCACCTCCACCCGGGGCGTGAACGCCTCCACCGCCGCGACCACCGGCTCGAAGCGGCGAGTCTCCGCCTCCGGGTCGCGGTCACGCAGTTCCAGCGACGGGCAGAGCCGTTGAGCCAGCTTGAGCCGCTGCCCCTGCCGCACCCCGGCCTCCCGGGCGCCCGCCGAGCAGGCGAGGATCCGCCCGCCCTCGGTCACCGCGACCGGGTCGTCGCCGGTGAGGGCCACCACCGGCCAGTCCGGACACCAGACCACCAGCACCCGGGGGGTTCTGTCGTCCGCCATCTCAGACCACCGCCGCCACGCGGGGGGCCATCGGCTCCGCCGCCGGTATCACCGGAATCGCCGGGAGCACCGGGAGCACCGGGATCGCCGGACCTGCCGCCGGTTGTGGCTGCTCCTGGAGCGGCTGTTCCTGGAGCGGGCGCACCGCGCCGTGCTCGTCCGGCAGCCAGAGCCGGGCCGTCCGGCCGTGCACCGCCGAGCCGCGACCCTCGGCCACCACCTCCACCTGTCGGCCGACGAGCTGCCCGTGGCCGTCGCCCAGCCCGAACCAGCGCCCCGAGCGCACCCCCAGCCGTAGTGCCGCACCCGGCCACGGTCCGGCGACCAGCAGCACGCAGCCGCTGCGCCGCAGCACCGCCGCCAGCCGGGCCGCCAGCTTCGGCGGCACCGGCCCGTCCGGGCGCAGCATGATCAGCTCGACCGCACCGGCCAGCACCGAGACCACCTCGGCCCAGTGCGCCCCCGGGTCGTCCACGACCAGCAGCCGTCGCAGGTCCAGCCCGTACCCCTCGGCGGCGGCCAACCCCAGGTCCGGTAGTCCGACCGCCGCGGCCCAGCCACCCTCGGTCTCCTTCACCCCGGCGGCCAGCGCCAGCAGCAGCCCGGCGTCTCCGCCCGCCACCGACACCGCCGTCCCCCGGCGCAGCCCGGCGTCGGGCAGCACCTCCCGCAGCGCGGACGGCACCGGCACCAGCCCCCGGGACCCCGCCACCGTCTGCCAGGTACCCGGCGTCCCCCGTCCCTCTCGTTCCCCTTGCCCCCCCGGCACGGCAGCCGGGGACACCACCGGGCGGAGCACGGGACGTGCGGGCTGCTCGGCGGTGGATTCGAAAACAGATTCGAAAACGGGCACAACCCCAGGATCGAACATTCGTTCGCAAAGATTCAAGTCCGCCCAGGTCACCTCACTCGCCACTCTCCGCAACCGGCCCCACCGAGGCCCGGCCTCAGGCCGGTGGGCTTGGCCCCAGGTCGGCGGACTTGGCCTTAGGTCGGTACGGGGCACGGCCGACGGCGATCCACCGGGAACGCGGGCGACTTTTTCCGCGGTACGGCCGAATCCTTCGAGGCGGCGCGCACCTCTTATAGACGTGCCGACGAACGTCCGGCACGGGATCCGGAGGTAGTGATGATCGTCGGAATCGGCATCGCCGTCGCCCTGGTGCTGCTCTGCACCTGCATGGTGGTCGTGAAGCGCAGGCGAGCCGGACGTGGCTGAATCGACCTGGCCCGGCGCGCGGCTGATCGCCGCCGCGCAGGGTGGTGACATCGACTCGATCGCCGCGCTGGTGTCGGGCTCGCACCCCAACGTGCAGCGGTTCGCCCGTTCCCTCTGCGCCACCCCGGAGGACGCGGAGGACGCGGCGCAGGAGGCCCTGATCATCCTGTACCGCAAGATCGGGATGCTGCGGGCCTCCGGCGCTCTGGCGTCGTGGATGTTCCGCATCGTCCGCAACGAGTGCCTCCGGCGCGCACGCGCCCAACTGCGGGACCACAGCGTGCCGTTGCGGCAGGACACCGCCGTGGCCTCGGCCGAGGACCAGGTCCTGCGGAGCCTGGAGGCGGGCACGGTGGCGGCCGCGGTCGCCGCCCTGCCCCCGGACCAGCGCCGCGTGCTGGTCATGCGGGACATCCAGGGCCACAGCGGCCGCGCGGTCGCCGACGCGCTGGGCCTCAGCACGGCGGCGATGAAGTCGCGCCTGCACCGGGCCCGCACCGCGGTCCAACAGGCCCTGCGGGCCACCACCTGAATCCGGACGGAGGGAACGATGACTGGAACGACGGGCAGGACGAAGGGCGGTACGAAGGGCGGTACGAAGGGTTGGACGAAGCCCGGGTCCGCCGCTGGACCCGGCGGCCCCGACTTCGCGAGCGGGTCCCTGCCCGAACACGTCGTGCGCGGCGTGGTGGGTTTCGGCGCGCTGGTCGGCTCGGTCGCCCTCATCCCGGCGGTCGGGCCGGCCGCCCTGACCCTCCTGCCGGTCGGCCTGCTCGCCCTGCGCGGCTGCCCGACCTGCTGGACGATCGGCCTGATGCAGACGATCTCGCGGGGCCGCCTCCAGCGCTCCTGCGAGGACGGCCAGTGCAGGCTGACCGTCGCCGGCCATCGGCGAGCACCGGGAGGACGGGTCCGGAAGTATGTCGGCGCCGTTGCGCCGTCGGGTGACGATGCCGGACAGGTGACGCCGGACGGGTGACGGTGCTCGCCCGGCCGGACTACCGGCAAGTGTTTTTTCCTTGACAAATTTTTTTGTCGGTATAGAAGCTGGAACGGTGCTGGAAGTCGCCGTGATCGAAGAACCCGCCGCGGCCGAGGCCTCGCTGGACCCGATGCGGTCACGCCTCCTCGCCGCCCTGACCGAGCCCGCCTCGGCCGCCATGCTGGCCGCCCGGCTGGGACTCCCCCGGCAGAAGGTCAACTACCACCTGAAGGAACTGGAGCGGCACGGCCTCGTCGAACTCGCCGAGGAGCGCCGCAAGGGCAACGTCACCGAACGGGTGTACCGCGCCGCCGCGGCCTCCTACGTGATCTCCCCCAGCGTCCTGGCCGCCGTGAGTCCGGACCCCGCCCGCTCCCCCGACCAGCTCTCCGCCCGCTGGCTGCTGGCGCTCGGCTCCCGGCTGGTGCAGGAGGTCGGGGCCCTGCTGACCGGAGCCTCCCGGGCCCACCGGCGGGTCGCCAGCTTCGGCATCGACGCCCAGGTGCGGTTCGCCTCCGCCGCCGACCGGGCCGCCTTCGCCGAGGAGCTGGCCCAGTCCGTGGCCACCCTCGTCAGCCGCTACCACGACGAGTCCGCGCCCGGGGGCCGCAGCCACCGGGTGGTCGTCGGACTCCACCAGATCCCCGCCGCACTCCCCGAGGCCGAGGCCGGAGCCGGGGCCGGAGCGGGGACGGAACCGGCCGGGGCCGGAACGGGGACGGAACCGGCCGGGGCCGAGATGGCGGCCGGGAACATCGCCGCTGCGGCGGACGAGGCCGGGAGCACACCGAACCAGGAGGACCCGCGATGACCCACCCGTTCGAGATCGAGCTGGAGACCTCCCTGCCGGCGAGCCCGGAACAGGTCTGGGAGGCGATCGCCACCGGGCCGGGAATCGACTCCTGGTTCATGGGCCGCAACGAGCTGGACCCGCGCGAGGGCGGCACCGCCGTCATGGAGACCGGGGGCCACCGCGAGGAGGCGGTCGTCACCGCCTACGAGCCCGGCAAGCGCCTGGCCACCCGTACGGCCACCGGCGAGGACGGCCGGTTCATGGCCTTCGAGTACCTGATCGAGGGCCGGGACGGCGGCGCCACCGTCCTCCGCGTCGTCCACAGCGGCCTGCTCGGCGACGACTGGCAGGACGAGTACGACGCGCTGCGCCGCGGCTGGCCCTTCCACCTCCACACGCTCCGCGAGTACCTCACCCACTTCCCCGGACGCACCGCCGTCCCCGTCTTCGCCGCCGCGCCGTCGGCCGGGCGACCGGAACCGGAGGTCCGGGCCCTCCTCGCCCACGCCCTGTCACTGCCGCTCCCGGTCACCACGGGCACGCGGGTCCACGGGGAACCCGCGGGCCTGCCGCCGCTGGACGGCGACGTGGTCTGGGCGGACGACGAGCGCGTCGAGGTCCGCACCGCCGACGGGCTCTACACCTTCCACCACGGCTCCGGCCTGGTGCTGCTGTTCCACCACCTCTTCGGCCCGGTTCCGGACGGGGCCGTGGCCGAGGCCGCCTGGCAGCAGTGGCTGGCCGAGGCCCTCGCCTGACCTGCGCCTTCGAGCCTTCATGCCTTCGGGCCGTCATGCCTTCGGGCCTTCGGCTCGACAGACCCGATCCCGACCCGGACTCAGCCCCACATCCCAGCCCCACGTCCCAGACCCGCGAGAGAACCGAGGAACCACTCATGCGCACCCTGATCAGCACTGCCTTCATCTCGCTCGACGGCGTCGTCGAGGGCCCCGGCGGCGAACCCGGCTACCGGAACTCCGGCTGGACCTTCAAGGACATCGAGTTCCTCCCCGAGGCGTTCGAGATCAAGGGGCGGGAGCAGGAGGAGGCCACCGCGATGCTGCTCGGCCGGGTCAGCTACCAGGCGTTCAGCCCGGTGTGGCCGGACATGGCGGAGTTCGCCCGCTACAAGGCGCTGCCGAAGTACGTCGTCTCCACCACCCTCACCGAGGACGACCTGGTGTCGAACTGGGGCGAGACCACCATCCTGCGCTCGCTCGACGAGGTCGCCGCGCTGAAGGAGACCGAGGGCGGCCCGATCATCCTCCACGGCAGCGCCGCCCTGAACCGCGCCCTCTCCGACGCCGGCCTGATCGACCGCTACCACCTGCTCGTCTTCCCGCTGCTGCTCGGCGCCGGCAAGCGCTTGTTCAGCACGACGGACAAGGACGCCCAGAAGCTGAAGCTGGTCGAGCACGAGGTGTACAGGAACGGCCTCCAGAAGCAGGTCTTCGACGTGGTCCGCTGACCGGACGGGCCCGTCCGCCCCGCCCGGGTCGTCGCCTTCCTGGCCGCCGTCTCCCTGGCCGTCGCCTCCCTGATGGTCAGCGCTCTGGTGGTCAGCGCGGCTCTGGTGGTCAGCGCCCTGGTGTCAGCGCGGCTCTGGTGGTCAGCACCCGTCCGCTGTGCGCCAGACGAACACCTCGCTGCTCGGCTGCCGCTCCGAGAAGAGCCCCGACGGCGAGGTCAGGGCGAGGAGTCGGCGGAGGTCCGACTCGAAGGCCGGACGGCGCTCGGCGAAGAGGTGCGGCGCCGAGGAGGAGAGCGAGAAGACGCCCGCGACCGCCTCGTCGGCCGTGCGCTCCAACGGCCGCCCGCCCGGGACGACGATCCGCCGCGGACCGGTGAAGCCCGCCCGGGCGAGGACGGCGGCCTCGTCGTCCGGCGTGCCGTACGGCAGCAGCCCCTGACCGGCGCGGCGGACCGGGCCGAGGTAGTGCCGGACCAGTTCCCCGATCCCGGCGTACGGGACCGGCGGGTGCGGCAGCCCCTCGGTGGGACGCGGTTCGCCCTTCAGGTCCGAGAGGTGCACCAGGGCGCCGCCGGGCCGCAGCATGCGCCGTACGGTCGCCGCCACCAGGTCGCGGTCCATCCAGTGGAAGGACTGGCCGAAGACCGCCAGTGTGAAGGTGCCGAGGCCCGACGGCAGTTCCTCGGCCCGGGCCCGCACCCAGGTGGCCTTGGGCTCCGCGGTGCTCACCCGGCGCGCCTCGGCGATCATCCCGGCGTCCGGGTCCACCCCGACGACCTCGTCGAACAGGTGCGCCAGGCCCAGCGCCAGTGTGCCCGGCCCGCATCCCACGTCGAGCAGCCGTCCCCGCCCGTCGAGCCCCAGCTCCTCGGCCAACGCCTCCGCCAGTCCGGGGGCGTACGGGAGCCTGCCGCGGGTGTAGTGGGCGGCTGTTCCGGCGAACAGCGTCTCGTCCCAGGACCAGGCCTCGCCGGTCATCGCCACTCCTTCGAAGGACCCTGACGTTCGGTGAACGGCCTTGATCATGGCATGTGTTGACGCCCGGTCGTGGCTGGCCGGGACCGAACGGGACGGCCGTGGTCGGCCGTGGTCGGCCGGGACGGGAAACCGATGGACAGGCATCCTGCAGCCGACAGACTGGTCCGATGACTTCGACCGACGACAAGAACGATCTCCGGATCTATATCCAGGATGCCCGCGACGCCCTGCTCTGGAAGCTCGAAGGCCTCTCCGAGTACGACCTGCGCCGCCCGCTCACCCCCACCGGGACCAACCTGCTGGGCCTGGTCAAGCACGTCACCGGCGCCGAGGCGCTGTACTTCGGCGACACCTTCGGCCGTCCCTTCCCCGAACCGGCCCCCGTGTGGATCACCGGACAGACCGAGCCCAACGGCGACATGTGGGCGCGGGCGGACGAGAGCACCGAGGAGATCGTCGGGCGCTACCGGCGGGTCTGGGCCCACTCCGACGCCACCATCGAGGCCCTGCCGCTGGACGCCGTCGGCAAGGTGCCGTTCGGTGCCCGCCACGAGCAGACCCTTCACCGGGTGCTCGTCCACATGATCGCCGAGACCCACCGTCACGTCGGCCACGCCGACCTGGTCCGCGAACTCGTGGACGGCGCCACCGGCCAGCGCTCCGACGGCGCCAACACCGCCCCTGGCGACGCCGACTGGTGGCGGGCCCACCACGACCGCGTGGAGCAGGCGGCCCGGGAGGCCGGCGGCCTCGGCTGAGGAGGAAGGGGGCGGGGTTCGCGGGGGTGAGGCGGGGGTTGGGGAGGGTGAGGCGGGGTTCGGCGGGGGTGAGGCGGGGAGGGCCCGAGCCGGCGGAAAGGGCCCGGCGCCGCAGCAACCGGTCGGCTCCCACCGGTTGCCCCGCTCGGCGGGTGCCCCGGTGCTGTCGGGGCGGGCCGCTAGGGTCTGGGGGTCACGGGGTAGGCCGGGAGAGGTGGGGCACGTGGGGTGTCAGCGGGTGGTGGAGCTTCCGGCTGGAGTGGTGCACGCGGGGAGTCGGGAGTTCCTGGCGCGGGAGGGGCTGCCGGAGGCCGGGGCGTTCCTGGACTTCGAGGTGCTCGGGCACGGGGAGCCGGCGACGGTCTCCGCGGAGGCGGAGCGGCTGTTCGTCCTCGGGGAGACGGCGTACTGCACGCCGTTCGCCGCCGGCGGCAGCCTGGTGCTGCTGGACGGGGTGACCGGCGAGGTCTTCCTGGACAACGGCGGCCCGCGGCGGGACCTGCTGGCCTCCGGCGTCGCCGCGCTGGCGGGCCTGGTGCGCGAGGTGGACGCAGTGGCCGAGGCGGCCCGGCGCCCGGAGGCACTGGACGGGCGGCGCGGCCCGGCCGTGATGGCCGAGGTGCTGGCGCAGGCCGAGCGGCGCATGCGGGAGATCGATCCCGGGCTGTTCGGCGACGGCTCCGCCCCGCCCCCGCACTGGGGCACCGCGCTGCTGGTACGGGCGCTGGGCTGGGGTGCGCTGCCGGGCGGCCCGGGCGGGCCCGCGTACGAGGTGGCCCCGGAGCTGGTGGCGGAACTGGCGGCGCTGACGGACCAGGACGGCGGCCCCGGCCGGGTGCACCTCTTCCGGCCCGAGGACCTGCCCGCCGCCCTGGTGCACGGGCCGACCCGACGGCTGCTGACCGAGGTCGGCCTGCCGCTGGGCGGGGCGATGTTCGGGGTGTGCGAGGAGCCGCTGGTCACCATGGGCGAGGCCTATCCCGAGTACTTCGACGGCGAGGAGGAGCGCCCGTACCAGCGGGAGTTCCTCGCCCTGGGGGACTGGCCGACCGATCTGACGATCGCCCTGGACGGCGCCACCGGCCGGCTGGAGCTGCCGGACTGGTACGACGACGGCCACCCCGAGGCCTACCTGAACCGTGACCTCTCCGCCCTGCTCTACTCCCTCTGGACGTACGAGCGGCTGCGCGCCGAGTGGGACCGCTGGGAGTACGGCCGGGCCCGGGAGACCTGGGCGGTGTTCGACCCGCAGGCGCTGCTGAGCGCGGTGGTGGACGGGCTGGTGGAGGCCGTCGACCCCGAGGCGTTCGCCTCGCCCGGCTGCTCGTGGCGACTGCTCGCCGAGGACGGCCACATGGGCGGTCTGCTCGGCTGAGCGCGTCGGTCGGCGCGGCCTTCCGTCGGCGTAGCCCTGGGTCGGTTCCGGGTCGGTTCCGGGTCGGTTCCGGACGGAGGGCGGCGCGTCGGACCGGGCGTAGTCTGGGCCGATTCGATCACTCGAGAAGGCGTCGGAAGGACGTGTGGGGGATGCGCAGCGTTACGGGGGACCTCTACCGGGCGTTCGCGGAGCGGGAGGCGCGCGGCAACTCGCCGGTCTACCAGGAGCTGGCCGAACGCGTCGCCGGGGACGGACAGTTGTGTGCGCTGCTCGACGGGCTTCCGGCCGCGAAGCGGCAGCCGAACCTGCTGTTCGGCGCGGTGCGGCACCTGGGTGGGCCGGTGACGGACGGCTGGCCGGCCTTCCACCGCTGGGTGGCGGAGCACTGGGCCGAGGTCTCGGCGACGATGCTGGAGCGGCGGACGCAGACCAACGAGGCGGGCCGTTGCGCCACCCTGCTGCCGCTGCTGGCCACACTGCCGCAACCGCTCGCCCTGATCGAGGTGGGCGCCTCGGCGGGGCTCTGCCTGTACCCGGACCGGTATCGGTACCGGTACCGCTTCCCGGCCGGGGAGGGGGAGGGAGTCGGGCTTGGCTCCGGCGCCACGGCCACCGAGTTCGGCGCCGAGCTCGGCACTGACTTCGGCACCGAGTTCGGCGCGGCGGCGAGCCCGGTGACGCTGGACTGCTCGGTGACCGGGCCGGTGCCGTTCCCCGGCTCCCTGCGGGAGCGGCTGCCCGAGGTGGTCTGGCGGGCCGGGATCGACCTCAATCCGCTGGACGTGCGGGCCGAGGAGGACATGCGCTGGCTGGAGTCGCTGGTCTGGCCCGAGCAGACCCACCGGTTGGACCGGCTGCGCGGTGCCGTCCGGGTCGCCCGGGCCGAACCGCCACTGCTGGTGCGCGGCGATCTCAACGCGACGGTACGGGAGTTGGTGGCACAGGCCCCGGCGGGGGCGACTCCGGTGGTGTTCCACAGCGCGGTGCTCGCGTACCTGCCGCCGGAGGGGCGGGAGGAGTTCGCGGCGACGATGCGCGGGCTTTCCGGACACTGGATCTCCAATGAGGCGGTATCGGTACTGCCGACCGTCGCCCGACGCCTCCCCCGCCCGGCCCCGGCCGGCTCCGGCCTGTTCGTGCTCGCCCTGGACGAACGGCCGGTCGCCTTCACCGGGCCGCACGGACAGTCCCTGGACTGGTTCGGCGGGGCGTAGGCGGCGCGCGGGCGGCGCGCGGGCGGCGGCGCGCCCTCGGGCTTGAAGCTGCCGCAGCGGCAGCTTCTACCGTCGTGACCAGGGCCGGAGAACCGGCCCCGGTCCACGCGAACGTGGGACGTGGAGACGAGGGAGGCGGACCATGGCCTGGCCCATCGCCGAAGTGGCCCGGATGTCCGGAGTGACTGCCCGAACACTGCGGCACTACGACGAGATCGGGCTGCTGCCTCCGGCCTGGATCGGCTCCAACGGCCACCGCTACTACGAGGAGCGGCAGCTGCTCCAGCTGCAACAGGTCCTGGTACTGCGGGCGCTGGGCGTGGGGCTGACCGAGATCGCCCGGATCCTGGGCGATCAGGTGGACGAGCTGGAGGCCCTGCGGGGCCACCGTCGGCGGCTGGTCGCCGAACGCGACCGGCTCGACGCCCTGGCCGCCACCGTCTCCCGCACGATCGCCGACCTGGAACGCGCCCGGAAGGACGGCACGCCCATGACCATCAACCGCCCCGAGAACCTCTTCGAGGGCATCCAGCCCGACGACGTCGACGCGAGCCTGCGGGACTTCCCCGAGCACGCCGAGGCGGCCCGGCGCGCGACGGCCGCGATGACCCAGGCCGAGATCGAGGCCGGACAGCGCGAGCGGACCGCCCGCATGATCCACCTGGCGGAGCTGATGGCGGCCGGCCACCCGGCCGACGCCGAGCCCGTGCAGAGCACGATCGACGAGGAGTACCGGCTGCTGCGCACCATCCGGTCCGTCCCGACCGAGGAGTACCTGGCGATCGCCCGTTCCTGCACCGAGAACGAGCAGTGGAGCGCCGCGTACGAGGCCATCGCCCCGGGCCTGGCCGCGTACCAGCGTGCCGCCATGGAGACGTACGCGGCGGCTCGGCTGTCCTGAGGCCGGGCCTGGTCGGGCGGCCGGGCCTGGTCGGGCGGCCGGGCCGACGCGACCCTTGGTCGCGCTGGGCTGGCTGCCCGTCCGGCTCGGGTGGGATCGGCTCTGTCCGATCCCACTTGACCCGGCCCGGCCTAACTCGGCCCGGCCTAACTCGGCCCGGCCTGGCTCGGTCCGGTCCGGCTCTGCCTGGGAGCCTTACGGGGGGCTCCCTCGGGCTCCCCGGCAGAGGCCGGGCGCAGGGCGTATCCTCTCCTCGCTCTCCCCCGCCGTCACTCCGTCCGCAGCGCCGTGACCGTCCTGGTGCGGGCCGCCCAGGTGGCCGGGAGGACGGCTCCGAGCAGGGCCAGCACCAGGCCGCCGAGTATCAGCGGCCCCGCCACCGACGGGTCGAACACGGCGAGGTCGGCGTCCGGCACACCGATTCCGGCGGCTCGGGCCATCGCGGGCATCACCTGGTGGTGCACCAGGATGCCGAGCGGGACCCCGATCAGCCCGGCCGCCAGCCCGCTGGCGCAGACCGAGGTGAGCACCATGCCGACGGTCTGCCGGGGTGACATCCCGAGTGCCTTGAGCACCCCGAGGTCGTGCACCCGTTCCCTGGTGTCCAGCAGCACGGTGTTCAGCACTCCGAGCCCCGCCACCACGGAGAGCAGCAGTGTGAGCGTGCCCGCGAGGGTGTTCATCGCCAGCACCACGATGTTGAGGTGCTCCCCGCCGGGGTCGGCGCTCAGCCCCAGGGGTCTCATCACCTGGTCCAGCGCATCGGCATAGGCCTGTGCGTCGGTGCCCGGGGTGAGGTCGATGTGGAAGGTGAGCGCCTCGGCGTGGATCGCGCCGCCGAGCGGCGCCAGTGTGGACCGGTCCGTGAACACCACGTCGTTGGTGGCCAGGACCTCACCGGTGATCTTCGCCGGGGTGCTGCGCCCGTGGTCGGTGAGGGTGACGGTGTCCCCGACCTTCGCCTGGTTGGCCCGCAGGTAGGCGGCGGCCACCACGACCTCGCCGGGGCCGTGGAGCCAACGGCCGGAGATCAGTTGGAAGCCGCTCCAGGAGGCGTCGCCACCGAGCGCTACCACCTCGGAGCGACCGGTGTTGCCGGCCAGGGCGACCGGGGTCGGGACGTTGCTGTACCAGGCCCGGGTGCCCGGGCGGGAGTCGATGGCCTTGGCCACGGCCGCCTCGTCCACATAGTCGGTCAACGGCGCGGAGCCCTCGATCGGGGCCTGGACCACCACCTTGCCGGCGCGGCCGGCCATCAGGCCGTCCTGGAGGGAGCTCAGCGAGAGTGTCAGGCCCACGCAGAGGGTGACCCCGACCGTGCCGAGCACCACGGCGGCACCCGTGGTCGCCGAACGGCCCGGCCGGTTGAGCGGGGAGGCCAGTCCGAGGCTGAGGGCCCGTGGCACCGGAAGTCGGCCGATCAGGTCCTGCACCCGGGACAGCGGGCCGGCCGCACCGGCCCCCTCGGCGGCGCCGCGGGCGGCCGCCCGCTTGGCGCCCGGCGCCGTCCGGCCGACCGCGAGCGCCTCCACCGTCCGCAGCCGACCGGCCCGCAGCGCCGGCACCAGCGCGGTGCCCGCCACGGCCCCCAGGGCCACCGCCGCGACCACGACGTCCACCCAGACCGGGATGCCGAGCAGTCCGCCACGCAGGGCCTTGTGGGCCAGCCCGAGGACCGGGACGGACAGCAGGTTGCCGAGGAGCACCCCGAGCGCCGTGCCGACCCCGGCGGGGATCAGCGCCTGGCCGACGTAGGCGCGCACCACCTGGGCCGGGGTGAAGCCCAGGGACTTGAGGATGCCGATCCGCCGGGTGGCGGCGCTGACGGCGCCGCTGACCACGACGCCGATGATCAGCACCGACATGGCCAGCCCGAGCGCCCCGAAGGCCGTGACGAACGGGACGAAGGTCGAGGCCGTCCGGTTCGCCTCCTCCTGGACGGGCCGGTAGGAGGTGGCCTTGGCGAGCGCCCCGCCCGGGACGGCGCCGGCGAGCGCGGCGCGGTCGGCCTCCACCTCGGCGTCGCTGCCGGCGTGGGCGAAGCGGTAGAGGTACTGGGCGGCGGGCGTGGTGCCGGGCGCCGTCAGCCCGGGCACCTGCTCGGGGGCGACCCAGCCGTCCGCGCTCCAGGAGACCGAGGCCGCCAGGCCGACGACCTTCAGCGTCGGGTGCCCCGGAAGGCCTGGGAACTCCATGGTGTCGCCGACCGCCAGTGGGGAGTGCCCGTCCAGGAACACCACCTCCCCTGGGCCTGCGACCCACCGGCCCTCGGTGATCCGCAGATCGTCCAGCGGGCCCTTCTCGCCGCGGCCGACCAGCGTCGTCGGCGGCAGGGGGCTCCCGGCCGGCGGGATCCTGGTGCCGGGGCCGGAGCGCGGCTGGACGGTGACCGCCTGGTAGGGGCCGGCCGAGGCCGTCACGCCCGGCGCGCGGGCCGCCGCGGCGAGCTGGGCGGGGCTCGCCTCGGCCTGGTCGTACAGCACGTTGAGGTGGGCGCCGTGCTGGTCGGCGAAGGAGCGCTGGTACGGGCCCCGGGCGGCGACCAGCAGCCCGAGCGCGAGGACGCACGCCGTCACGGACATCATCGTGGTGAGCACCATGACCAGGGTCTGCACCCGCCGCCGGCCGACCCCGGCGCGCACCACCTTGCCGAGCGCGCTCATCGGCCACCGCCCGGTACCGGCAGGGCGGCCGTGTCCCTGACCAGCCGGCCGTCGAGCAGTTCGATCGTCCGGTCGGCGCAGGCCTCGGCGAGGGCGGTGTCATGGGTGACCAGCAGGATCGTCTGGCCGTCCGCGTTGAGACCGCGCAGCAGGTCGCGGACGTCGGCGGCCGAGGCCGAGTCCAGCGCCCCGGTGGGCTCGTCGGCCAGCAGCAGCGGCGGGCGGTTCATCAGCGCCCGGGCCACCGCGACCCGTTGGCGCTCGCCGCCGGAGAGCCGGCCGGGGAAGGCCTTGGCGTGCCGGGCCACCCCCAGCCGCTCCAGCAGCTCCCCGGCCCGGGCCCGGGCCTGCTCCCGGCGCATCCCGGCCAGCTGGGCCGGGAGCATCACGTTGTCCACCGCGTTCAGGTCGTCCAGCAGGTTGAAGAACTGGAACACCATGCCGATCCGCGCCCGCCGGTACTCGGCCAGCGCGGCCTCGCCGAGCCGGTGCAGGGCCACGCCGTCCACCTCCACCTCGCCCTCGCTCGGGCGGTCGAGGCCGGCGATCAGGTTCAGCAGGGTGGACTTGCCGCTGCCCGATCGGCCGAGCACGGCCAGCGCCTCGCCGGCCCCGACCTCCAGGTCGAGCCCGGCCAGGGCGGGGCGGGCGGCATCGGATCGGTCGTACGTCTTGCTGACGCCGCGGATCCGGATGATCGGCGCGTTCACGGGCCCTCCACGGTTCGAGATCCGGCACCGGGAATCCCGGGCCGGCTGACGGAACATCACGCTACGAATCGGCGGCGGGATGCCGACAGCCGTCTGGACGGCCTCCTCGGGGTGTATCCAGATACACCCCGAACTGGGTGTTCAGGCCTAGAGCGCCGGAGGCTCCGGCCGGGCAGACTGACCCGGCGAAAGATCGGAACCGGGGCCCACGGGGGGCTCCGGAGCGGTGGCTTCGAGGCCTCCGGACGGCGGTCTCGGAAGGAAAAGGGGGCGCGTCATGAACGCGGGAGTGCTGAACGGGGCGGCCCTGCGGGTCGGCCGGGCCTGCACGGACGGGGTGCGTGCCTGGTACGCGGTGACGCTGGCCGTGACGGGCCTCCTCGCGCTGCTGGCGGGGCCGGTCCTGCTGGCCACCGCGCTGTTCGGTCCGGACGAGCCCCGGGACTTCCACCCGGGCGGGCCGCTGGTCCTGGCGGTGCCGATGGCACCGGTCGCCCTCTGGGCGCTGTGCTGGGCCACCGGGGGCGGCGGCCGGGCGCTCGGTGCCGCGCTGTTCGCCCCGGGGGCGATAGCGCTGATGGCGGCGCACCTCTACGGCGGTGCCGCCCCCGGCGGCCGGGCCGGCTCACTCTGGATGGCGCCCTCGCTGGTGGTGCTCGGGCTGTTCGGCGCCCGCTGGATCGCGACGGAGAGCAGGCGGACGGTCGGGAAGTGGAGCGGGCGGCCGATCCCGGTGCCGTACCGCGGTCCGGCCGGCGCCGGGCCCTGGCAGCGGCTGCGGGCCGGCGGCTGGCTCGCCGACCCGGCGACGTGGCGGGACTTCGCCTGGACGCTGCTCACCGGCGTCACCGTGCTACTCACCGCCGTGATCGTCCTGCTGGCGCCGGCCGCCCTGGAGGTCTTCGGCCGGGACGGCCGGTTCTTCGCCCTGGGTGTCGTCTACTCGATGGGCCTGACCTTCTCCCCGCTGGCCGCCCTGTGGGCCGCCCCACCGGTCCTGCGGATCCACGAGAAGGCCGCCCGGGCGCTGCTCGGGCCGTCCCGGCAGGTCGAGCTCGCCCGCCAGGTCAGCCATCTCGCACGGACCAGGGCGGACACCATCGACGCCGGGGCGGCCGAGCTGCGCCGGATCGAGCGGGACCTGCACGACGGGGCGCAGGCCCGGCTGGTGGCGCTGGGCATGCTGCTGACGGTGGCCGAGCAGTTGAAGCACGACCCGGACGCCCTCGGGCCGCTGCTGGCCGAGGCCCGGCTGTCCTCGGTGAAGGCGCTGGGCGAGCTGCGGGACCTGGTCCGCGGCATCCATCCCCCGGTGCTCGCCGACCGCGGCCTGGCCGACGCGGTACAGGCGACGGCGCTGGACCTGCCGCTGCCGGTCAGCTTCACCGGCGGCCTGCCCGGCCGGGCGCCGGCCCCGGTGGAGTCGGCCGCCTACTTCGCGGTGACGGAGCTGCTGGCCAACGTGGTCAAGCACGCCGGGGCCTCGCACGTGTGGATCGAGATAGGGCACAGTGACGGGCTGCTGCGGATATCGGTCACCGACGACGGGCGCGGCGGCGCCGAGCCGTCCCGGGGAACCGGCCTCAGCGGAACCGAACGCCGTCTGGCGGCCTTCGACGGGGTGCTCGCGATCAGCAGCCCGTCCGGCGGACCGACCATCGTGAACCTGGAGATCCCGTGCGCGTTGTCATCGCCGAAGACCTCTTCCTCCTCCGGGACGGCCTGACCCGGCTGCTGGAGGCCAACGGCATGAAGGTCACCGCGGCGGTGGAGGACGGCGAGCAACTGCTCGCCGCGGTGGCCGCGGACCGGCCCGACATCGCCGTGGTGGACGTCCGGCTGCCACCGAGCTTCACGGATGAGGGGCTGCGGGCCGCGCTGGCGGCCCGCCGGGCCCACCCTGGCCTGCCCGTCCTGGTGCTGTCGCAGTTCGTGGAGCAGCTGTACGCCCGCGAGTTGCTGGCGGGCAGCACCGGCGGGATCGGCTACCTGCTCAAGGACAGGGTGATGGACGGCACCCAGTTCATCGACGCCGTACGACGGGTCGCCCAGGGCGGCACCGCGATGGATCCGGAGGTGATCACCAGGCTGCTCACCCACAACTCCTCGGCCGGCCCGGTCTCCACCCTCTCTCCGCGTGAGCGGCAGGTGCTGGGGCTGATGGCGGAGGGGCGGTCCAACGCGGCGATCGCCCAACAGCTGGTGATCACCGAGCGAGCCGTCGCCAAGCACACCGCGTCGATCTTCGTCCGGCTCGACCTCCAGCCCTCCGACGACGACAACCGCCGGGTCCTGGCCGTCCTGGCCTACCTCAACAACTCCTGAAGGGAGCCGCCAAGGGATCGTCCGTCCGAAGGGGTCTGCCATCCGAGGGATCGCCCATCCGAACGGAGCCCCAGTCGGCCGCACTCCGGCACCGTCGCCCCACCACCCCACAGCTTGATAGATCACCGACAAGTGGCGAGTGGCCCTCCGCCGCAGGGGGCTCGCCCGCCGCAGAACGGGTCAATTACGCTGGTGAGGTGCTCATCCTTGTTCGCCGCCGCCATGTGGACCTGCTCCGCGTGACGACCATGTCCTGTCGACGCTCCGGCTGAACCTCGCGCCACCCCCCTCACCGGCGGCCCCTGCCCGGCCGCCACCACCTCCCGGCTCCCGGAGCACCCGCCGCACCAGGCACTGCTCCGGCCGTCCCCGGTCGACCACCAGGACCAGCCGGGACGAGACCCAGCGGATGTCACACATGACGCAGCAGTACACGCCCATATCCGAGACCGGTACCGGCTCCACTCCGGCGGACGCCCCTGCGGACGCCCCGGCGAACTCCCCTGCGGACGCCCTCCCGGTGATCGACCTCTCGCTCGCCGACGGCAGCCCGGACGACCGCCGCCGCCTGCACGACGAACTCCGCACCGCGGCCACCGGCGTCGGCTTCTTCCAGCTCGTCGGCCACGGCGTCACCCCGGAGGAGACGACCGCGCTCACCCGGGCCATGCGCGCCTTCTTCGCGCTCCCCGAGGCCGACCGGCTCGCCGTGAGCAACCTCAACTCCCCCCACTACCGGGGCTACACCCGCACCGGCGACGAGCGCACCGGCGGCAGCCAGGACTGGCGCGACCAGCTGGACATCGGCGCCGAGCTGCCCCCGCACGTCCCCAGCGGCGGCGAGCCCCCGTACTGGTGGCTGGAGGGGCCCAACCAGTGGCCCGAGGCGCTCCCCGAGCTGCGCACCGCCGCACTCGGCTGGATCGACCACCTCGGAGGGGTCGCCCGCCGTCTGCTGCACGAACTCCTCACCGCGATCGGCGCCCGCCCGGACTTCTACGACGAGGCCTTCGCGGGCCACCCCCACCTGCGTCTCAAGCTGGTCCGCTACCCCGGCACCGCCCCGGACGGCGCCGGCCAGGGCGTCGGCTCCCACAAGGACTACGGCTTCATCACCCTGCTGCTGCAGGACACCGTCGGCGGCCTCCAGGTCGAGCGCGCGGACGGCACCTTCCTCGACGTCCCGCCCCTCGACGGCGCCTTCGTCGTCAACCTCGGCGAGTTGCTGGAGGTGGCCACGGACGGTTACCTCAAGGCCACCAGCCACCGCGTGGTGAGCCCGCCCGGCGCCCGCGAGCGCTTCTCCGTGCCGTTCTTCTACAACCCCCGCCTCGACGCCCACGTCGAGCCGCTGGACTTCCCGCTCGCCCACCACGCCCCCGGCGCCACCGAGGACCCGGACAACCCGCTCTTCGCCGACTTCGGCCTCAACGAGTGGAAGGGCTACACCCGGGCCCACCCCGAGGTCACCCGCCGCCACCACGCCGCCCTCGCCTGACCCCGCCCGACGCCTCTGCCCGAGGCCCCCGCCCGACGCCCTCCGCCCTCCGTCCTCCGTCCTCCGTCCTCCGCCGGAAGCCGGCCCTGGCGGAGGGCAGGGGTGTCGGCGTATCCGCACCCGTACGCCTCACCCCCGCCCCCCACGCCCACGCCCACCGTGCACCACTCACCACCCACCGCCCGCCGCCCTCCCCCATCGGTGGACCGGCCGGGGTGGCACTGTCACACTGCTGCTGTCACAGCAGGAGTGTGCCAGCGCGGGAGGCGGCAGATGGGGGAGCACGGCGGGGCGGGGGCCGGGCCCGGGCTGCGGCTGACGGTGGACGAGCTGGCGGCCCGGGCCGGGGTGACGGTGCGGACGGTACGGTTCTACGGGACGAAGGGCCTGCTGCCGCCACCGGAGTTGGGGCCGCGCCGGGTGGGGCTGTACGGGGCGGCGCACCTGGACCGGCTGGAGCTGATCGAGGAGTTGCAGCGGCAGGGGCTGACGCTGGCCGCGATCGAGCGGTACCTGGCGCGGCTTCCGGAGGACAGCACGCCGCTGGACCTGGCGATCCACCGCGCGCTGGTGGCGTCCTGGACGCCGGAGACCCCGGAGGAGGCCACCAGGGCGCAGCTGGAGCGGCGGGCCGGGCGGGGGCTGACGGAGGAGCAGGTCGAACGGCTCGCCGCGATGGGGGCGCTGGAGCGGACGGCGGATCCGGAGGTGTTCCGGGTGGATCCAGGGCTGCTGCCGCTGGGCGTGCGGATCCTGGACGTGCCCATCCCGTTGGAGACGCTGCTGGCCGCCCGGGCGGTGGTGTTGGAGCACAGTCGGGCGACGGCACGGGAGTTGCACCGGCTGTTCCGCGAGACGGTGTGGAAGCCGTACCGGGAGAGCGAGCCCGCGCCGGAGGAGCTGGACCGGATGCGGGCGCTGACGGACCACATCCAGCCGATGGTGGCGCAGGCCCTGGTCACGGCCTTCCAGCGGTCCCTGCGGGAGGAACTGGACGAGGAGTTGAGCCAGGAGCCGGGCCCGGAGCGGTAGCGGAAGCCCGCTGGGACCGCGGACCGCAGACCCCCGGACCACAAACCGGTGACCACGGGCCACAGACCTGGCCGCAGACCGCAGGCGCCGCGCGTCGCACGGCGCCTGCGGCCTCACCGGCCCCGGCAGGGAACCGGCCCCGGCAGGGAACCGGCCCCGCCCGGGAGCGCGGCTCAGTCCGTGAAGGTCCGGCCCTCGGCCGCGACCCGCTCGAGCAGTGCCGGCGGCGCGAACCGCTCGCCGTACGCGGCAGCGAGTTCGCGGGCGCGGGCCGCGAAGCCGGCCGGTCCGCCCTGGTACCCGTTGATGTACTGGAACACGCCGCCCGTCCAGGCCGGGAAGCCGATGCCGAGGATCGAGCCGACGTTGGCGTCGGCGACGGAGGTCAGCACGCCCTCCTCCAGGCAGCGCACCGAGTCCAGCGCCTCGCTGAACAGCATCCGCTCCTTGAGGTCCTCGAAGGGGACCTCAACGGCAGAACCGACCCCAGAACCGCCGGAAGAACCGCCGGAAGAACCGCCGAAGTGCTCCAGCAGCCCCGGCCAGAGCCGCCCGCGCTTGCCGTCCTCGCCGTACTCGTAGAAGCCCGCGCCGCCGCTGCGTCCCGGGCGGCCGAACTCGTCGACCATCCGGTCGACCACGGCGTCCGCCGGGTGCGGCGTCCAGGTGCCGCCGGCGGCCTCCACCGAGCGCCGGTGCTCGTCGCGGATCTTGCGCGGCAGGGTGAGGGTGAGCTCGTCCATCAGGGAGAGCACCTTGGCGGGGTAGCCGGCCTGCGCGGCGGCCTGCTCGATGCTGGCCGGGTGGACGCCCTCGCCGACCATGGCGACGCCCTCGTTGAGGAACTGGCCGATCACCCGCGAGGTGAAGAAGCCGCGGGAGTCGTTGACCACGATCGGGGTCTTGTCGATCTGCCGGACCAGGTCGAAGGCGCGGGCCAGCGCCTCGTCGCCGGTCTGCGGCCCGCGGATGATCTCGACCAGCCGCATCTTGTCGACCGGCGAGAAGAAGTGCAGGCCGATGAAGTCGCCCTGGCGCTCGACGCCTTCGGCGAGCAGGCCGATCGGCAGGGTGGAGGTGTTGGAGCAGAGCAGCGCGTCGGGGCCGACGACGCCCTCGATCTCCTGGAACACCTTGTGCTTGAGCTCGGTGTTCTCGAAGACCGCCTCGATGACCGCGTCGCAGCCGGCCAGGTCGGCGGCCTCGGCGGTGGGGGTGATCCGGGCCAGCAGCTCGTCGCGCTTGGCCTCGGTGGAGCGCCCGCGGGCGACGGCCTTGTTCAACAGCCCCTCGGAGTAGGCCTTTCCGCGCTCGGCGGCCTCCAGGCTCACGTCCTTGAGCACGACCTCGATGCCGGCCTTGGCGCAGGCGTAGGCGATGCCCGCGCCCATCATCCCGGCGCCGAGTACCGCGACCTTGCGGACCAGCCGCTTCTCGACGCCCTTCGGCCGCCCGGCGCCGGAGTTGACCGCCTGCATGTCGAAGAACAGCGCCTGGATCATGTTCGCGCTGGTCTGCCCGCAGGCCAGCTCGGTGAAGTAGCGGGCCTCGATGGCCATCGCGGTGTCGACGTCCACCTGGGCGCTCTCCACGGCGGCGGCGAGGACGTTGCGCGGGGCCGGGTAGGGCGCGCCGTTGAGCTGCTTGCGCAGGTTGGCGGGGAAGGCGGGCAGGTTGGCGGCGAAGGCCGGGGTGGCCGGGGTGCCGCCGGGGATCTTGTAGCCCTTGACGTCCCAGGGCTGGACGGCGTTCGGGTTGGCCTCGATCCAGGCCTTCGCGCGGGCGGCCAACTCCTCGGGGGTGTCGACCAGTTCGTGCACCAGTCCGTGCGACAGCGCCTGCGCCGGGCGGTACTGGCGGCCCTGGACGAGGAACTTCAGCAGGGCGTCGGTGATGCCGAACAGCCGGACCGTACGGACCACGCCGCCGCCGCCCGGCAGCAGGCCGAGGGTGACCTCGGGCAGGCCGATCCGGCTGGCGGGGGTGTCGAGCGCGATCCGGTGGTGGCAGGCGAGGGCGATCTCCAGGCCGCCGCCGAGCGCGCTGCCGTTGACGGCGGCGACGACCGGCTTGCCGAGGGTCTCCAGCTTGCGCAGCGAACGCTTGATCCGCATGGACTTCTCGAAGACGGCCTCGGCGTCCTCGGGGCGGGCGGCGGAGAGCATCCGCAGGTCTCCCCCGGCGAAGAAGGTCTTCTTGCCGGAGGTGATCACCACGCCGCGCAGCGCGTCCGGTGAGGCCTCCTGGGAGGCCAGGTCCGCCAGCCGCTCGACGACGGCCTCGAAGTCGGCGACGAAGGCCTCGTTCATGGTGTTGACGGACTGGGTGGGGTCGTCGAGGACGAGGGTGACCACGCCGTCCTGGTCCTGCTCCCAGCGGATGGTGGTGGTGTCGCTCATGGGTTCACGGTCTCCAGATCTGCGGGGAGGGAGTCAGATGCGCTCGACGATGGTGGCGATGCCCATGCCGCCGCCCACGCAGAGGGTGATCAGGCCGTAGCGCAAGTCGCGCCGCTCCAGTTCGTCGATCACGGTGCCGAGCAGCATCGCCCCGGTGGCGCCGAGCGGGTGGCCGAGCGCGATCGCGCCGCCGTTGACGTTCACCTGGTCGTGGCGGAAGCCGAGTTCGCGGATGAAGCGGAGCGCGACGGCGGCGAAGGCCTCGTTGATCTCGACCAGGTCGATGTCGGCGGCGGTGAGACCGGCCTTGGCGAGGGCCTTGTGGGTGGCCGGGGCGGGGCCGGTGAGCATGATGGTCGGCTCGGAGCCGGAGACGGCGGCGGAGACGATCCGGGCGCGCGGGCGCAGCCCGTACCGCTCGCCGACCTCGCGGTTGCCGATCGCCACCAGCGCGGCTCCGTCCACGATGCCGGAGGAGTTGCCCGCGTGGTGGACGTGGTCGATCGCCTCGACCCAGTGGTACTTCTGGAGAGCGACGGCGTCGAAGCCACCGGCCTCGCCGATGGCGGCGAACGACGGCTTGAGGCCGGCCAGGGTCTCGACGGTGGTGCCGGGGCGGATGAACTCGTCGCGCTCCAGCACGACCAGGCCGTTGCGGTCGCGCACCGGGACGACCGAGCGGTCGAACAGGCCGTCGGCCTGGGCCTTGGCGGCGCGGGCCTGGGACTCCGCGGCGAAGGCGTCCACGTCGGTGCGGGAGAAGCCCTCGATGGTGGCGATGAGGTCGGCGCCGATGCCCTGCGGGGCGAAGTTGGTCTCGTACGCGGTCATCGGGTCGGCGAACCAGGCGCCGCCGTCGGAGGCCATCTTCACCCGCGACATCGACTCCACGCCGCCGGCCAGGACGAGGTCCTCCCAGCCGGAACGGACCTTGGCGGCGGCCAGGTTGACGGCTTCCAGGCCGGAGGCGCAGAAGCGGTTCTCCTGGACGCCGGCGACGGTGTCGGGCAGGCCGGCCGCGATGGCGGCGATCCGGGCGATGTCGGAGCCCTGGTCGCCGACCGGGCTGACCACGCCGAGCACGATGTCGTCGATCGCGGCCGGGTCCAACCCGGGGTAGCGGTTGCGCAGTTCGTGGATCAGTCCGACGACGAGGTCGATCGGCTTGGTGCCGTGCAGCGAGCCGGAGGCCTTGCCCCGGCCGCGCGGGGTGCGGATCGCGTCGTAGACGTACGCTTCGGTGGTCACGGTGGGAACGCCTTTCAGCGGGTTCTTCGGGGAAGTGGGTCTGAGGGGTTCTTCTGGGTCTGCGGATCTTCGGGTCTGCGGGGTTCTTCTGGATCTGCGGGTGCGGGTCTGCGGGTCTGCGGGGCAACCGGCCCGGGGGCGGGAGCTCAGCCGAGGATGGAACGGCCGACGATCTCCTTCATGATCTCGGTGGTGCCGCCGTAGATGGTCTGGATGCGGCCGTCGGTGAACGCCCGGGCGACCGGGAACTCGCTCATGTAGCCGTAGCCGCCGTGTAGTTGGAGGCAGCGGTCGGCGGTGCGCTTCTGCAGCTCGGTGGCCCACCACTTGGCCATCGAGGCGTCCGCCGGGGTGAGCGCGTAGCGGTTGTGCTCGGTGATGCAGCGGTCCACGAAGGCGCGGGTGACGGCGCACTCGGTGGCCAGTTCGGCGATCTCGAAGCGGACGTGCTGGAGCTTGGCGAGCGGGCGACCGAAGGCCTCGCGCTGCTTGACGTAGTCGGTGGTGATCTCGACCAGGTACTCGGCGCCGGCGATCGCCGCGGCGGCGATGGTGAGCCGCTCCTGGGCGAGGTTCTGCATCAGGTGGACGAAGCCGCCGTTGAGCTCGCCGATCAGGTTCTCCTTCGGCACCCGGACGTCCTCGAAGAACAACTCGGCGGTGTCCTGGGCCTTCTGGCCGATCTTGTCGAGGTTGCGCCCGCGCTCGAAGCCGGGCGTGCCGCGCTCGACGGCCAGCAGGCTCAGCCCGCGCGCGCCGCCCTCGGGGGTGGTGCGGGCGACCACGATCACCAGGTCGGCGAGGATGCCGTTGGAGATGAAGGTCTTGGCGCCGTTGAGCAGGTAGTGGTCGCCCCGGTCGACCGCCTGGGTGCGGATGCCCTGGAGGTCGGAGCCGGTGCCGGGCTCGGTCATCGCGATCGCGGTGATCAGCTCGCCCGAGCAGAAGCCGGGCAGCCAGCGGCGCTTCTGCTCCTCGGTGGCGAGCGAGGTGAGGTACGGGCCGATGATGTCGTTGTGCAGGCCGATGGCCAGGCCGGAGGCACCGGCCCGGGCGAACTCCTCGGCCAGCACGGCGGCGTAGCGGAAGTCCGGGGTGCCGCCACCGCCGTACTCCTCGGGGACGGCGAGGCCGAGCAGGCCCTGGCGGCCGGCCGCGAGCCAGACGGAGCGGTCGACGATGCCGGCCTTCTCCCAGCGGTCGTAGTGCGGCAGCACCTCCTTGGCCAGGAAGGCCCGCACGGTGGCCCGGAAGTCGTCGTGCTGCTCGGTGAAGATCTCGCGCTGCAACGCTACTCTCCTTGCTCTGCCGAAGCGTTGGGGAATTGGGCACTGACATCGAGGGAGGGGACACCCCAGTCCCTGGCCACCTCGGCGGTGTCCGCACCCGGTCGGGCCGGCGGGCGGCGCAGGGCACCGGGGGTAGCGGAGAAGCGCGGGGCGGGAGCCGGCTGGGTGACGCCGCCCACCTCGACGTACGTCCCGCGCGCCGACAGGTGGGTGTCCATTGATGCCTGACGCATCGTCAATACCGGCTCCACGCATGCGTCGGAGCCCGCGAAGACGGCCTCCCACTCGGCCCTGGTCCGAGTGGCGAAGCGGGCCGCGATCAGGGCCCGAAGTTCGGGCCAGCGGGCGAGCTCGTACTGGCCGGGCGCGTCCGGTCCCAGCTCCAGCAGCCGGGCGAACTCCGCGTAGAAGCGCGGTTCCAGCGCGCCGACGGCCAGGTGGCCGCCGTCCGCCGCCCGGTAGACCGCGTAGAACGGCGCGCCGCCGTCCAGCAGGTTGACGCCCCGGCGGTCCTGCCAGTGGCCGGCCGCGAGCAGGCCCCACAGCATGCTGCCGAGGTGCGCCGCACCGTCCACGATCGCCGCGTCGACAACCTGGCCCTCGCCGGTGGCCCGGGCGTGGTGCAGTCCGGCGAGCAGGCCGACGACCAGGTAGAGCGAGCCGCCGGCGTAGTCGCCCAGCAGGTTGGCCGGGATGCCGGGGGGCTCCTCGGCCCCGCCCGGCGCCGCCACCATCCCGAGCACCCCGGCGACCGCCGCGTACCCGAGGTCGTGCCCGGCGGTCGCCGCCCTGGGGCCGTGCTGCCCCCAGCCGGTCATCCGCCCGTACACCAGCGCCGGGTTGCGCGCCAGGCACGCTTCGGGCCCGACCCCTAGCCGTTCCGCGACGCCCGGCCGGTAGCCCTCGATCAGCAGGTCCGCCCGCTCGACCAGGTCCAGCACCCGCCCGGGGCCCTCGGGGGACTTCAGGTCGATCAGCACCGAGCGCTTGTTGCGGTTGCTGAGGTCGTACGCCGGGTCCGTACCGAGCGGCGAGGGCTCCGGCCGGTCCACCCGCACCACGTCCGCCCCGAGGTCCCCCAACAGCATGGCCGCGAACGGCCCCGGCCCGATCCCGGCGAGCTCCACCACCCGCACACCCGCCAACGGCCCCCCGGCCTCCGGCGTCCTGCTCGCGTCACCCACTGGCTGCTGAACCCTTCCGACGGGTTTGACAGTAAAGCTGTAACACTCGGGATGATAGGCAAGCGACCCGCCGGTAACAAGACCTCCGCCCTCGCGCCGAGCCGCCAATTCCCCCTCGGCACAGCCCCGCTGAACGCCACCACTCCCCGCACATCCGGCACCACGGAGGGTGGGTCGGTGTACTGACAGTGGCTCCCTGTACGGTCTTCATGCCGCAGGGGAGCGGCTGCTTCACCGAATGGGGAGGATTCGCACATGGGTAGCCCGTACTTCACCACGGGACCGGTCGCACCGGCCAAGGACCCGATGCCGAGCTCAGGGCCCACGTACACCGCGAAGTCGCCGTACGCCCCTCCGACCCCGGCCGCCGGCGGCAACCCCGCGCTCATCCCACCCGCCCTGGGCACCACCCGGCTGGACACCCCGCACGAGCTCAACGCCTCGGCCGGGATAGCCCGGCAGATCGCCACCGACCTGGACAACGCCAACGGCAAGGCCGGCCCCGGCGCGCACAGCCTCACCGAGTACGCGAGCACCGCGTCGACCAGGATCCGCGGCTTCTCCTTCGGCGGCGCCCTCACCGGCACCACCGAGCGCTGGCTGCAGCAGTGCAAGACCCTGCACGACAAGCTCGGCAACGTCGCCGGAAACCTCGACAAGACCCAGCGGTTCTACGGCGCCAACGAGGCCGGAATCGCCGCCGACATGCGTTCGAACAACTGACAGGTACCGGGGGAACAGACAGATGGTGTCCTTCAAGGAACTGCACGAGGCCGACTTCTCCGGGGTGAACGAAGCCGCCGAAGCCTGGGCCGGTGTGGCCAAGGCCCTCACCGCCCTGGACGGCCGGGTCGCCAAGGACCTCACCAGCACCGCACAACGGGCCGGCTGGAAGGGCGACGCCGCCGACGCCGCGACCACGGCCATGCAGGGCATCGACGGCGACTTCAAGCAGGCCTCGGCCGTCGCCACCGCCCTCGCCGCGATCATGAAGACCGCCGCCGAGGACTTCGCCGCCGCCCGCCGCGACCTCGACACGGCACTGCACGACGCGCAGGGCGACACCACCCTCAACGTCACCGCCGACGGGGCGGTCAACTGGACCGTCCCGAAGGAGGAGAGGAACGACCCCGAGGCTGAGCGCACGATCCGGGCCAACGCCCAGGCACTCTCGGACCGGCTCGGCAAGGCCGTCGCGAAGGCCACCGCCGCCGACCAGCTGGCCACCGTGGCCCTCCAGGGCGACATAGGCGCCAGCACCACCGCTTTCAACGCCGCCCCGTACGGCGCCGGCCCGGTCGCCGACGCCAACCGGGCCAAGGACCTGATGTCCAAGGGCGGCAGCCTCTCCGACGACCAGCTCAAGCAGCTGCAGGCGCTCATGGCCGCCAACGCGGAGAGCAAGGACTTCTCCACCACCCTGCTCAACGGCCTCAACTACGGCGGCAAAACGGGTCCGGACGCCCTGCTGGAGTACAGCAAGGTCTACGACGGCCTCGCGCACGGCAACCACAACGCCAAGGGCTACCAGGACGTCTACGGCAGCCTGTCCATCGCACTGGCCACCGCCACCCGCGACGGCGGAATGGGCAAGGCCTGGGAGGACGGCCTGCTGGCCGCCGCCCGTCGCCCCGGGGCGTCTGCGGCGGGTTACAACGACAACTACCCGGCGCTGACGGCACTGCTCAACGCGAAGGGCAGCTTCGACAAGGGCTTCCTGACCAAGGTCGGCACCGACCTGGTCGACTACGAGCGCGGCAGCAAACTCAAGGGCGAAGGCCTGTGGGGCCCGGACTGGAGCAACATCTCCGGCCACCAGGGCGATCCGATGCGAGACCTCATGCAGACCATGAGCCGCCACCCCGAGGCATCGAAGGAGTTCCTCGACCCCGCGGCCAACAAGAACCTTGCCTACCTGCTGAAGGACCGCCAGTGGCCCAACCAGGGCTACGAACACAACCAGCTGGACACGCTCGCGCGGGACACCTCCCGCGGTGCGTTCGGCGATGCCCTGAAGGCCGCCACCACCGGCCGCGATCCGCACGGCAACCAGCCGCCGGTCCGCCCGCACGACGCGGCGATGGCGCGCATCATGTCCGACACGATCAGCCACTTCGGCGGCGACTCCGCCGGCCATGTGACCGAACTCCCCGTCGGACTGCGCCGGCCGTTCGGCAACATGATCGCCGACTACGCGGCCGACACGTACGAGATCATCGGCAAGGAGGTCAACGGGCACTCCGAGACCAGCGGGCTGGCCATCGACCGGGACCGCCTCATCCGGGTCATCCGAGGTGTGTCCGACGACCCGGAGGCGTTCAAGGCCATCCACTACGCCGAGAGCCAGGAGATCGCCCGGCGACTCGACGCCTACCCCGCCGAGGCGTTCAGGCCGGACAGCACCGGACACCCCGGCCCCGGCATCGAAGGCTACGTACGGGAGGCCGGCCAGGTCCTGGGGGCGCTCAGCGGCGCACAGTCGGACGTCATGACCCGTCACCACGACGACGTCGTGTTCCAGAACAACTGGCAGGCGAAGATGAACTACCACCTCATCGGCACGCCCCTGACTCCCGTACCGGTCGTGGGCGACTTCGTCCAGCGCATGGTCGACGTCGGTACCTCGGAGTGGGCGAACGGGCTCAACAGCGAGCAGGACCAGCAGACGCAGGCGGACCTGTCCAAGATGTTCAACTCCGGAGAGAACCAGCTGAAGACGATGATCGTCGAGAAGGCCGGACTGGCCGGTCTCACCCAGGCGGAGATCAACTCGACCGCCGGTGTGCCCCAGAAGCTGCTGCACGACGTGTCCGAAAGCTACGGGACAGGCGTCAACCAGACGTACCGCAACGCACTCGGAGGGCGCTGAGATGAAGAAGACACAGCACACCGCCGATCAGCCCGGCGACGGGAGCGTCGTCGGCGGGCGTCTGGACACGGCACTCAGCCGACGGGGGTTCACCACCTGGCCGCTGCGGGTGCGGGCGGCGGTCGCCGCGGTGGCGGTGACAGCGGTCGTGGCCGGGGCCGGGGTGTTTCTGGTGGACAACCTGACCAACGTCTTCGGTCCCGACAGTGTGTGCGAGGGCGCCGTGAGCGCGGATCTGCTGAACGACGTGCTCGGGCCGGGCAAGGTCAGCGATCAGGCGTTCGGCAACGGGTACCTGCGCAGCGGATCAGCCTTCTGCATGGCGAAGGTGAGTTCCGGGGTCTTCGGCAACGAGCGGTCCGTCACCGTTGAACTGCGCAGGAACGGCGATCTCTCCGTCGTCGCGAACGACGCGGAGGCCCGGCTGTTCGCCGCTTCGGCCAACGGTGGAGCGTCCGGCGCGGGCTTCGACCACCGGGCCTGGGCGCTGCTTCCCGACGCGTGCGACAGCGGGCAGCGGATCACCGTCAGGGCCGACCGCGACAACCGGCCCGGGGCCGAGAAGCTCGCCGCACTCGCCGTGTCGACGGCCGGCCGCGTCGCGTCCCAACAGGGGTGCGGTACGTCGTCCATGCCCGCGCCGCACCAACTCTCCGCTGCCGGGAAGGACCACGACCTCGACCGCAACGCCGTCTGCGGCCTGCCCGGGCTCACTGCGCCCGCCAGCCTCGGCGGCGCGGCCCTCCGGGAGACCGTGACCACCTCGACCGACCCGCTGTGGACCTGTCTCATCCACTCGGACGCGAATCCGAGGTCCCCGATCACCTTCACCATCGGCACCGAGCCCCGGCTCCTGGCCCCGGCAACCCCGAAGGACGAACCGGGGATCGGCCGGGCCCGCTGGGTGCGGCCCGGCGAGATGACGGCGACTTGCCAGGGTCGGCCGACCACCTTCCGGATGGAACTCAACGGCGCCTGGAGCTCCGGACCGGCCGGCGACTCCACCTGGCAGCAGTTCCTCACCGCCGGCGGCAAGGCGATCGGCTGCGAGCCGATCCTGTAGCGGGTGGAAATCGACGGGCGGATGTCGGGGTAATGGTCTATCTTGCGTGAGGCCTATTACGCGAGACACGGGGAAGCGCCATGCCCACCACCGACCTGACCGACCGCACCGACCACACCGCCCGCACGATCGTCACCGTCTCCGAGCGGCTGGTGCTGACGCGGCCGCAGGAGGACGACGTGGAGGTGGTGTTCGCGATTCACGGGGATCCGGAGACCAACCGGTACAACCCGAACGGGCCGCAGCGGGAGATCGTCCAGGCGCAGGAGATGCTGGACGGGTTCGTCGCCGACTGGGTGCGGGACGGGGTGGGGTACTGCGCCGTCGCCACCCGGGAGGACCCGGGGACGGTCATCGGGTTCGCCGGGCTGTACCTGCACACCCTGGACGGGGAGCGGGTGTTCAACCTCTACTACCGGTTCCGGCCGTCCGCCTGGGGTCTGGGGTTCGCAGCGGAGGCGGCCCGGGCGGCGATGGCCGAGGCGCTGCCGCGCTACCCGGGTGTCCCGGTGATCGCCCTGATCCACGCCGACAACCTGCCCTCGCGCCGGCTCGCCGGGCGGCTCGGGCTGGTCGCCGACCCGGACGGCCGGACCGACGAGGAGGACCGGTTGATCCACCGCATGGCCTGAGGCCGGTCTGCCGCACGGCCTGGGAACGGCCCGCGGCACGGCCCGCGGCACGGCCCGCGGCACGGCCCGCGGCACGGCCCGCGGCACGGCCTGAGGTCGGCCCACGGCGCGGTCCCGAGCCGGAGATCCCCCGCCAGGGGGAGGGGGATCGCGCCCCCGGCGGAGGCCCCGGGGTGCGCCCCGGCGGGACCGTGGGGGCATGAGGATCAACGAGCACGTGTTGCGGGCCGGAGCGGCCTGGACGGCGGTGGCGGCGACCGGGCCGTACCTGACGCTGAAGCTGCTCTGGCTGACCGGGCATCCGGTGGGAGCGGACGACCCCGGCGGGATGGACCGGCTGTGGCTGGTGAACCTGCTGACCTTCGGCATGGACGCGATCGCCGTGGCGCTGGCGCTGGCGTTCGTCCGCCCGTGGGGGCGGCGGGCGCCGGCCGGACTCGTGGCGTTCCCGATGTGGGTGGCGACCGGGCTGCTCGGCACCATCCTGGTCGCGCTGCCGCTGTACCTGTTGAGCCTGCTGGTGCTCGGGCCGGAGCGCGCCGACCCGGAGGACAAGGGCATCGGCGACTGGGTCTTCCTCGTCGTGTACGGCGGCTTCGCCGTCCAGGGCCTCGCCCTGCTCACCGCCTTCGCGCTGTACGCCCGCCGGCGCTGGGCCGGGCTGCTGCGGGAGCGGATCGGCGACCTGCCCGACTCCCCCACCCTGAGCGTGCAGCGTTCCCTCGCCTGCGTCGCCGCGCTGCTCGCCGCGGGCGTCACGGCGGGCCGGGTCTACTGGGCGCTCGGGGGAACCGCCGGACTGCCGCAGGACATGGCGGATTCGCGGAACCGGGGCGTGGCGGTGATGAACGGGGTCACCGCGGTGATGGCGGTGGCCGCGGCGACGGCGCTGCTGGTCCTGGTCTTCCGGTTCCGTCCGGGGCGCCGGCTGCTCGGGCCGCTGCTGGTGGTCTGGACGGCGGCCGGCTCACTGTTCGGTTGGGGCGCCTGGCAGGTGGTGGTCTTCGGGGCGACGACGACCCGGGTGACCGAGCTGCGGACGGCCGTGCCCGGGCTGATGCCCCTGGTGGAGGCCGCCCAGGTGGTGGCCGCGGTGCTGGTCCTGGCGGTCGGGGCGATGGCGCTGACCGAACTGGCCGCCCGCCGGCGCACCGCTGCCGTAGAGTCGCGCGGGTGATCACGGGGGTGGGCGACGGGTTGCGGCGTACGGGGCGCGGGGGCGGCCGGTTGCCGCGTACGGCGGGGCCGGGCGGCCGGCTGCGGCATGCGGCGGGAGCCGCGCTGGGGCGGCGGGCCCGGCTGCGCTGGGTGCACCTGGTGCTGGGCGGCGCGCTGCTGATGCCGTACTGGATGCTGTCGGTGGTGCTGTTCGGCGCACTCGACCCGAACCAGTCGCCCGCCCGCCAACTGCTGCTGTACGTCCTGTCGTTGGCCACCTCGCTGCCGATGGCCGCCGTCACCGCGCTGGTGCCGATGGTGCGGGGGCTGGAGGGCGCGGCCGCGCGGGCGCTGTGCTCGGTGCCCCGCCCGGAGGAGCTGGCCGCCGGACCGGCCCGTTCCTGGGCCGCCCGCCGGCGCACCGCGCTCTGGTACGTGCTGCACGTGCTGTTCGGCGGGGTGGTCGCCGGGATGACGCTGGCCGGCACGCCCTTCGCGGTGGTGCTGGTCTGCGGCTTCTCGGGGACGGAGGAGTTCGTCCGGATGTGGCAGCGGCACTTCCCCGACTGGCTGGCCAGCGGCCCCGCCCTCGGCCTCGGCGTGCTGCTGCTGATCGTCGGCACCAACGCCGTCTGCGGCTCGCTGCTCGCCCGTTGGGCGCCCGTCCTGCTCGGCCCGACCCCGGAGGAGCGGGTGGCCGCCGCCGAGCGCCGGGCCACCGTGCTCGCCCAGCGCAACCGGCTGGCCCGCGAGCTGCACGACTCGGTCGGGCACGCGCTCAGCGCCGTCGGCATCCAGGCCTCGGCCGCCGCCCGGGTGTTGCGCAGCAACCCGGACTTCGCCGCCGAGGCGCTCGCGGCGATCGAGGAGACCGCCCGGGCGGCCGTCGCCGAACTCGACACGGTGCTCGGACTGTTGCGCGAGGAGGACCCGCGGGCCGCCGAGCCGGCCGGGCCCACCCTCGCCGGGCTGGACGACCTGCTGCGCCAACTCGGCCGCGCCGGGGTGGCGGTGGACGCCGAGCTGGCGCCCGGGCTGGCGGGCCTGCCCGAGGCGGTCTCCCGCGAGGCGTACCGGATCGTGCAGGAGGGCCTGACCAACGTGCTGCGCCACGCCGGACCCGCCCCGGCCGGGCTGCGGGTCGCACTGGCGGGCGGACGGCTGGAGATCGAACTGACCAACCCGCTCGGCCCCGCCCGACCGAGCCGCCCCGGCGGCGGACGCGGGCTGCGCGGAATCGCGGAGCGGGCGGCGGCACTGCACGGCGGCAGCACGGCGGGGCCGGGCGAGGACGGAACGACGTGGCGGCTGGCCGTCTGGCTGCCGGTGGGAGGGACGACGTGAACGAGGGCATGGACAGCGGCGCGGAGCGGGGTGTCGACGGCATCCGGGTGGTGATCGCGGACGACGAGCGGCTGGTCCGCCTGGGCCTGCGGGTGGTGATCGAGAGCGAACCGGACCTCACCGTGGTCGGCGAGGCCGCCGACGGCGCCGAGGTCGTCCCACTGGTGCGCGAACTGCGCCCGGACGTGGTGCTGATGGACGTCCGGATGCCCGGCATCGACGGCATCCGGGCCACCGAGCAGCTGGTCAACGGGATGGCCCCGCCACCGCGCATCCTGGTGGTCACCACCTTCGAGCACGACGACCACGTGTACGACGCGCTGCGCGCGGGTGCCGCCGGGTTCCTGCTGAAGCGGGCCCGGGCGGAGGAGATGGTGCAGGCCGTACGGCTGGTCGCGCGCGGCGACTCGCTGCTGTTCCCGGCGGCCGTCCGCGACCTCGCGCTGCGCCGCGCCGCGGACCGCCGCCGGGAGGCCGGGGCAGCGGACCGGGGGCCGATCGGGCGGCTGACCGAGCGGGAGGGGCAGGTGCTGCGGCTGATGGCCACCGGGCTCAACAACGGCGAGATCGCGCGGCAGCTGGTGGTGAGTCAGGAGACGGTGAAGACGCACGTCGGCAGCGTGCTGGCCAAGCTGGGCGCGCGGGACCGCACCCAGGCCGTCATCGCGGCGTACGAGTCGGGCTTCGTACTGCCCGGCTGACACACCGAACTGATGGATCATCAGTTCCCGGAGGGGGAGCCCGGGAGCCGGAGCGGATCGAACACGGATTCCATCCGCTCGGCCCCAGCGAGTAGAGTGCAGCCTTCCCCTTTGACGCCCGATACCTCCCGTATCGCCTGAAACGAACTGGTGGCCGCATGACAGTCCGGACCCGGCCCGCGCTGTGGTGGCGCATGGGCATCGTGCTCTCGGCGGGCCTCGGCCTGATCCTCGGAACCGCGCCGCTGGTGTACTTCACCGTGCAGAGCAACGTGATCGTGTTCGGCTACTTCGTCGGCGCGGTGTACTGGATGCTCAAGCGCGACACCGTGGACGCGCCCGCGTCCCGGCTGCGCGGCGCCGCCACGCTCTACATCCTGATCACCGGACTGGTCTCGCACATCCTGCTCGAACACGGCGCCAACCCGCTGCCCGGGCTGGTCAGCGGGCCGGACAGGCTGGCGCACTGGTCGTCGTTCTTCCTGCACTACGTGACACCGGTGATGGTGATCGTCGACTGGCTGGTACTCAGGCCGCGCAACGCCGCGGCCTGGAAGGACATACCGCTCTGGCTGGCCTTCCCGCTCGGCTACGCGGCGATCGTCCTCACCCGCAACGCGCTGTTCGACGACTACCCGCTGCCGTACCCCTACTTCTTCTTCGACCCGACCACCAAGGGCTACGGCTACGTCTGGGGCCAGATCGCCCTGCTGACCGTCGAGTTCGTGGTGCTCGCCGCGCTCGTCGTCGGGCTGGACCGGCTCGGGACGCGGATCGCGGGCAGGCTGCGGCCGGCGCCGCAGGGCACGGACACGGACGCGGGCACGGGCGCGGGCTCGGGCTCGGGCTCGGGTGCGGGTGCGGGCTCGGCCTCGGCCTCGGCCTCGGCCTCGGACTGACGTTGACGCGGCGGCCGGCCGGCCTCAGATCCGCCAGGCGCGGATCCGGTCGGCCGCCGCGTACACGTCCGCCCGGCCCTCCGCTATGTCGCGGGCCAGCTCCACCAACGCCCCGTAGGGCGAGTCGATCCCCTCCCCGGCCGCGTGCATGTACGCGGCCGTCGTCATGCAGGCGTACAGGTTGTTGCGCACCGGAAGCGGGCGCAACAGCACGATGGTGTGCATCAGGGTGGCCGCGCACCAGGCCGGGTCCGCGTGGTGGCCGAGCTGGGCCGTGTTCACCCGGTGCCGGGCGACGGCGGCCTGAAGCGCCGAGTAGTCCCGCACGCTGAGGTCCTCCGGGGAGGCCAGTTCCTGGACGTCGAGGAGCCAGCGCAGGTCGACGTGGAGCAGCGCCGCTCCCCCGCCCCTCACCGCGTCACGCCCGCACCGGCCGTACCAGCGCCCGCCGTACCCGCGCCCGCGCCCGCCGCACCCGTCGTGGCCGCCGCTCGCACCGCCGCCTCACGGCCGCTCACGCCGCAGGCGCGTCCTCGGGGAACGCGGCGTCGAACTCGGCCCGGTGCGCCTTCCAGAACGCCACCGCGTGGTCGACGAAGACCCTCCGCTGTTGCTCCCGCACGCTCAGGTCGTGGATGTACGCCTTCACCGACTTGCCGTCCGCGGCGGCGGCCTCGCGGATCGCGGCGAGCTCGTGCTCCGTGTACTCGATGTTGAGCGCAGGCATGTCGCCGATGGTACTGGAGCCAGGGGCAGTTGGGGCCGCGGACGGCGGATTTTCACCCGCAGTCAAAACCGCGGTTGTCGAGACCGCCAGGGACCATTCCAGCCGGTGCGGATGGGCCCGGAGGAGGAAGCGGGTGCGCCACCCGGGATGACGTCCGGGTGGCGGGGCCGGCCGTAGCGTCGGTGGGGAGCGGTGGCGGAGGGGTTCCGCGGGGGAGACCGGGTTCGGCGGAGGCCGGAGATGACACGCAGGAACATCAGCAGGACGGCGGCCGCGGCGGTGGCGCTCGCGGCGGCCGTGGGGTCGGCGGCGCCGGGGGCGGCCGCGGCCCAGGGGGAGAGCGCGTTCCAGGGAGGGCGCGCGAACCCGCTGGAGGGGGTCTGGCGGACGGAGGGCTACGGTCTGCTGATCGCGGTCTCCGGGACCCGGCTCACCACGTACGACGTGACGGCACACAGCTGCGTGCCCGGCTGGATCACCGGGACGCAGGCCGCGGCACCCGGGCCGGACGGCACCATCCGCTACAGCGTGGACAACCTCGCCCTGACGCTCACGCCCAAGGGCCGCGACCGGGCCGTCGAACACGAGGAGGGCGGGGTCGGCAGCAAGTCGCTCAACCGTGTGGACGCCCTGCCGCCGCTGTGCGCCAAGCCGGCTGCGAACGACCCCCTGGCGGTCTTCGACCGGTTCTGGGAGAACTTCGAGGAGAACTACCCCTTCTTCGCCGCCAAGGGCATCGACTGGCACGCCGTCCGCGACGAGAAGCGGCGCACGATCACCCCGACGACGACCGTCGACCAACTGCAGGACGTCTTCGTGGACATGCTCCGCCCGCTCGGCGACGCCCACACCGGGCTGGCCCGGGTGGTCGACGGGCAGCCCAAGGACGTCTACAGCGGGCAGCGGCCCGGGACGACGGTTCAGACCGACGAGCTGACCGCCCGGGCCCGGCAGGCCTCGGCCGCCCAGCTCACCGGCCAGGAGCAACTCTTCGCCGGCGGCCGGCTCGGCGTGGGCCGGCTCCCCGACGGCATCGGCTACCTCCGGGTGAGCAGCTTCAACGACTACACCGACGGCGACTTCCAGAGCCAGGTCGACGAACTGGACCGGGCGCTGGACGCCCTGCCGGCCGGACCGGCCCGGCCCGCCGGCCTGGTCGTCGACGTACGGCTGAACGGCGGCGGCTCGGACGCGCTCGCCCTGCACATCGCCGCCCGGCTGACCGATCGTCCCTACGTCGCCTACCGGAAGGTGGCGCGCAACGACCCGGCCGACGCGACGAAGTTCACCCGGCCCGAGCCGATCACCGTACGGCCCTCGGCGGGCGGGCACTTCACCGGGCCGGTGGCGGTCCTCACCTCCTCGATCTCCACCAGTGCCGCGGAGACGTTCACCCAGGCCATGATGGGCCGCTCCCCGCACGTGCTCCGGGTCGGCGAGAACACCCAGGGCGTCTTCTCCGACATCCTGATCAAGACGCTCTCGCCGGACTTCCTGGTCGTCCTGCCGAACGAGAAGTACCTCACCCGGGACGGCGGCACCTTCGATGGACCGGGCATCCCGCCGAACGTCCGCACCCCGGTGTTCACCCCCGACGAGCTGGCCGGGCTCAGGGACTCGGCCCTGAGCACGGCCCGCCGGATGCTCACTGCGGACGCCCGGGGCACCCGGGATTCCCAGGGTGCCCCGGACTCCCAGAGTTCCCCGGACTCCCAGGGCCACGAGGACCGACAGCGGTAGTCGCCACTGCGGCCGCACCCGCCACACCCGTTACATCGGCGCCACCGCCCGCAGTTCGCCGTCCAGCTCCAGCCACCGGGTGAGCCCCAGGCCGCGCAGGAACGGCAGGTCGTGGCTGGCCACGATCAGCGCGCCCTGGTACGCGGCCAGTGCCTGGGTGAGCTGGCGGACGCTGGCGAGGTCCAGGTTGTTGGTCGGCTCGTCGAGCAACAGCAGCTGCGGCGGCGGGTCGGCCAGCAGCAGGGCGGCCAGCGTCGCGCGAAAGCGCTCGCCGCCGGAGAGGGTGGCGGCGGGCTGGTCGGCCCGGGCGCCGCGGAACAGGAAGCGGGCGAGCCGGGCGCGGACCGCGTTGTCCCCGGCGGCGGGGGCGAACCGCTTGACGTTCTCCACCACGGAACTCCCGTCGTCCAGCAGGTCGAGCCGCTGCGGGAGGTGCCGCAGCGGCACCGGGGTGATGACTTCCCCTGCCAGCGGGGCGAGTTCGCCCGCGATGGTGCGCAGCAGGGTGGTCTTGCCGGCGCCGTTGCGGCCGACCAGGGCGATCCGCTCGGGCCCGCGCAGGTCGAGGGCGGCGGTGGTGCCGTAGGGCAGCCTGACCTTGTCCAGGGTGAGCACGGTGCGCCCGGCCGGGACGGCGGTGCGGGGCAGGTCGATCCTGATCTCGGCGTCGTCCCGCACCGCCTCCTCGGCCACGCCGAGCCGGGCCTTGGCCTCCTCCAGGCGCTCGGTGTGCATGCCCTGGAGACGGCCGGCCGTCTCCTGGCCCTTGCGCTTGAGCATCCCGGCGAAGATGTGCGGGTCGTTGCGGGTGACCGAGCGCTTCTTCCCGTACGCGGCGCTGCGGTCCAGCCGGACCCGGGCCTCGGCCAAGTCCCGCTTCTGGCGCTGGACGTCGGCCTCGGCGTTGCGCAGCTGCCGCTCGGCCGTCTCCTGCTGGGCCGCGAGGGTGCGTTCGTAGTCCTCGAAGTTTCCTCCGTACCAGGTGACTTCGCCGTCCCTGAGGTCGGCGATCTGGTCGACGTGCCGGAGCAGCTCGCGGTCGTGGCTGACGATCAGCATCACGCCGTTCCAGCCGGCCACCGTCTCGTAGAGCCGCTCGCGGGCGGACCGGTCGAGGTTGTTGGTGGGCTCGTCGAGCAGCAGGACGTCGGGGCGGGCCATCAGCAGGGCGGCCAGCCGCAGCAACACCGCCTCGCCGCCGGAGAGTTCGCCGGTGGTGCGGTCGAGGCCGAGGCGGTGCAGGCCGAGCCGGTCGAGGGTGGCGCGGGCGCGCTCCTCGACGTCCCAGTCGTCACCGATCGCGTCGAAGTGGCGCTGGTCGGTGTCACCGGACTCGATGGCGTGCAGGGCCTCGCGGGTGGCGCGGATGCCGAGCGCCTCGTCCACCCTCAGGGTGGTGTCGAGCGTCAGCCCCTGGGGCAGATAGCCGAGTTCGCCGCCCACCCGGACGGTGCCGCCGGTGGGGGTGAGGTCGCCGGCGATCAGCCGCAGCAGGGTGGACTTGCCCGCGCCGTTGAGCCCGATCAGGCCCGTACGGCCGGGGCCGACGGCGAGGTGGAAGCCGTCCAGGACGGGCTTGCCGTCGGGCCACTCGAACGAGAGCTCGGTGCAGAGGACGGCGGTGGTGGTGGGTTGGTATGCCATACAGGCCTCCCGGGGTGGTTGCCGAAGGGGTGGTGAGCAACACGGGAGACACCGCGGGTGCGGAACCGGGGACGGCCGGAGGAGACGAAGGGGTGGCGTCACGCAGGGGAGCGCCACGGGCCGTGACTGAGGTCGCACACTCGCGCACCGCGCAACGGCAGCAGGGCCTGCGCGGCGGGGGCGGTGTCCCGGAACCTCAGTAGAGCAACGGCCTTCTCCTTGTCTGGCTGATGACCCGGACCACGCTAGGCAACCGGTACGAGGCGTGCAACCGATTTATCCGGCGGTGGCCCCGGCCTTGTCCGGCGGCGCCGGCTTTGTTCGGCAGCGGCGCCGCGACGGAGGCCCCACGAAGGCCCCACGGAGGCCCGGTGCCGATCCCGTGCCGATCCGGTGACGGCCGTGTCCCGGTCCGGGGCGGATGCCGGGAGGCCCCCGACCGCATGGCAGACTCCTCACCTGCCATGCCTGCGGCCGAGTGGGGCCGCGCCCGGGGAACGGGCCGCATGGCGGTAGTCAACAGGGGGATTTGAACGCATGTCACCGATATCCCGGCCGAGCCGTGCCGTCCTGGGCGCCTCCGTCGCCGCGCTGACCATGGTGGTCGCCACCGCCTGCGGGCCGGACAACGTCGACCCGCCCGCGACCGCGGCTCCCACCGCCGGGGCCAGCGCCGCCGGCACCCCGGGGGCGGCTCCGATCAAGCTTCCGACGCTCGAGGAGCTCAAGACCTGGAAGCTGGAGGACTGGGACAAGTGGGCCCAGGCCAACGTGATCACCCCGGCGGTCAAGGGTTACTGGACGCTGCAGAAGCTGCTGGAGGCCAAGCCGAAGCCGCTGCCGCAGCCCGCGCCGGACGCGACCCAGCCGCCCGCGCAGCCCACCGGCGCCGCCCCGGCCACCGGCGCGCCCACCGCGGCCGCGCCCACCGCGCAGCCCACCGCGGCCCAGCCCGGCGGCGCAGACCAGCTGCCCGCCGTCGTCCCGGCCAAGCCCGTGGCGCACCCGTTCCCGAAGAACATGCACGTCAACGGCAAGATCTTCTTCAAGGACGGCAACGAGGACTACGTCTGCTCCGGCACCGTCGTCTCCGACCCGGCCAACCCGGGCAAGAGCAACCTGGTGTGGACCGCCAGCCACTGCCTGCACGGCGGCAAGGGCAACAAGTACTACACCGACATCACCTTCGCCCCGGCCTTCAACAGCAACGGCGTGCTGAGCAACGGCAACAAGCAGGCCAAGCTGGAGGACGCCGAGCCGTACGGCGAGTGGACCGCCACCTCCGGCATGGTCTCGCCGCAGTGGGCCGCCGAGGCCGACCCGGAGAAGGGCGGCCCCTGGAGCCAGTACGACTTCGGGATCATCAAGGTCGCCAACCCCAACCCGGGCGGCAAGTCGCTGGAGGAGACCGTCGGTGGCTCCGTCCCGCTCTGGTTCAACGCCCCGCGTGACCAGGTCGGTGCGGTCAGCAACTACGGCTTCCCGGAGGGCAAGCCCTTCGACGGCGTGGAGCTGGAGCACTGCGACGGTGGCAAGCCGTCCAAGAAGACCGGCGACCCGAGCCGCCCGGCGATGCTGCTGATCGGCTGCAACATGACCGGCGGCAGCAGCGGCGGCGGCTGGTACGCGACCAAGGACGGCAAGCCCGCCCTGGTCAGCGACACTTCCATCGGCAACGGCGCGAACACCTACGAGGCCGGTCCTTACCTGGAGGACGTGGCCCAGCACATGTTCGAGTACTTCTCGAAGAAGGCCAAGTGATCAGCACCAGGTGATCAGCGCCGAGTGATCGGCACGGAGTGATCAGCACCAGGTGATCGGCGCGGAGCGATCGGCACGGAGTGATCGGCATCGAGTGCTCCGGGCCGATCGCTCGGGCCCGAGCGATCCGGGGGCGGGGGCCGCGGCGGGACAGCCGCGGCCCCCGCTTTTTCTGCCGCGCGCCCCACTCCTCCTACAATCGGCCCCATCATGAGCGCGACACTCGTAGTCAAGGACCTCAGCGCCGGCCACGGCGAACGCACCCTCTTCTCCGGCCTGGACCTGGTCATCGCCCCCGGCGACGTGATCGGCCTGGTCGGCGTGAACGGCGCCGGCAAGTCGACCCTGCTGCGCCTGCTGGCCGGCCTGGACACCCCCGAGGGCGGCTCGCTGCGGCTGAGTCCGGCGAGCGCCAACGTCGGCCACCTGCCGCAGGAGCCGGAGCGCCGCGAAGGCGAGTCGGTGCGCGACTTCCTGGCCCGCCGCACCGGCGTGGCGGCCGCGCAGGCCGCACTGGACGAGGCCACCGAGGGCCTGGTCGAGGGCCGGGCGGGCGCCGACGACGCGTACGCCGCCGGTCTGGAGCGCTGGCTGGACCTCGGCGGCGCCGACCTGGAGGAGCGCGCCGAGGAGGTCGCCGACTCGCTCGGACTGAAGGTCTCGCTGGACCTGCCGATGACCGCCCTGTCCGGTGGCCAGGCCGCCCGGGCCGGCCTCGCCTCGCTGCTGCTCTCCCGCTACGACGTCTTCCTGCTCGACGAGCCCACCAACGACCTCGACCTGGACGGCCTGGAGCGGCTGGAGTCCTTCGTCAAGGGCCTGCGCGCGGGCACCGTGCTGATCAGCCACGACCGCGAGTTCCTGGCCCGCACCGTGACCAAGGTGCTGGAGCTGGACCTGCACCAGCAGCAGATCAACCTGTACGGCGGCGGTTACGAGGCGTACCTGGAGGAGCGCGCGGTGGCCCGCCGGCACGCCCGCGAGGAGTACGACGAGTACGCCGACACCAAGGCCGGGCTGGAGGCCCGGGCGCGGATGCAGCGCGGCTGGATGGAGAACGGCGTGCGCAACGCCCGCCGCAAGTCCTCCGACAACGACAAGATCGGCCGCGCGATGCGCACCGAGTCCACCGAGAAGCAGGCCGCCAAGGCCCGGCAGACCCAGCGGATGATCGAGCGGCTGGACGTGGTCGAGGAGCCGCGCAAGGAGTGGGAGCTGCGGATGGAGATCGCCACCGCGCCGCGCTCCGGCTCGGTGGTCGCCACCCTGCGCGGGGCGAGCGCCAGGCGCGGCGACTTCGCCTTCGGTCCGGTGGACCTGCAGATCGACTGGGCCGACCGGGTCGCCATCACCGGCGCCAACGGCGCGGGCAAGTCCACGCTGCTGGCCGCCCTGCTGGGCCGGCTCGAACTCGACGCCGGCAGCGCCTCGCTGGGCTCCGGTGTGGTGGTCGGCGAGGTGGACCAGGCGCGCGGACTGTTCCTCGGCGGGGAGCCGCTGCTGGAGGCCTTCGCGGCCGCCGTACCCGAGCTCTCGCCGGAGGACGTGCGCACCCTGCTGGCCAAGTTCGGCCTCAAGGCGGTGCACGTGCTGCGCCCGGCCGACACCCTCTCCCCCGGCGAGCGCACCCGGGCCGCGCTGGCGCTGCTGCAGGCCCGCGGGGTGAACCTGCTGGTGCTGGACGAGCCCACCAACCACCTGGACCTGCCCGCGATCGAGCAGTTGGAGTCCGCGCTCGGCTCGTACACCGGCACCCTGCTGCTGGTCACCCACGACCGGCGGATGCTGGACACGGTGTCGGTGAACCGGCGGATCGAGGTCCGGGACGGGCGGGTGCACGAGCACTGAGCCGGCATGGCCGATCCGGAGACCGGCGCCGGTCTCCGGGTCGGTGTCGGCCTCCGAGTCGACGCCGGCCTCGAACCGGTGCCGGCCTCCGAGTCGGTGCCGGTCTCGAACCGGTGCCGACCTCCGAGTCGGTGCTTGACCGATGATTGGTCTCTACCTCCCGGTCTGTACCTCTTCCCGGAGGGGCCGTCATGTGCTGTGCTGTCCGCCATGGTTGACAGCACAGACAGCGCCGTGGCGGGAACGTCCCACCCGACCGTCCCGCTCACCCCCATGACGGTGCCCGCCCACGAGGCCGAGGCCCGCAGCAGGTCCTTCCACGAGGTGATGGCCCAGCGCCGGACCGTCCGCGACTACTCCACCCGCCCGATCCCGGACGGGGTGGTCGAGTGGGCGGTCCGGACCGCGAGCACCGCGCCCAGCGGCGCACACGTCCAGCCCTGGCGGTTCGTCGTGATCACCGACCCGGAGCGCAAGCGCCGGCTGCGCGAGGCCGCCGAGGCCGAGGAGCGCGAGTTCTACCGGCATCGGGCGTCGGAGGAGTGGCTGGCCGCGCTCGCCCCGATCGGCACCGACTGGCGCAAGCCGTTCCTGGAGGACGCGCCGGCCGTGATCGTGGTGTTCGAGGTGCACAAGGGCCCCGACTCGCCGCGCCCGTACTACACCAAGGAGTCGGTGGGGATCGCGGTCGGTCTGCTGCTGGCCACGCTGCACCAGGCCGGACTGGCCACGCTGACCCACACCCCGAGCCCGATGAAGTTCCTCAACGAGGTGTGCGACCGCCCGGCGGAGGAGCGCGCGGCGTACGTGATCCCGGTCGGCTACCCGGCCGAGGGGGCGCGCGTGCCGGACCTGCGGCGCAAGGAGCTCAACGAGGTGATGGTCCGGCTCTGACGCGCCGGGGTGCGACCGGGCGCGACCGGGCCCGTCAGAGCCGGCTCATGGCCGGACGCGCCCGCCACCGGAGGTAATCCGGGTGCTGACAGGTCCTGGCCAAGGCGATAATCGCCGTCATGAGCCAAGCACAGTCACGGTCCTGTGGCCTCGCTCCACCGGCCGTGGAGGTGACCGCCGGGCGGCCGCCGGAACAGCTGCGGCTGCCCGGCGGCCTCTGGCTGCGGCGCCGCCGCAGCACCCACGCGGCGGCGCTGAACCGGGCCGTCCGCGCCAACCTGGAGCACCTGCGGCCCTGGATGGAGTGGGCGGCCGAGGCCCCCTCCCGGGCGCAGACCGCCGAGCTGACCAGGGCCGGCGCGGCCGCCTGGGAGGCCGGCACCGACTTCATGTACCTGGCCGGCCTGGACGCCGAACCCGGCGGTGTGATCGGCGCCCTCGGCCTGCACGGGCGGATCGGCCCGGGCGGGCTGGAGATCGGCTACTGGGTCGCCGCCCGGCACGTCGGCCGCGGCATCGCCACCGCCGCGGCCGGGGCGCTGACCGAGGCCGCGCTGGCACTGCCCGGGATCACCCGGGTGGAGATCCGCTGCGACCAGGCGAACGGCGCCAGCGCGGCCGTCCCGCGCAAGCTCGGCTACCGGCTGGACCGGATCGCCGAGGCCGCCGTCCGGGCTCCGGGCGAGACCGGACGGCAGCTGGTGTGGGTGATGGAGCGCTGACCGGCTGCCGCCCGGACGTCGGCGGCACCGGCGGCGCCGTCGGTAGCGGCCCGTCAGTGGCGCCCGGGCGTCGGCGGCACCGTCAGCAGCGCCCGGACGTCGGCGGCACCGTCACGGCAGCACCGTCAGTAACGTCCGCCGGTCGCGGCCGGCAGCGCGTCCAGTTCGGCCAGGTCCGCCGCCGAGAGCTCGACCGCGGCCGCGCCCACGTTGTCCTCCAGGTAGCGCGGCGTCCTGGTGCCCGGGATCGGGAAGACGTACCGGCCCTGCGCCAGCACCCAGGCCAGCGCGACCTGCGCGGGGGTGGCGCCGATCCGCCCGGCGACCGCCCGGACCCTCCCGACCAGCTCCAGGTTGGCCTTCAGCGCGTCCTGCTGGAAGCGCGGCAGCCGGCGCCGGAAGTCGCCCTCGGGCAGCTCGTCGAAGGACGTGATGCCGCCGGTCAGGAAGCCGCGGCCGAGCGGGGAGAACGGCAGGAAGGCGATGCCCTGCGACTCGGTGTACGGCAGCACGTCGGCCAGCACGTCCCGGGTCCACAGCGACAGCTCGGACTGCACCGAGGCCACCGGGTGCACGGACTGCGCCCGCTTGATCTCCTCGACCGTCGCCTCGGAGAGCCCGATGCTGCGCGCCTTGCCCGCCGCGACGACCTCGGCGAACGCGCCCCAGGTCTCCTCGATCGGGACGTCCGGGTCGACCCGGTGCAGCTGGTAGAGGTCGACGTGGTCGGTGCCCAGCCGGCGCAGGCTCTCGTCGATCGAGCGGCGCACGTGCTCGGGGCGGCCGTTGCGCTCGTGCTGGCCCGAGCCGCCCGGCACGATGCCCACCTTGGTGGCCAGGAAGGCGCGCTCCCGGTACGGGCCGGCCAGCGCGGCGCCGACCACCTCCTCGTTGGTGTACGGGCCGTACATGTCGGCGGTGTCGATCAGGCCGACGCCGAGGTCCAGCGCCTGCCGGATCACCCGGACCGAGTTCTCGTCGTCCCGGCTCTGCATGTCGTAGGCCCAGGTCATGCCCATGCAGCCGAGACCGATGACGCCGATCTCGGGGCCGCTGGTACCGAACGAGGCGTTGCGCATGACGGTGCTCCCATCGTGGGTTCCGCGGTGTCCGTGGTGGTCGCCGCGGGTGTAAGCGTGGTGGTGCGTGCGTGGTGCGTGCGGTGGTGCGTGCGGTGATGCGTGCGTGGTGCGTGCGGTGGTGCGTGATCAACGCCCTCAGCATTCACCTTGGAGTGCACTCAAGGTCAAGCCCGTTCGGAGCCGGTCGAGTTCGGGTCCGTTCCGATCCACTCCCGGAAGCCGCCTGCCAGGACCAGCTCCGCGAGCCGTCCGTATCCGCCCGCTCCCGGGTGCGCGCCGTCCCCGGCCTCCGCCTCGGCCGTCCAGACCGGATCGGCCGCCAGGGCCTCGGTGACGTCGACGAAGGGGACCTCGGACGCGGCGCAGATCCCGGCCATCGCCGGAACGAGCCGCCGCAGTCGTTCCAGGTGGTCCGCTCCCCCGCAGACCACCGGCGGCGGACCGACCACCAGGGCGCCGAGGCCGAGTTCGCGGGCGTCGTCGAGCAGCGCCGTGAGGTTCCGGAGGGTCCGGTCGGGCGCCACCCGCGGCCCCCCGTCCTCGACCACCGCGTCGTTGGCGCCGAAGGAGAGCACCAGCCGGTTGTCCGCGCCGGGGACGGTCCGCGCCTCGACCTCGGCCCACCAGCGGCGCCGCACCTGCGCCGAAGTATCGCGCCGGACACCGAGGTTGAAGGCGGTGGCGCCCTGGGCGGCGGCCTGCAGCACCCGGCCGACCCAGCCGCGGAACTCCGGGTCGCCGAGCCCCTGGACGAAGGAGTCGCCGAGGAAGCAGATCCGGGGGGCATCGAAGCTGGTTCGTATGGTCATCGACCCACCGTAGGGGTGTGTGCGGGGCGCTCGCTTCCGGTTTCACCACCGGGCACAAAGCCCCGGCCGTCAACCCTCGTTCTTCGCTCCCACACCTTCCATCCGGCCACCACCGGTGGCCACCCGCCAAACCGGCGCACGAGAGCCCGCTCACGAACCCCCCGCACCACCGGGCGCCACCGGTCCGGACTCGGCAGGGTCGGCCGCGACGGTCGACGCTCTGACCACGGCCGTCTTAACCGCTCCTAAAACCTGCCCTCGGTGAAGCGTCCGGGCCCGGGAAGTGCTTGACGTGCACAGCTGGTCTAGTCCAGTTTGATGCTCAGCACCGCGCTCCCCCACGCACCGGACCACCCCAGGCCGCCGCCCGCCCCGCGTCTCCCCCCTCGCGGCGCGGGCGGCCACCACGTCCCGAGAGGCACCCCCATGCCCAGCGCGCCCCAGCACGCCCCCACGCACCGCCGCCCCGCCCGCCGGACCACCCTGCTGAGCCTCGCCGCCGCCACCGCGCTCGCCGCCGGAGGCCTGGCCGCCCTCGCCGGGAACGCCGGCGCCGCCGACGGGAACCTGCTCGCCAACGGCGGCCTGGAGAGCGGCGCGCTCGGCCCCTGGAGCTGCTCCGCCGGCACCGGCAGCGTGGTCGGCTCCGGTGCGCACAGCGGGACGTACGCCCTCAAAGGGGCGGTGAGCGCCGGCGACACCGCGCAGTGCGGCCAGACCGTCAGCGTCCAGCCCGACACCAAGTACACCCTCAGCGCCTGGGTGCGGGGCCAGTACGTCTACCTCGGCGCCACCGGCAGCGGCATCACCGACCCGGCCACCTGGACCGCGGGCGGCGCCGACTGGCAGCAGCTGTCCACCAGTTTCACCACCGGACCGGCCACCACCAGTGTCACCGTCTACCTGCACGGCTGGTACGGGCAGGGCGGCTACCTCGCCGACGACGTCGCCCTGACCGGCCCCGGCGGCGGCAACCCGTCCACCCCGCCGCCGAGTTCGACCCCGCCGAGCCCGACCGGCACCCCGACCGGCACGCCCACCGGCGGCCCGACCACCCCGGCGCCGAACGTCGCGCTCCCAGTCGCCCCCTACATCGACATGGGCGCCTGGCCGACCCCCTCGATGCCCGCCATGGCCAAGGCCGGCAACCTCAAGGGCTACACGATGGGCTTCGTCACCGGCGTCGGCTGCAAGGCCAGCTGGTTCAACGCCTACGACCCGCGCACCGCCTGGGCCAAGGACCAGGTGGACGCGCTGCGCGCGGCCGGCGGCGACGTCAAGGTCTCCTTCGGCGGCGCGGCCGGTACCGAACTCGCCGCCGCCTGCACCACGGTGGACTCGCTGTTCGCCGAGTACGACGCCGTGGTGAGCGCCTACGGCCTGCGCTACGTCGACTTCGACATCGAGGGCGCGGCCATCGCCGACACCGCCGCCAACGAGCGCCGCTCCGCCGCGCTCGCCAAGCTGCAGCAGGCCCACCCGGGCCTCAGGGTCTCCTTCACCCTGCCCGTCCTGCCCGAGGGCCTGACCGCCGAGGGCGTCGCCATCGTCAAGTCCGCCCGGGACGCCGGGGTGGCCGTCGACCTGGTCAACATCATGGCGATGGACTACTACCGCAGCGGGACCGACTACGGCAACGCCGCCGTACAGGCCGCGCAGTCGCTGTTCGGCCAGCTCAAGGCGCTCTACCCGGCGAAGACCGACGCCCAGCTGTGGGCGATGGTCGGCGTCACCCCGATGATCGGCGAGAACGACGACCACCAGATCTACAACCAGGCCGACGCCCAGCAGTTGGTGGCCTTCGCCCGGCAGAACCACATCGGGATGCTCTCCTTCTGGGACGCCACCCGGGACGCCAACGCCTGCACCGGGGGCTCGCTGTCCACGTGCACCAACATCCCGCAGCAGCCGTACGAGTTCGCGAAGATCCTCGGCCAGTACGCGGGCTGAGCCCACGGGGCGCCGCCGGCCGCACATCACCACCCCACATCACCACCTGAGGTCACCACCTGAGGTCACCCACCGGCGGAAATTGGCATCTCATCGTCCCGGACCGTCCGTTACAGTCCCTCCCACCTGTACGGCACGAGGGGGCGGACATGACGGTCCGGGACGACCACGACCAACTGATCACCATCCATCCGGCGGGCGACGCCGCCTGCGCCGGCGACGTCACCGCCGAGGAACTCGCCGCCTTCAGCCGCACCCTCGGCCGGCTGCGGGCGCTCCCCGCCCACGACCGCACCCGACTGCACGCCGAGCGGCAGCTCGGCTCCTTCGTGATGGAAAGCCGCAAGCGCCGCCGCCAGGAGGCCCGGCAGGCACTGCGGCAGGCCGACGCCGACCTGCTCGCCACCACCGCGACCGGCAGCCGGACCCGCCGCGAGGACGCGCCGCTGACGCCCGCGAACGGGCCGGTCGGCGAGCTGCTGGTGCCGCGCAAGTGCTACGTCTGCAAGCAGCCGTACCGCCAGGTCGACGGCTTCTACCACATGCTCTGCCCCGACTGCGCGGCCGACAACACCGCCCGCCGGGCCCTGGGCACCGACCTGCGCGGGCGCCGGGCGCTGCTCACCGGCGGCCGGGTGAAGATCGGCTTCCAGCTCGCCCTGATGATGCTGCGGGACGGTGCCGAGCTGGTCGTCACCAGCCGCTTCCCGCAGGACACCGTCCGCCGCTTCCGCGCCGCCGAGGGCAGCGGGCAGTGGTGGGACCGGCTCAGCGTCGTCGGCATCGACCTCCGCGACCCGCGCCAGGTCATCGGCCTGACCGAGCGGCTGCGCACCGAGGGGCGTCCGCTCGACATCCTGGTCAACAACGCCGCGCAGACCCTGCGCCGGCCGCCGGAGTCGTACGCGCTGCTGGCCGCGGGCGAGCAGGACGCCCTGCCCGCCGCCGACCGCCGGGCGATCGACCACGCGCCCGGCTTCCGGCCGGTCACCGGTCTCACCCAACTGTCCTCGGGCGCCGGGTCGTTGCTGGACCTCGCCGACGAGGCCGGACTGCTGCCCGACCTCGCGCCCGCCAACTCCTGGTCCGCCACGCTCGGTTCGCTCGACCCGGCGGAGATGCTGGAGACCCAGCTGGTCAACGCGCTGGCCCCGGCCCTGCTCTGCGACCGGCTGCTGCCCCTGCTGCTGGCCTCGCCGCACCCCGCCCGCTACATCGTCAACGTCACGGCGGTGGAGGGCCGGTTCGCCGTCCGCAACAAGACCGCCCGGCACCCGCACACCAACATGGCGAAGGCCGCGCTCAACATGCTCACCCGCACCAGCGCCGCCGAACTCGCCACCAGGGGCGTGCACATGTGCGCCGTCGACACCGGCTGGATCACCGACGAGAACCCCGCCCCGAAGAAGGCGCACCTCGCCGCCCAGGGGTTCCGCACCCCGCTGGACATCGTGGACGGCGCGGCCCGGGTCTACGACCCGATCGTCCGCGGCGAGGCCGGGGACCCGGTGTCGGGGGTGTTCCTCAAGGACTACCGGGTGGCGCAGTGGTGACGCGCCCGCGGCGACGGGCGGCCGGGACGGCTCAGGTGTCGTAGCAGCCGCACCAGGGGGCGTCGAAGCCGAGGCCGTCCGGGTACAGCTCGAAGTGGACCCGCTCGTCCTCCCCGGCGTCCTCGTCCACGTCGTCCTCCTCGTAGTCCTCGCGGACCAGGCCGAACAGCTCGCCGTCGACGTGCACGGCGAACGGGGCGATCGCGATGTCCCCGTACTCCCGGCCCGGCAGGGCGTCGAGCCACTCCGCCAGCAGCCGCTCGGCCTCCGGCTCCGCGCCGGTGGCGCGTATCTGCGAGTCGAGGTGCCGACCGGCGGCGTCGAAGCGGTGCAGGACGGCGTAGTACCGGCCGACGCCGAGGCGGAGGGCCGAGGCGAGGAACTGGCCGCCCTGCCAGCGGCCGATGGTGTCCGTGCGGTAGCCGGGCTCGTGCCTGATCGGGATGACCTCGGGAACGTTCACGGACGAACCCTACGGGTGACCTGTGACAACGGCCCGGCGCGGGAGCGTGCCCGGCGGCCGGCGGGGACCGGCCCGCTACGGCCGGCGGGGAGCGGCCCGCTAGCCCCGTCCTTCGCACATAACGAGTTCGGATGATGTGGTGATGCGACCGGTACCTCGGTGGGGTGCCGGTCGTTGAGCCTGGCGTGCCGAT
>NZ_JBIWFT010000039.1:0-90029 GCF_044763205.1 Kitasatospora sp. NPDC096204
CCACCGCCGTCAGCGACGAACTCGCCTGGGCCTGAACCACCCGCTCGAAGGAGAGCCGAATCCCCACCACCCACCCCCCCCCCCCCCCCCCAACCCGCGACCCCCCCGCGCGGGACCCCCGGCCCCCCGGGGGGCGGGGGCCTGCCACCGGGCGCCGCCCCACCCCGCGGTCCTCGTCACCAGCCGCGCCGCGCTCACCGCCCTGCCCGGCTCCCGGCTCGTCGACCTGCACGAACTGGACGCCCCGCACGCGCGGACGCTGCTGCGCCGCATCCTCGGGGAGCACCGGGTCGCCGCCGAGCCGGTGGCCGCCGCACGGATCGTCGAGCTGTGCGGCGGCATGCCGCTGGCGGTCCGCATCGCCGGCGCCCGCCTCGCCGCCCGGCCGCGCTGGACCCTGGCCCGGCTCGCCCACCTGCTGCACGACGAGCGGCGCCGGCTCGACGAACTGGCCACCGGGAACCTGGCCGTACGGGCCGGCTTCGCCGTCGGCTACACCCGCCTCGCCGAGCCGACCCGCCGCACCTTCCGGCTGCTCGGGCTGCTCGACGCCCCCGACTTCGCGCCGTGGGCCGCGGCGGCGATTGCCGACATCCCGCCGGAGCAGGCCGAGCGGCAGCTGGAGGAGCTGATCGACGCCCAACTCCTCCAGGAGACCGGCACGGAGCCGCACCTGCGCTACCGCTTCCACGACCTCGTCCGGCTGTACGCGCGCGAGCACGCCGAGGCCGCGGACGAACCGGCCGCCCGCGCCACCGCGCTCGAACGGGCCTTCGGCGCCTGGCTCTGGCTGGCCGAGCAGGCGGCCGACCAGGTGCCCGGGCCGTGCTTCGCGCCGATCCACGGCGCCGCGCCGCGCCACCCGATGCCGTCCGGCGTCGCGGCGGCACTGCTGGACGACCCGACGGCCTGGTTCGACGCCGAGCAGCCGGCCCTGAACGCGAGCGCCCGGCAGGCCGCCGCGCTGCGCATGGTGCCGATGGCGTGGGAACTCGCCGCCTGCCAGGAGAAGTACTGCGACGTGCGCGGCCTGTACGACGAGTGGCGCACCACCCACCTGGCCGCCCTCCAGGCCTGCCGGGCGGCCGGCGACGGCCTGGGGACGGCCGTGCTCACCCGAGGCCTGATCGAGGTGACGACCTGGACCACCGCGGCCGACGGCTCCGGGGCGACCGTCGACCTGCCGGACGGCACCCAGACGATGGTCGCGCTGGACGACCGGGCGCGACACCTGCGAGGCCTGTTCGAGCAGGCCGGGGAACCGCGCGGGACCGCCGACGCCCTCGTCCTGACGGCCTGGAGCCTGGTGGCCCAGGGCCGCGAGCAGGAGGCCCTGGACGCCGCCCGGCAGGCCCTGGACCTCGCCACCGCCCACGACCACCCGGGCGGCGAGGCCCGGGCCCACCAGATCATCGCCATCGCGTACGGCGAGACGGACCTCGACCGCACGATCGAGCACCTCACCGAGGCGCTGCGGCTGGCGCGGCTGATCGGCAACACCCGCTTCGAGGCGACCGCGATCCAGTTCCTCGGAGCCGCCCACGGCCGGGCCGGCCAGGTGGAGCGGGGCGGCGAGTTGCTCCTGCGCTCGCTCGCCATGGCCCGCTCGCTCAAGGACCGCTACGTGGAGGCGTTCTCGCTGCTCTACCTGGCGATGCTGTACGCGGCCACCGGCGACGACCGGGCCCGGGAGACGGCCGAGGCCGCGCTGGCCATCGCCCGCCGCTTCGATCTGGGGCACCACCTCGCCCAGGCCCTCGGCATCCTGGGGGAGCTGGACCTGGCGGCGGGGGACCACGCCTCGGCGGTCGGGCACCTGGAGGAGTCGGTGCTGGTGTGGCGCGCCCGCGGCTGGCGCTCCTTCCTCGCCGAGGCGCTCCGCGCGCTGGGCCGGGCGTACGAGGCGGCCGGGCTGGCCGAGTCGGCCGCGCGGGTGCTGGAGGAGGCGCGGGAGCTGAGCGACATCCGGTAGCCCGGCCGGGGCGTACGGCGGCGCCGGTCGGCGGCCGGGGGTGTACGGCGGCGGCCGGCGGCTCAACGGTGCCGAGCGGTGCCGGTCGTGGGCCGAGCGGTGAGCGATCGGTAAGCGAACGGTAAGGCGCCCCTGCCTAGGCTCGATCCCCACGGCACAGGACAGGCGTACCCACCCGGCCCCGGCCCGGTCGACGCGCCCGTCCCGTACGCACCGCATGGGCAGCCGGTCGGGTCCGCGCAGGGGACGGACCCGCCCGGTGGCTCTACCGGCACCCGGGTGGGGACCCGGTCACCGGTCCCGGTCTCAGGCGAGGGTCGCGTCGAGGAAGGCCCGCCAGGCCGCGTGGACGCGCTCGGCGTGCGCGCGGCTCCTGCTGCCCTCGCCCGCGTCGGAGCCCTCGCCCGCGTCGGCGTCGGCGCCGTCACCCTCGCCCTCGCCCGCGTCGGCGAGGAGGTCCAACAGCAGGCCGCGCAGGACGGCGAGCACCACGGTGGGATTGGCCCGGGTGCCGTCGAGGACGCGTTCCAGTGGAGGCAGCCACTCGTCCAGCGAGGCGGTGCCGAAGTCCAGCCACGGCTCGCTGTGGTCGAAGGCGCGGACGTACCCCTCGAAGAACAGCCGCAGCGCGCCCCGCCGTTCCGGGGCGGTCAGCCACTCCCAGAGCAGTTCGAGGGTCTCGCGGGCGCTGCCGCCCTCGACCTCGGATCGTTCCAGCAGGGCGAGTTGCTCGGACCGCCCGACCGCCAGGACCTCCCGGACCAGCTGTTCCTTGGACCCGAACAGGTACAGCAGCACGCGGGGGCTGGAGCCGATCCCGGCCGCCAGCGGGCGGAGGGAGAGGTCGGACACGTTGTGCTCGGCGACGTAGCGGACGGTCGCGGCGAGGATCTCCTCGCGGCGCGGCGAAGGGCGGGAGGGCGCGTTGGCAGGGGCGGACACGTGGTCTATCGTTCCACTGAAACGAGTGTTTCAGTGAAAGGGGATGCCAGATGGCCGCCACCGCACCCGGAACCGCGACCATCCGCGAGGCCGTCCGGCCCGGGGACCTCGGCGCTGTCGCCGCGCTGCACGGCGTCCTCTACACCCGCGAGTACGGCATGGACGCGACCATGGAGGCCTATGTCGCCGCCGGCATGGCCGAGTTGGTCCTGGCCTGCGCCCGCGAGGGTGGTGCCGCGCCCGGTCGGCTGTGGGTCGCCGAGCTCGACGGCCGGGTGGTCGGTGCCACCGGCCTCACCCGGGCGGAGGAGCGCCTCGGCTGGGGCCGGCTGCGATGGGTGATCCTCGATCCGGCCGCCCGTGGTCGGGGTCTGGGCCGGCGGCTGCTGGAGACGGCCCTGGACGAGGCCCGCACGCGCTCGTACCAGGGCGTGTTGCTCTGGACTGTCACCGGGCTCGACGCCGCCCACCACCTCTACGCGAAGGCCGGCTTCAAGCTCACCGTGTCCCGCGCCGCCCGCAAGTTCGGCCTCGACACCGTCGAACAGCGGATGGACCTGCGGTTCTGAGAAACGCGGGACAGGGGCCTGACGGGACGGTGGTTCCGACAGGACGGCGGTTCTGACGGGCCGGTGGTTCCGAGGGGCCGGTGGTTCCGAGGGGCGGTGGTTCCGAGGAACGCGGGACGGTGCTCCTGACGGCCCGGGCCCCGGGCGTGTGGAAGCCCGGCCGGGGGCTCGACTCCCCAGGGCGGCGAGGGCGTAGGCGCGGCTGCCGGTGACGTGCCCGCGAGGTGGCGGCGGGCGAGGTCCGCGGCCGCCTTCCGTCGGCCGTCGCCGTCCTCCCGTGAGTCCGGGGGCGGACGACCGCCGCCCGGACCGGGCCCGTGGCACGTCCGTTCGTATCCAGCCCCTATGATCCGCCGCGGGGGGAAGTACGCCGAGCCGGTGCGGCACAGCCGTGTCCGTACAGCCGTGTCCGCCTCCTCCGGTGGCGCGGGCCCGCGCCACCGGTTCGACGACCGGGAGACTACGACTCGGTGATACTCACTCAACGCCTGGGCCGCGGGCTGCTGGCCGGCGCCTCGGTGCTCGCGCTGGCACTGCTGCCCGCAGGCCTCGCACCCACCACGGCGGCCGCCGCCCAGGCCGCCGCCCAGGCCGCCGCCCCGACCGGCGCCCCGGCCGGTGACGGCTCCGGGCCGACGCCGGTGGACCTCGACACCACGCGCGCCTTCGCGGACACCTTCCAGCTGGACCCGGCCAGGGACACCGACCCGCTGTACGGGCTGAACGTCGGGCTCGAGGCCCGGCAGTCGGTGCCGGCCGGCCAGCACGGGATCTCCTACACCCGGGTCTCCGGCCGCTGGGACACCTCGGTCGCGCCCGACCAGTGGTTCGTCCAGACCAGTCACCCCAACCACCCCAACAAGCTGCTGTTCGCCAAGGGCGTCTCCGCGGTCATGCTCGGTGCGCCGGCCGTCGCGGACGGCACCGGGCACTACACCGTCTCGACGGTGATCGACCCCGTCGTCGGTGACACCGGCAGCAACGACTGGGGCTCGATCGTGCTGAGCCGCAGTCACCGCAGCAACGGCTACGTCACCGGTGGCGACGTCGACCTCGGACTGACCGTCAGCTCGCGCGGCGGGCTCGCCCTCTTCCACGGCGGCGGCGGTGAGGCTCCGTTCTGGACCGGCACGGTGGCGCCCACGGCGCGGTACGCCGTCTCGCTGACCGTCTCCACCGGGGCCGACCGCGCCGTCACCCTGACGGTGAACGGCACCCCGTTCACCGTCCCGGCGCCGGCCGGGGTGACCCGCTGGCCGGGCAGCGAGTTCCTCTACCTCGGCACCTACCTCACCGACCCGGACAGCTTCACCACCTTCGGCGACGGCGCCGGCCACGGGCTGAACGTCAGCAGGGTCGACACCACCGCCACCCGCAGCGCCAATCCGTTCGTCGACACCTTCGACGGCGCGCCCAACGCCACCGCCGACTTCGGGCTCAACCGGGACCTCAGTGCCCGCCAGCCGAGCCTGATCTCCGCGAACTACACCGCCGTCTCGGGTGTCAAGGGGCTGGCCCTCGACCCGCCGGCGGGCTCGGTGCAGGTCAACAGCCCGGCCCACCCGAACGTGCTCTCCTTCCCCAAGGGCACCTCGGCCGTCCGTCTGAACAAGCCGGCCACCTCGGACGTTCCGACCGGCGCCTACACGGTGCACGCCGTGCTGACCCCGGTGGTCGGCAGCACCTCCGGCCAGGACTGGGCCTCCCTCGCCGTCAGCGACGCCTCGGGCGGCACGGGCGCGGTGGACGCCGAGGACGTCGCGCTCGGCCTGCGTGTCCAGGCCGACGGCGGGTTGACGCTCTTCCAGGGCGGCACGTCGACCGTCCTGCCCACGGCCCCGGCGGCGGGCTCCTACGAGGTGTCGGTCGCGCTCAGGACCGGCGAGCAGCGGGCGACCGTACTGGTCAACGGCGCGACGGTGTTCTCCGGCCGCACCGACGTCCGGCTGCCCCGCGACGGCTACGTCTCGCTCGGCGCCCACCACTCGGCGCCCGGCCAGGCCACCACGGTGGACGACCTGCGGATCTCCATGCTGGGCGGGCTCGGTTACTACGGGTTCTTCGACATCCGGGACCCGGACTCGCCGAACAACGGCGTCAACCACGCGCCGGAGGTGGCGCAGTGGACCAACCTCAACAACTACCTGCGTGGCCAGGACCCCCGCCTGGAGTTCCTGGACCAGTGCCTGCCGGCCTCCTGCGTGATCGACCTCAACCAGGAGACGGTGATCCCGGACTCGCCGGGCAGCTGGGTGTTCCACCCGAACCCGGACGCCGCGGAGAACCTCCGCAGGCTGGTGGAGCGCATCGGGCCGAACATCGACAAGATCGCCGCCGTCGGCATGACGGACGAGCCGTACTCGCACGGCATGGCCCCCGAGCAGGTGATGCTGCAGGCCAAGCAGATCCGGGCCGCGTTCCCGGAGAAGACGCTGCTCATGAGCCTCGACCGCTGGAACGCCGAGCAGACCGCGCCGATCCCGCCCGAGGTCGACATCGTCGGCTTCGACCACTACTGCACGGGCCGCGGCCAGCTCCAGCCGCTGCTGGCGAACCTGAAGACGTTCCTCTCCTCGCCGGACCAGCACCTGATGCTCTTCCCGGAGTCCACCAACGAGCGGGACGTCGCCGTGAACTGCTTCCCCGACAGGACGGACGCGGACGTCGTGGCGTACAACGCCGAGTACCGGGCGCTCGCCGCACAGGACCCGCGCGTCGTCTACCTGCAGAACTTCCGCTGGCTGGGCCCCGACCAGCCGAACAGGGTGCCGCTGACCGTCGCGGCGCAGCAGCGGATCGGCCGGGCCGTGGTCAACGCCACGCCCACGCCGAAGCCCGCCTCGGTGGGCGCCTACCGGAAGTCGGACGGCAGCTTCGGCGAGGCCGCCCACAACGGCCGGTACACCGGGCAGTCCGTGTTCGGCGGCGGCGGCGACGACGTCGTCCCGCTGACGGGCCACTGGAGCGGGCCCGGCACCGACACCGTCGGCGTCTACCACCGCGACACCGCGACCTTCCAGCTGTCGAACGACAACGCCACCGTGGCCGCCACCTTCCCGTTCGGGATCCCCGGTGACATCCCGCTGGTCGGCGACTGGAGCGGGCAGGGGCGGAGCACGGTCGGTGTCTACCGGCCCAGCGACCAGTACTTCTACCTGTCCGACGACAACTCCACCGTCAAGTACCGGATCAAGCTGGGCAACCCGGGCTGGAAGCCGCTGGTCGGCGACTGGGACGGCAACGGCACCACCACAGTCGCCGTGTACGATCCGCAGACCCAGATCTTCTACCTGAACGACTCCAACCAGACGGAGAACGTGCGGCCGGGCGTCAAGTTCGGCAACCCCGGCGACATGCCGGTCAAGGGCGACTGGGACGGCACCGGCAAGGAGACCATCGGCGTCTACCGGCCCGGTGACCAGACCTTCTACGGGGCCGCCGAGAACTCCGACCTGGTGATCTACCGCACGAAGTTCGGCAACCCGGGCGACGTCCCGCTGGTGGGCAACTGGGGCTGACGCCTCGTACGACGTCCGACAGGGCGCCCTTCCGACGCCGCGGAGCGGTCGATCGGGAGGGCGCCCTGCCGTTGCCGGATCTCCAGGGGAGCCCCCGCCGGCACCGCGTCAGGTGATGTGCCGCAGCAGCGCGGCGACGGCGGGCGGTGCCTCGCCGGGGGGCCGGACGACCATGACCTTCCAGGTCGGGGCGTGGCGGTCGAAGCGGTACTGGGGGAGGTCGGGGAAGCGGTCCGCGATCGACCTGGGCATGATGCAGACGCCCAGGTCGTTGCGGACCAGCTCGGCGGCCGCCACGATGTCGTTCACCTCGAAGGTGGTGCCGCGGTCGACGCCCGCGGCGCGGAAGGCGCGGTCGACGGCGTGGCGGATGGCCCAGCCGGGGGTGAAGTCCACCACGGGCAGCCGGGCGACGTCGGCGAGGGTGACCTCGCCCTCCGGGGTGGCTCCGGCGAGCACCCGTCGGGGTGCCGTGAGCAGCACCATGGACTCGCGGGACAGCAGTCTGGTGGTGAGGCCGCGCTGCTGCTGGCGGTCGAGCGCCACCACGGCCAGGTCGACGGTGCCCTCGCGCAGCGCCTGGCGGATGTCGGCGACGGCGGCCTGGCGCAGGTGCACCACGACGCCGGGGTGCTCGGCGCGCAGGGCGGCCAGGGCGTGGTGGAGGCCGGCCCAGACGCCCTGCATGGTGCCGACGGTCACCCTGCCGCGCAGCTGCCCGCGGGCGGCGTCGACGGCTTCCCGGGCGAGTTCGGCGGCCCGCAGCGTCGCGCGGGCGGCGGGGACGAAGGCCTCGCCGGCGGGGGTGAGGGCGACGCGGTGGGTGGTGCGGTCGAACAGCGGGGTGCCGAGTTCGCGTTCGAGGGCGCGGACGGTGGCGGACACGGAGGACTGGACGACGTGCAGCCGCCGTGCCGCCGCGGTGAAGCCGCCGGTGTCCGCCACCGCGACCACGACCTCCATCTGCCGCAGATCCATCGTCCACTCCCGGTTGGGCCGTACGCCGCCCGGTGCGGGGGGCGGCGAGGGCTGTCGATCTTCACGCATCGTAGGCGGAGGGCGGTGCCGCCCTCGCGGGTGTGCGGAGGGTGGTGTCCCTGAGTACGTGGGCGGGGCGGTGTCCCTGAGCACGTGGGCAGGGGCGGCCCGGCACGTGGCGCCGGCCCGTCCTCGGAGCGGGGACGGGCCGCGGCCGGGTCGCTCCCGGTCACGCGCTCCCGGTCAGGCGCTCGCGGTGCCGGGTTCGGCGGCCGCGCCCTGGCGGCGTTCGGTGGCCCAGTAGAGCAGGGCGAGCAGGGGCAGGGCGGTGCCGAGGGTGGCGACGCCGGTCCAGCCCCAGGCGTGGTAGAGGACGGAGCCGAGTTCGGATCCGGCTGCTCCGCCGACGAAGAACATGGCGATGAAGGCACTGTTGAGGCGGGCCCGGGCGGCCGGGTCGAGCGCGTAGACGGTGTGCTGGCCGAGGATCAGGCTGGCCTGGACGGCCATGTCGATGAGGACGGCGGCGAGGGCGAGCAGGATGACGCTGTGGCCGCCGAAGCCGGCGAGCGCGAAGGAGACGGCGGCGACGGCGAAGGCGATGCCGGTCATGCGGTGGGTCAGCCCGTGGTCGGCCCAGTGCCCGGCGAACGGGGCGACGGCCGCTCCGGCCGCGCCGACGAGGGCGAACAGGCCGACGCCGACCGCGGAGTAGTGGAAGTGGGGGCCGGTCAGGACGAAGGAGACGGTGGTCCAGAAGGCGCTGAAGGCGGCGAACATCGCGGCCTGGTAGAGGCCGCGGCGCAGCAGGGCGGGGTGGGTGCGCACCAGCCGGGCGGTGGAGCGCAGGACGTGGTGGTACGGGATGGTGGTGGTCGGGGCGTGCGCGGGCAGGGCGGCGCGCAGGGCCACGCCGAGGACGGCCATCAGGACGGCGGAGCCGAGGAAGACGGTGCGCCAGCCGGCGAGGTCGGAGACCAGGCTGCTGAGGGTGCGGGAGAGCAGGATGCCGGTGAGTAGTCCGCTCATCACCCGGCCGACGATCCGGCCGCGGGCGTGGTCGGGGGCGAGGCTCGCGGCGAACGGGACGAGGACCTGGGCGACGACCGAGGTGGCGCCGCTGACGAGGGAGGCGATCAGCAGCATCGGGAAGCTGGTGGCGAGCCCGGCGGCGATGAGGGCGAGGGTGGTGACCGTCAGCAGGGCGGTGATGAGGTTGCGCTTCTCCAGCCGGTCGCCGAGCGGGACGAGGAAGAGCATGCCGATCACGTAGCCGACCTGGGTGAGGGTGATCAGGGCCCCGGTGGTGGCGGTGCTGGTGTGGAAGACGTCGCTCAGCGTGGAGAGCAGGGGCTGGGCGTAGTACAGGTTGGCGACCGTCATGCCGGAGGCGACGGCCAGCAGTGCTATCAGCCAGCCCGGCACGCCGTGGGGGGCGTTGGCGGGTGTGGACCGGCGCGCGGCGGTCGGGAGGTCGGACGAAGCGGACATCGGGCACCTTCTCGAGGCAGTGGGCCGGGGCGGCCGGCACGGGCGGGGCGGTGACGGCAGCCTCCTCGCTGCCGTCACACGGGTGTGAGCGTCGGTCCGCTCCCGCTGCTTCCCCGTCCGGGGCGATGCTTCGGAATGTCAGTCATCTCGATCGGAGATGACCGTGGGAGCCCGCCCCCTGGGTCGTGCGCCGAACCGGATCAGGCCCGCGCCGCCCGGGCCCGTCACTTGACCAGGCGGGACCAGTCGGCCGGCTGGGCGGGGTCGAGTTGGCGGAGCTTGTCGAGGACCGCCGGGTCCTGGGCGTCGAGCCAGTCGGCGACCTGGCGGAAGGAGGCGCAGCGGACGCCCTCGCGCTTGCAGACGCTCTTCATCACGTCCTCGACGGCCTTCATGTAGATGCCGCCGTTCCAGTCCTCGAAGTGGTTGCCGATGAACAGTGGGGCGCGGCTGCCGTTGTAGACGCGTTCGAAGCCGGCGAGGTAGCTGTCGCGGGTCTCCTTCTCCCAGGTGTCGTACTTCTTGGGGTCGCCCTTGGTGGTGTCCCCGGACTGGTTGGCCAGGAAGTTGAAGTCCATCGAGAGGCTCTGGGTCGACTTCCCGGAGTAGGGGAGCATCTGGAGCGGGAAGTTCCAGATGCCGTCCTTCCTGGTGGGCCAGACCTGGAACTCGCCCGGGGAGCTGGCGTCGTAGCGGAAGTTCGTGGCCTTCTCGGCCGGCAGCAGGTTCTTCTGGCCCTCCAGGCAGGGGGCGCGGCCGCCGACCAGTTCCTTGGTGTAGTCGAAGGGGAGCGGCGGGAGGTCCTTGAAGCCGGTGTTGGTCTTCCAGTTGGTGACGAAGGAGACGGCCTGGTCGAGCTCGCTCTTCCACTCCTCGGTGCTCCACTCGCCGCCGCCCTTGGCGTTGCAGAAGTGCCCGTTGAAGTGGGTGCCGATCTCGTTGCCGTCCTGCCAGGCCAGGCGCAGCTGTTCCAGGGTGTCCTTGATGTGGGCGTCGGTGGCGTAGTCGATGGAGGCGTCGCCGGGCTTGTGCTGTGGCGGCTTGTACAGCGTGCTCTTGGACTTGGGGAGGGTGTAGAGGCCGCTCAGGAAGAAGGTCATCTGGGCGTTGTTCTCCACGCCGAGCTTGCGGAAGCGGGAGAACATGCGCTCGTCGCCCTCCAGTGCCCCGTCCCAGGAGAAGACGACGAACTGCGGCGGCTTCTCGCCGGGCTTGAGCCGCTCGGGCGTGGGCTGCTTGGGCTGCGGGCCGGTGTAGGAGGTGGAGCCGTCGCCGAGCACCTTGACCTGGCCGTCCCAGGTGGGGGTGGGGACGGGCGGCGGCGGGGCCGGGGCCTCGGTGGTGCTGCTCGGGGTGGGGCCGGACGGGGTGGTGCCGGTGGCGGTCGTGGGTCTGCTCGTCGTGTCGGAGCATCCGGTCGCCAGGGCGGAGGCCCCGAGGACCCCCATTGCCAGCAGGATGGCCGAGCCGCGAGCAGTCCGCACGGGACCCCCTTTTCCCTGATGTCTGATCAGGAAGTATTCGGAAGATGATCGATGAATACGATCATCAGAACATTTTTGAGCGTCGAGGTCGAACCGCTCCGGGGGTGGTGCGGCAGCGGCCCGTCCGGCGCGGTCGGCGCCGTTGACGACGTCAACGGGATCGTGGGGCTCGGGGGTTCATGCCATTGACAGGGGGCCTCCCGGGTTGAATGCTAAGCAAGCGCTTAGTCAATGATCCGCCTCCCCGAGGAGCCGCCCGATGGCCGAGACCCCCGTCGACCCGCCCGGCCTGGACCTGGCCCGTCTCCGGGCCCACCTGGACCGCGAGCTGCCCGGGATCCTCCAGGGGCCGCTGCGGGCCGACCTCGTCGAAGGGGGCCGCTCGAACCTCACGTACGTGCTGAGCGACGGCACCTCCCGGGCCGTCCTGCGGCGCCCGCCGCTCGGGCACGTCCTCGCCACCGCGCACGACATGGGCCGCGAGTACCGCGTGATGACCGCGCTGCGCGACACCGGCGTCCCCGTGCCCCGCACCCTGCTGCTCGACCCGGACACCGACACCCTCGGCGCCCCCTGGTACCTCATGGAGTACGTCCCCGGCACCGCCCACCGGGACGCCGCGCCGCTGGCCGCCCTCGGCGAGCAGCGGGTGCACGCGCTCGGCACCAGGCTGGTCGACACCCTCGCCACCCTGCACCGGATCGACCCCGCCGCCGTCGGCCTCGCGGACTTCGGGCACCCCGAGGGCTACCTGGAGCGCCAGCTGCGCCGCTGGTCCAAGCAGCTCGCCGCCTCCCGCAGCCGCGAACTGCCGGACCTGGACCGGCTGTACGAGCTCCTCGGCCGGCGGCTGCCCGTCTCGCCCGCGCCCGCCCTCGTCCACGGGGACTACCGGCTGGACAACGTCCTGGTCGACGACACCGACGCCATCGCCGCCGTCCTGGACTGGGAGATGTCCACCCTCGGCGACCCGCTCACCGACATCGGCCTCCTGGTGATGTACACCGAACTCTCGGGCGTCGGCGGCGGCATCATCCCCTCCGCCATGACCGCCCCCGGCTTCCCCGAGCCCGACGAGATCGTCTCCTCCTACGCCGCCGCGACCGGCCGCCGGGCGGAGGACCTCGACTGGTACGTCGCCTTCGCCTCGTTCAAGCTCGCCGCCGTCGCCGAGGGCATCCACTTCCGCTTCCGGCAGGGCCGCACCCTGGGCGCCGGCTTCGAGCGCGCCGGCGAGATGGCGCCGATCCTCGCCCGGCACGGCCTGAGCACCCTCAAGGAGAACTGAGCACCGATGGACTTCGCCTACGACGCCCGGACGAACGAACTCCGCGAACAGCTGCTCGCCTTCATGGCCGAGCACGTGTACCCCGCCGAGCCCGTCCTCGCCGCCCAACTCGCCGACCGGGCCCGCGACCCGTGGGCCATTCCGCCCGTCGTCGCGGACCTCCAGGCCGAGGCCCGCAAGCAGAACCTCTGGAACCTGTTCTTTGTGGACAAGCACAGCCAGCCAGGTGGACCCGGCGCCGGCCTCACCAACCTCCAGTACGCCCCGCTCGCCGAAATCACCGGCCGCAGCATCCAGTTGGCCCCGCCCGCGCTCAACTGCGCGGCGCCCGACACCGGCAACATGGAGCTGCTCGCCCAGTTCGGCAGCACCGAGCAGCGCGAGCGCTGGCTGCGCCCGCTGCTGGACGGCGGGATCCGCTCCGCCTTCGCGATGACCGAGCCCGAGGTCGCCTCCTCGGACGCCACCAACATCGCCACCCGGATCGAGCGGGACGGCGACGAGTACGTCGTCAACGGCCGCAAGTGGTACATCACCGGCGCGATGAACCCCGACTGCCGGATCCTGATCGTGATGGGCAAGACCGACCCGGACGCCGAACCGCACCGCCAGCAGAGCATGGTGCTCGTCCCGCGCGACACCCCGGGCGTGATCGTGCGGCGCGGCATGACGGTCTTCGGGTACGACGACGCCGACCACGGCGGCCACGCCGAGGTGCTGTTCGAGGACGTCCGCGTCCCGGTGGAGAACCTGATCGGCGAGGAGGGCACGGGCTTCGCCATCGCGCAGGCCCGGCTCGGCCCCGGCCGCATCCACCACTGCATGCGCGCCGTCGGCATCGCCGAGCGGGCGCTGGAGCTGATGTGCCGTCGGGCCAACGAGCGGGTGGCGTTCGGCAAGCCGCTGGCCGAGCAGGGCGTGGTGCAGGACTGGATCGCCGAGTCCAGGGTGCGGATCGAGCAGCTGCGGCTGCTGGTGCTGAAGACCGCCTGGCTGATGGACACCGTCGGCAACCGCGGTGCGCACACCGAGATCCAGGCCATCAAGATCGCCACCCCGCGCACCGTGGAGTGGATCCTGGACAAGGCCGTCCAGGCCCACGGCGCGGCCGGCGTCAGCCAGGACACCCCGCTCGCCCAGCTCTGGGCCGGCAACCGCACCCTGCGGCTCGCCGACGGCCCGGACGAGGTGCACAAGCGCTCGCTGGCCCGCAGGGAGCTGCGGCAGTACCGGAACTGACCCGTAAGGGTGTGACACCCGGGTATTCAGGGGCCGGTTGGCCCCCTGGTATGACGGCCGCGGCCCGTCCCCGACCGTAGTGTCCTGCGTGTTCGATCGATCGGAACACGGAGGGAACACCATGGGCATTCCGGGACGGGCCGTGGCGGCGGTGGTACTGGCGGCGGCAGCGGCGGTGGGCACGATCGGCACGGCCGGGGCGGTCGCGGCGGCGCCGACCGACGGCGGCGCCGGGCGGCAGGCCCGGGCCTGGCTGCCGGAGCCCAGCGGGCCGTACCCGATCGGGACCACCGCGCTGCACCTCACCGACACCGGACGGGAGGACCCCTGGCACCCCGGGCAGCGGCGCGAGCTGATGATCAGCCTCTGGTACCCGACCTCCCACCCGGCCGCCGGCGACGACCGCGCCCCCTACATGGAGCCCGCCGCCGGCCGGCACTTCGACGGCCCGGACGGCGTCGGCCTGCTCAACTACGGCACCGAGCCCGGCCGCACCGACTGGTCGGCCATCCGCACCCACGCCCGCAGGGACGCCCCGGCGCTGGCCGGCGCCCCGCGCCCGGTCGTGCTCTACTCGCCCGGGCTCGGCGACCCGCGGACCTGGGGGACGGCGCTGGTCGAGGACCTCGCCTCACGCGGCTACGTGGTGGTCACCGTCGACCACACCTACGAGGCCTCCGAAGTCGCGTTCCCCGGTGGCGACCTGGCCCCCTCGGTGCTCCCCGGCATGCTCGGGCGGCCCGGCCTGGACATCGGCGCCGTGCTGCGCAGGGCGATGGACACCCGGGTGGCCGACACCCGCTTCGTACTGGACCAACTCACCGTACCGGGCGGCCGGCCCGGCCTGCCCGCCGGGCTCGCCGGGGCCCTCGACCTCGGCCGGATCGGCATGGTCGGCCAGTCGGCGGGCGGCTTCACCGCCCTGCAGAGCATGCACGACGACCCGCGGATCACCGCCGGCGTGAACATGGACGGGCAGCTCCACTTCCCCGGCCCCGACGGTCACACCGGCGTCTTCCTGCCCAGCGTCGCCGAGGACGGCCTGGACCGGCCGTTCCTGCTGATGGGCACCGGCAGCGACGACTCCGGCAGCTACCGGAACCAGCCCGGCTGGAACGCCCTGTGGCAGCACAGCACCGGCTGGCACGCCGATGTCACCCTCACCGGCTCCCGCCACGGCTCGTACACCGACGGCCAGCCGCTGCTGCCGCAGCTCGCCCGGCAGGGCGTGCTCAGCGCCGAGCAACTGCGCAAGGACGTCGGGGACATCCGCCCAGGGCGCGCCGAACTCGCCACCCGCTCCTACGTGGCGTCCTTCTTCGACCGCTGGCTGCGCGGCCAGGACGACCACCTGCTGGACGGTCCCTCGGCGCGCTTCCCGGAGATGGCCTACGAGCGGTAGCGGGCCGGGGCGGTGGGGGCGGAGCCACGGCGCCGCCCCCTCCCGGACGGGCCGCAGCCGAGGCTCTCCCAGCGCAGTGGTGAATCGCCGTCAAGAGGGCCTCGGCGCCCGGCGGCCGCGGATTCCGGAGCCCCATTTCCGGTTCCATTCAGTGAATGGCTACACGCGTCAACCCTTTTTCCATCAACACCGCTTGACCTGCTTGGAAACCGCTTGACCTGCTTGGACGCGCTTCTTAATCGTTCCTTACCCTACGCCGTTGACCGGTGTTCATCAGCTCTGCTTTCCTTCTTGCCACGCAGGCGGCAAAAAGCCGACGGGCAGTCAATTCCGGTGTACGAATGACATTCGACCGGAACCCGCCCCGACGGAATCCGCCGCCGGCCCTTCCCCACAAAGGGATCGTTCCCGGCCCCCGGGCCGCGGACGATCGGCAGAAGAGAGGCACCCTCACCCATGGGTCACTCCCCCAGGACAGGACGCGCGAGGACCGCGGCGCTCACCGCGATCGCGTCGCTCGCGCTCGCCGCCGCCGGCCTGGCCGGCGCGGCCGCTCCGGCCTCCGCGCAGGACGTCTCCGGCTCGCAGGGCAGCTCCACCAACGAGTTCAACCCCTGGAGCCCGCAGAGCGGCCACCCCTACCGGCACGGCGCGGTCCCCGGCATGTCGCAGCACGAGAACTACAAGAAGTGGCTTGCCGCCCACAACCAGGCCGCGGCGACGGGCCAGCAGACGCTGTCGTACGGCGGTGGCGTCGACGGCATCGGCGTGCAGAGCGGGCACTCCAAGGTCTACCTGGTGTTCTACGGCAACCAGTGGGGCACCCAGAGCACCGACGCCAACGGCAACGCGAAGTTCTCCAACGACTCGGCCGGCGCCGCCGGTGCCACCCAGCAGATGTTCAAGGGCATCGGCACCAACGGCGAGACCTGGTCCGCCGACCTGACCCAGTGGTGCGACGGCCCCAACGTCGCCACCGGTGCGGTGAGCTGCCCGTCCAACGCCAACTTCATCCCGTACCAGAGCGGCGGCGTCCTGTCCGGCGTCTGGTACGACAACGCGGCCGCCTCGCCGAGCCAGGCCAGCGGCAACCAGCTCGCCCAGGAGGCCGTCAAGGCCGCCGGCCACTTCGGCAACACCACCGCCGCCGCCAACCGGGACGCGTACTACATCGTCCTGTCGCCGCACGGCACCAACCCGGACGACTACCAGAACCCCACCACCGGGTACTGCGCCTGGCACGACTGGAACGGTGACACCACCCTCACCGGCGGTGCGGCGAGCTCGCCCTACGGCGACATCGCCTTCTCCAACCAGCCGTACAACATCGACGCGGGCTCCAACTGCGGCGTCGGCTTCGTCAACTCGCCCGGCACGCTGGACGGCTGGACGATGACCCTCGGCCACGAGTGGCACGAGATGATGTCCGACCAGAACCCGGCCGGAGGCTGGACCAACCACGTCTCCGGCAGCAGCTACAACGGCCAGGAGAACTCCGACGAGTGCGCCTGGATCCGGCCCGGCAGCACCGGCGGCGCCGCCAACATCTCCTTCGGCTCCTTCGGCAGCTACGCCGAGCAGGCCAGCTGGTCCAACGACACCAACTCCTGCGCGATCTCGCACGCCATCCTGACCCACGGCAACACGGTCACCGTCACCAACCCGGGCAACCAGAGCGGCACCGTCGGCACGGCGGCCAGCCTGCAGATCAGCGCCACCGACTCGGCCACCGGCCAGACGCTGAGCTACTCGGCCACCGGCCTGCCGGCCGGCCTGTCGATCAACTCCTCGACCGGCCTGATCTCCGGCACCCCGACCGCCGCCGGCACCTCCAGCGTCACGGTCACCGCCACCGACGGCACCGGCGCCGCCGGCAACACCGCCTTCACCTGGACCGAGTCCACCAGCGGGGGCGGCGGCAACCCCGTCACCAACGGTGGGCTGGAGAGCGGCAGCCTGACCGGCTGGACCGCCGCCGGCACGACCTCCGCCACCGCCGCCGCCGCCCACAGCGGCAGCTACGGCGCGATGGTCGGCTCCACCAGCCCGACCGGGGACTCCTCGATCGCCCAGACCTTCACCGCGCCGACCGGCTCCAGCACGCTGTCCTTCTGGTACAGCAACACCTGCAACGACACCGTCACCTACGACTGGGCCACCGCCACCCTGAAGGACAACACCACCGGCACGACCACCACGGTCCTGGCCAAGACCTGCACCACCACTGGGAGCTGGACCAACAAGACGGCCTCCGTCACCCCGGGCCACAGCTACACCCTCACCCTGAGCAACCACGACGACAACTACCCGGGTGACCCGACCTACACCTACTACGACGACGTGACCGTCTCCTGACCACCGTCGCGCCGAACGCACCGGGGTGGGCCCAGCGCCCGCCCCGGTGCCGTTTTCCGGTCCGGGCGCCGGGTGGCGTCCGGGCGGGATCCGAACCGGCCGCCGGTGCGTCGAACCGGTACCCGTGGAACAACGGCCGGAACAACGGCAACTGGAACAACGGCAAGAGGAACCACCGTGAATCCGAGAAGACCCGCCACCCTGGCACTCGCCGCCGCCCTGCTCGCCCTGGCCGGCTGCGCCTCCACCGGAACGGGCCCGTCGACGCCCGCGACCACGCCGGCCACCACGTCGGCCACCACGTCGGCGACCACGCCCGCCACCACGCCCGTCACCACGTCGGCCACCCCGGGCCCGGCGGCGGTCACGGTGGACGAGCACGCCGACCGCACCACCGTGCGGATCGCCGTCGGCGCGACGCTGACGCTCGCGCTGCACAGCACCTACTGGTCCGCCGCCACCAGCTCCGCCCCCGAGGTCCTCGCCCCGGACGGCGCCCCGAGCACCGCCCCGTCGCCGTCCTGCCGCCCCGGCGGCGGCTGCGGAACCGTCACCGCGGCCTTCACCGCCCGCGCGGCCGGCACCGCCCGCCTCACCGCCACCCGGACCTCCTGCGGGGAGGCCCTCAACTGCCCGCCCGAGCAGCGGACTTACGAGGTCACGGTGGACGTCGAGGGCTGAGGAGCGAGCGTTTCGACGCGCTGAGGGCCGCTCCCCGTCGCGCGAAATTCACGGCCCGGGGTCTACCCGCATAGACAGCGATACGTCATCCTGGTGCGATGCCGGTCCTCGGAGCCCGGGGGTCGAGTCGTAGGCACGTCATCCTGACCGGGAGATGCAGATGAAGCCACGCACCGCAGCCACCGTCGTCGCCCTGGCCCTGGCGGGCCTCGCCCTCTCGGCGCCCACGGCCGGCGCCAGCGGTACCAAGCTGTCGCAGTCGGCGGCCGCCAGTCAGTTGAGCGGCGCCGGCATCACGTGGAGCTCCAGCGGCGGCTGCACCACCAGGTCCAACTCCACCTGCACCTCGTTCGACCAGATCAACTCGGGCACGGTGAGCGCCGTCATCACCCTGAAGCAGGCCAGCGGCTGCGCCATCAACATCACGGGCGGGACGGAGGTGGGCCACGCCTCCGGCACCTACAGCCACTACAACGGCTACAAGGTCGACGTCTCCCGCAGCTCCTGCATCGACAGCTACATCCAGAACAGCTTCACCTACATCGGCCTCCGGGGCGACGGCTACCCGCAGTGGAAGGCCGCGTCGGGCAACCTGTACTGCAATGAGGGCAGCCACTGGGACATCACCGTCTACTGACGCCGACCCGTCCTGGCAGGAGGAGAAGGCCGGTGGCGGGGTCGCAGCCGAAGAGCTGCGACCCCGCCCGGTGTCGCCGCCCGAGCCGGGCGGAGGGTCAGTCGCCCAGGACGGCGATCCGGCCGGTGCTGAGCCCGGCCGCGACGCGCTGGACGGCGTCCGCGGCGCCGGCCAGCGGCACCCGGGCGCTCACCAGGGGCCGGACGGCGCCCCGTTCGGCGAGCCTGGTGAGCTCGTCGTGGGCGGTGCGGACGGCGCGCGGGTCGTGGGTGTTGTAGAGGCCCCAGTGCAGTCCGAGGATCGTGTAGTTCTTCACCAGGGCGTGGTTGAGCGCCGGGGTGGGGATCCGCCCGCCGGCGAAGCCGACCACCACGATCCGGCCCTCGAAGGCGACGCACCTGGCGGAGCCGGTGTAGGCCTCGCCGCCGACCGGGTCGAAGACCACGTCCGCGCCGCGCCCGTCGGTGGCCTCCCTGACGGCGTCGACGAAGTCCCGCTCCCGGCGGTCCACCACCAGGTCGGCGCCGAGCGCCCGCGCGGCCCGTGCCTTCGACGGCCCGCCGACCACGGCGATCACCCGCGCCCCGGCGGCCCGGCCGAGCTGGACCGCCGCGCTGCCGACCCCGCCGGCCGCCGCGTGCACCAGCAGGGTCTCGCCGGCCCGCAGCCTGGCCCGGCGGTGCAGCCCGAACCAGGCGGTCTGGTGGCCGATGTGCAGCGCGGCCGCCTCGGCGTCGTCCAGCGCCTCGGGCGCCGGGAACGCCGCGTCGGCGTCCAGCAGCGCGTACTCGGCGAAGGCGCCGTGCGGCAGCACCGGGTTGCCGATCAGCCGCTCGCCCCGCCGGGCGCCGTCCACCACCTCGCCGCACAGCTCCACGCCGGGCGTGAACGGCAGCGGCGGGCGGACCTGGTACTGCCCGCGCACCATCAGCGCGTCCGGGAAGTTGACGGCCGCCGCCCGCACCCGGACCAGCAGCTGCCCCGGCCCGGGCACCGGCCGCGCGACGTCCCCGGCCAGCCGCATCACCTCGGCGGGCTCGCCGAGTTCGCCCACCTGCCAGGCCCTCACAGCACTTCGCTCCTCTCCAGCCCCTGCTGGAGCCGGTTCATCCCGGTGAGCCAGCGGTCCGGCTCGGTGGCCCGGACGCGGCAGTAGTCGGCGACCTCGGGGTGCGGCAGCAGCAGGAAGCGCTCCGCGCGCATCCCGTCCAGCGCCGCCTCGGCGACGTCCGCCGGGTCGAGCGCGGTGGGGGCGAGCAGCGCCTCGCCGACCGCGCCGGTGGAGGCGAGCAGGTCGGTGCGCACGCCCTGCGGGCAGAGCGCGTGCACCCGCACGCCCCGGTGGCGGTAGGTCGCGGAGAGCCACTCGGCGAAGGCCAGCGCGCCGTGCTTGGTGACGGAGTACGGGGCGGAACCCAGCATGGTGAGCAGCCCGGCGGCGGAGACGGTGGCCAGGAAGCGGCCCTCGCCGCGTTCCAGCCAGCGGGGGAGCAGCAGGTCGGCGGCCCGGACGTGGGCCATGACGTTGACCTCCCAGGCGCCCGCCCAGGCCGCGGCGGGCGCGTCGGCCCCGCCGGCCGGGGCGACGCCGGCGTTGGCGCACCACACGTCGATCTCGCCCAGGTCGGCGCGGGCCCGCCCGACCAGCTCGGCCAGGCCCTCGGCGGAGGCCGCGTCTCCGGGCAGCGCGGTGCCCGCGCACTCCTTCGCCACGGCGTGGGCGGCCTCGGCGTCCAGGTCGTTGACCACCACCCGGGCGCCGGCCGCGGCGAAGGCCCGGGCCAGCGCGGCGCCGATGCCCCGGCCGCCTCCGGTCACCACCACGCCCCGGCCGTCGAACTCCCGGCCGTCGAACCCCCGGCTGCCCGGCGCCCGACCCTCCGCTGTCCGGCCCTCCGATGCCCGGCCGTCCGGTGTGGGGCCGTCGAACGCCCCGGTGGTCACATGCCACCGCCGAGGGTGACCCCGCCGTCCAGGACCAGGGTCTGGCCGGTGATCCAGCCGGCGTCCGGGGAGAGCAGGAAGGCGACGGCGCCGGCGACGTCCTCGGGGACACCGAGGCGGCCCAGCGGGTAGGCCTTGGCGACCTTCTCCTCGCGGCCCTCGTACAGCGCCTCGGCGAACTTGGTCTTGACCACGGCGGGGGCGACGGCGTTGACCCGGATGCCCTGGGGGCCCAGCTCGGCGGCGAGTTCGGTGGTGAGCCGGATCAGCGCGGCCTTGCTGACGCCGTACATGCCGATGCCCAGCGAGGCGCGGATGCCGGTGATCGAGGCGACGTTGACGATCGAGCCGCCGTGCTCGCCCATCCACGCGGCGTGCGCGCGGCGGGTCCAGGCCAGCGGGGCCAGCACGTTGACGGCGAGGATCTTCGCGGCGGCGCCCTCGTCGGTGTCCAGGATCGGCCCGAGGACCGGGTTGATGCCGGTGTTGTTGACCAGGTGGTCGAGCCGGCCGAAGGCCTCCAGGGTGCGGGCGACCGCCTCCTCCTGGTGAGCGGGGTTGTCGGCCTTGCCCGCGACGGCGATGGCGTTCTCCGGGCCGCCCAGGTCGCGGACGGCCTCGGCCAGCGGCTCGGGGTTGCGGGCGGTGAGGCAGACCTTGGCTCCGCGGTCGACCAGCTCGCGCGCGATGCCGAGGCCGATGCCCCGGCTCGATCCGGTGACGATGGCCACCCGGCCCTTGAAGGAGTGCACCACGGAGCGTCCTGCCTTTCGTGCGGGAACCTGCGGGAACCTGTGCGGATCTGCGGGGTCTGCCGGGGCTGCGGGGTCTGCGGGGCCCCGGGGAATCCCGCCATCTGCTGACTAAGCGCTTGCTCAGCATGCTGTCGGTGCGGGAGCCTGTCAACAGTCCGTCGGACTCCCGCCCCGCCCGAGGCGGCGACCGGCGGGAATGCCTGTACGAGTTCTCTGGGAGGATGGCGCCATGACCAGCACCCCGCTCGCCGACCTCTGGCCGACCCTGCCCGGCGCCGACGTCCGCCCCGAAGCGGCGTACCGGCTGCTCCAGGCCGCCGTCGAGTCGTTCGCCGAGCGCGGCTTCCACGCCACCACGACCCGGGACATCGCCACCGCGGCGGGGATGAGCCCGGCGGCGCTGTACATCCACTACCAGTCGAAGGCCGCACTGCTGGCCGAGATCAGCCAGGCCGGCCACGCCGCCACGCTCGCCCTGGTCCGGGGTGCGGCGGCCGGCCCGGGCGGCCCGGCCGAGCGGATGCGGCGGCTGGTCGAGCAGTTCACCGCCTGGCACGCCCGGGCCCGGACGGTCGGCCGGGTGGTCAACTACGAGCTGCACGCGCTGCCCGAGGACGCCTACGCGGTGGTCGCCGCGCTGCGGCTGGACATCGAGCGGGAGGTCAGCGCGCTGATCGAGGCGGGCGTGGCGACGGGGGAGTTCCAGGTGGCGGAGGTGCGGACGGCGGCCCGCGCGGTCACCTCGCTGGGCATCGACGTCTCCCGCTGGTACACCGGCAACTCCACCGAGGCGCCGGAGGAGCTCGGGCGCCGCTACGGGGAGCTGGTGCTGCGGATGCTCGGCGCCCGACTCTGAGGGGCGGCGCCCTCCGGGCCGGCCCCGGGCCCCGAACCCCCCTTGACCCGCGCCGGCGAGGCGAGCAGACTCGTATACGAAGTACGTTTTTCCCGTACGTGTGCCTCGTAAATGTACGGACAAACCCAGGGCGCCCGCCACGACCTATCGTGGCGGGCGCCCTGCTGTCGGGCACTGTGGCTTCGGGGCTTTGGCGCCTCCTACGGTGTTTCAGGCGGTGGCCAGGCAGAACTGCACCAGCCCGGCGTCCACGTCGAGGACGATCTGCTCCATCTCCGCCCACCGGGGGTGGAACTCGGTGCCCCACTCGACCGTGAAGCCGAGCACCTTCCCCTGGTCCGGGTCGGCGAAGTTGCGGGAGTAGACGTAGTCGTCGCTGGTTCCGCTGGTCGGGTACAGGTGGAACCCGCTCATCGGCTTGTACGCCAGGCCGCGCACGCCGTTGACGCCCTTGCAGAACGCCTCGGCGAGCAGCACGGCGGCGTCCTCGTCGTCCTTGGGGATGTACTCGGCGTACGTGAGGTCGCCGGGCAGGCCGCGCTTGCCGTCGTAGTCGGAGTTGCGGAAGTTCATGTCGGGGTCGACCGACTGGTTCTCGTCGTCGCCCCAGTTGTAGAGCATGTCCTGGGAGTAGCTGTGCACGTCGACGAACCACCGGGTCAGCGGGAGCTGGTCCAGCAGCCACTGGACGTTGCGGGTCTCCGGTTCGGAGAACGCGCTCGGGCCGGCGTAGACCTGCTGGTCGCACGGGTCGTTCGACACCTGGGGGTTGGCGCCCGGGGCGAAGGCGGTGACGAAGTCGAAGAGGAAGTCGTAGTTGCGGTTGAGGTCGACTCCGACGCAGTCCGGGGCGGGGTTGCCACCGGCGTTCGCCGGGTTGCGGTTCTTGCGCCACATGGGCCTGACGGTCTGGCTGTAGTGCCGGCCGTCGGGGTTGACCAGCGGGTAGAGCACCAGGTCGAGCCGCTGGAGCAGACCGCTGACCTGACCGGCGGTGAAGGCGGTGCCGCCGTAGCCGAGGCCGGTGCCGTCCCGGTGGGCCTCCAGCAGGTCGGCGGCGAGGTGGATGAGGATCTCGCAGCTGCCCCATTCACGGGCGTGGACGCCCCCGATCATCATGACGCACGGCTTGGGGGCCGGCGTGGGCTCGCTGATCAGCAGGGCGTGGGCGGTGCGGCCCTCGAACGAGGGCTCGGGCAGGGTGACGAGTTGGGTCAGGTCGGGGAAGGCGGTGGCCAGGCTGGTCACGGCGGACTCGACCTCGGTGACGTTCAGGTACGGCATGGCGGGCCTCCCGGGTCAGCCGGAGAGTTTGGCGGCCAGGCCGCGCGGGACGGCGTCGGCGGGGGCGAAGCGGTCGCCGCTGCCGACCTCGGCCTGGGCGGCGCGCCCGGCCTCGCTGGCGTTGCCGATCAGGGTGACCGTGACGCCCTCGCGTTCGAGGGCCGGGATCCGGTCGGCCGGGGCGTAGACGTCGATGCCGATGCGGCCGTCTTCCTCGACGCGCGGGCGTCCGCCGACGTCGGGGCGGGTGTCGCGCAGCAGCGCGCGCAGGGTCTCCGGGTCCTTGGCGGTGACGCGGAGGCGCAGGATGTCATCCGGGGGTGGTGTGTCGGGTACGGAGGACATGGGACTTCTTCCCGGGCGCCGTCAGCGGGCTGCCGGTGGCGCCGATTCGATCGGATATGTCCGACGTGTACCTCGTATCCTCAGGATGCGTCGCCGCCGTAGAACCCGTCAAGGGGCGGCTCGGGCATCCCGTCGAGCAGGCTGTCCAGGCCGCTCAGCATCTCGGCCTCGTCGTCGAAGTCGGCGAACCGGGGCACCAGGGCGCGCAGCCGGGGGTAGTCGGTGGCGGACAGCCGGTGCAGGCCGAGCCGCAGCGCGGGGTCCGGCTCGCTCGGGTTGTCGACCACCTGGCGCTTGTCCACCAGCATGCAGCCGAGGTTCCAGGCGACGAAGCTGCGGTAGACGGTCAGCGAGCCGGCGTCGTCGAAGCCGGCCCGGCCGAGCACGGCCAGGATGTGCTCGGTGAGGTCCAGCACCGAGGCCGGGCGCCGCGACACCGGGACGGCCAGCGGGCGGGTCGCGACCAGTGGCAGGATCTCGGGGTGGGCGTGCGCGGTGGCGGCGAACGCCTGGGCGATCCGGCGCAGTTCGGCGCGCCAGCCGTCCTGGTGGGGGCCGCGGACGGAACCGGCCCGCAGTCGGGCGTTGATCTCGTCGAAGTAGGCCTCGACCAGGCCGTCGATCAGCGCCTCCTTGCCCGGGGTGTAGCGGTACAGGGCCATCGACTCCACGCCGAGCTCGGTCGCCAGCCTGCGCATGGTCAGCGCACCCAGACCCTCGCGGTCGACCAGGGCCACGGCGGCACCCAGCACCAGCGGGCGGCTCAGCCGTCCCCGCTTCTCGGAGGCGTCCTGCTCGGCCATCTCCGCACTCCTCCGGGTCGGTGGCGGTGTCGGCCCGCGCCCCGGCCGCTCGGCCGGCTCGACGGACCAGTCGCGACGCGGGGCCCGCTTCCGGGCCGGGCTTTGGCGGATGTCACTCAGCGGATACAGAACCAGGATACAAGGTATGAATCGGACGTAAACGGTTGAGCGGACTCCGGCGGCCGATTTCGCGGATCCCGCTGGTCAGCCGACCCGGGGTGGGGGTCGGGGCGGGGCGCGGCTGCGGCAACGGCGCTGGCGGCGCCGGTCGCGGTGTGTGACGCCGCTGCGGGTGGAGGGGCGTGCGTTCGGTCGGGTGGGAGTCGGTCGGCGGGTGCGGTGAGCAGCGGTGGAGGCGGGGTGGGGGGTTGGGGCGGGGGCGTGGCTGCGGCAACGGCGGTGGCGGGGCCGGTCGCGGTGTGTGACGCCGCCGCGGGGCTTGCTGATCCGGTGGGCGGAGGGGCGTGCGTTCAGTCGAGCAGCAGCCGGACGGCGAGTGCGGCGACCAGTGCGGCGGAGCCGAGCGCGGTGAGCAGCCGGCCGCGCGGGCCGGTCAGGGCGCGGCCGAGCAGGGCGCCGCCGGAGGCCAGCAGCAGCTGCCAGCAGGCGGAGGCGGCGAAGGCGCCGAGGGTGAAGGCCACCCGGGCCGGGACACCGCCCTGGCTGCCGCCGCCGAGTACCAGCGCGGCGAAGTAGAGCACGGTGAGCGGGTTCAGCAGGGTGATGCCCAGCAGTGTCAGGAACGCCCGGGCGGGGGAAGGCGGTTGTGTCCGTGGTCCGTCGGCGGCGGTGCCGGGGCGGCTGCGCAGTGCGGTGACGGCCGTCCGGGCGGCGAGGGCCAGCAGCACCAGGGCGGAGACGAGCCGCAGCGGCCGGGCGAGCGGTTCGAGCAGCGGCGCGAGGCCGGTGCCGCCGGCCGCCGCGAGCAGCGCGTACAGGCCGTCCGCGGTGGCCACGCCGAGGGCGGCGCAGGTGCCGGTGCGCAGCGAGGTGCGTGCGGTGAGCGACACCAGGTAGGCCCCGACGGCCCCCACCGGGACGGCCACGCCGAGCCCGGCGAGCAGCCCCGCGGCCAGCGCGGCCCTCACGCGCGTGCGGCGTCGGGCCTCCGGGGACGGCGGGGCTGCTGCTGGACCGTGACCGTGACCGGGGCCGTGGCCGGGCGGGTGGCGGCGGGTGCGGACAGCGGACGGGCGGGGGAGTCGGTCATGGGTCGATGGTGGCGGCCCGGCCGCGGGCCCGGCAAACGGTTTTCCGGGCGCCCGGGATAGCGTGGGGCCGACCCCGTGATCGCCGTCCCGAGGAAACCCGAGGAGAGTCGATGGACAGTCAGAACGACCAGGTGCGCGCGCTGTTGGTGGAGGTCTGGGCCTCGTGGGCGGAGCGGGGCGCGGCCCTGACCGCCGAGGACTGGGAGCGGTCCACCCGGCTGCCCGGGTGGACCGTACGGGAGCTGTTCGCGCACGTGGCGCCGGTGCCGGAGATGTTCGCCGGGCTGCGCGCGGCCGTCCTGGACGCGCCGGCCGAGGTGGTGGACGGCGCCGGCATCCTGCGCGCCTACAACCGTCCCGGCGGCATCGCCCACACCGCCGCCGAGCAGGTCGCCGAGGCGGCGAAGCAGACCGCCGAGGCGGCCGAACCCGCCGTGCTGATCGCCCGGTTGGGTGTCGAGGGACCCGCCGCGCTGGAGGGCATCGCGGACCTGTCGCCGGGCGCCACGGTGGCGCATCCGCTGCTCGGCAGCGTGACGGTCGGCGCGCTCGGCGAGGTGGCGCTGATGGAGGCGACCGTCCATCTGCTCGACCTGGTCGCGGCCGTCGGCGGCCCGCAGCCCGCCGAGGAGGCGCTGGACTTCACCCGCGCGCTGCTGGCGCGGGTCGCCGACCCGGTGGCCTTCATCGAGGCGGCGACCGGTCGCGGTACGCGGGCGGTGCTGCCGGTCGTCCGGTGAGGGTTCCGGTCTGGTGAGGCGTACACGTCTCATGTCATGAGCCTTTCAAAGGCGCGGGCTTGCTGTCACGCTGCTGCTCCCGGCCCGCTCCCCACGAGAGGCTCCGATGAGAAGAATCCTGCCTGCCCTGACCGGCGCCGCCCTGTTCGCGGCGGTCGGCCTCGCGGCGCTCGCCACCCCCAATGTGGCGAGCGCCGCGGACTGCACACCCGCCCAGGTGGTGGCCAACGGCGGTTTCGAGTCCGGCAGTTCGTCCTGGACGGCGCCGAGCGGCGCGATCACCGCGGACAGCGGCCAGAGCGCGCACTCCGGCAGCTCCTACGCCTGGCTCGACGGCTACGGCTCCAGCCACACCGACACCCTCTCGCAGTCCGTCACCCTCCCCGCCGGGTGCGGCACCGCGACGCTCGGGTTCTGGCTGCACGTCGACACCGCCGAGACCACCGGCAGCACCGCCTACGACAAGCTCACCGTCAAGCTCGGCTCCACCACACTGGCGACCTACTCCAACCTGGACGCCGGCAGCGGCTACGTGCACAAGACCCTCGACGTCTCCGCCTTCGCGGGCCAGAGCGCGACGCTGGCCTTCACCGGCGTCGAGGACGCCAGCCTGCAGACCAGCTTCGTGCTGGACGACGTCACCCTGGACGCCTCCGGCGGCGGCACCCCGCCCCAGCCCGGCGACCCGACCCGCACCCCGGTCTCACCGGCGTACACCGTCGCGCTCACCAGCGACGCCTCCGGCGGCAGTTGGACCGGACACGAGAGCGTGAGTTTCAGCAACGCCTCGTCCTCGCCGCTGAACGAGGTGTACCTGCGGCTGTGGGACAACGCCCACGGCAGCTGCCCCAGCACCCCGATCACGGTGACCAACGTGACCGGCGGCACGCCCTCCCCGCTCACGGTGAACTGCACCGCGCTCAAGATCACCCTGCCGGCCCCGCTCGCCCAGGGCCAGAGCGGCACCGTCGGCTTCGACCTCGGCATCACCGTGCCGAGCGGCGCGGACCGCTTCGGCCACGACGGCGCGTACAACTTCCTCGGCAACGCCCTGCCCGTCCTGGCGATACGGGACGCGACCGGCTGGCACCTCGACCCGTACACCAACAACGGCGAGTCCTTCTACTCGGTGGCCTCGGACTTCACCGTCACCCTGGACCACCCGACCGGCCTGCTGGTGCCCGCGACCGGCACCTCGGTGGACACCCCCGGCGCGGCCGGACGGACCGTCACCAAGGCGACCGCGAGCAAGGTCCGCGACTTCGCCTGGGGCGCCGGACCGTTCACCAGGATCTCCGGCACCTCCGCGGCCGGGGTGAAGGTCAACGTCTACTCGGTGGCGGGGATCAGCGCGTCCGACTCCGCGTCGATGCTCTCCACCGCGACCTCGGCGGTCGACGCCCACGCCCAGCGCTTCGGCGCCTACCCGTACGGCGAACTGGACGCGGTGATCGACAACAACTTCTGGTTCGGCGGCATGGAGTACCCGGGCTTCGTCCTCGACCTGGTCAGCACCACGGCGCTCACCCACGAGATCGGCCACCAGTGGTGGTACGGCATCGTGGGCGACGACGAGTACAACGGCCCCTGGCTGGACGAGGCCTTCACCGACTACGCCACCGACCTCGCCCTCGGCAAGACCGGCAACGGCTGCTGGAGCAGCGTCTCCTGGGCCTCCTCGGCGGAGCGGATCACCAACTCGATGGCGTACTGGGACGCGAACTCCTCCCGCTACTCCACGGTCGTCTACGGCTACGGCAAGTGCGCCCTGCACGACCTGCGCCGGACGATCGGCGACACCGCGATGACCACGTTGCTGCGGAACTACGCGCAGGCGCACTGGTACGGCGTCTCCACCACCGCGGAGTTCAAGGCCGCGGCCCAGGCCGCCACCACCGTGGACCTGACCTCCTTCTGGAGCCAGCACCGCATCGACGGCTGAGCGGCCCGCACACCCCTGGCGGCGCCCCCGGTCCCGGCCGGGGGCGCCGCCCTGACGCCCTCTCGGCGGCCCTTGACGCCACCTGGCCCCCGGAGGACGCTGTACGCATACGACATAAGCGTGTGCCGTATGCGGACAGTCGAAAGCACACGACCCAGAGTCGCGAGCTCCCGGCGCAGACCCGACCGCTGGAGCGATCATGTCGACCAACCACTACGTGGCGCTGCCGGACAGCTCCCGCGTTCCGCTCGACGGAGCGCGGGCCATCGGACCGGCCCACCCCCAGACACCCCTGACCGTCACCGTCTACCTGCGCCGCGACCCCGCCGCGCAGCCGCGGCCGGACGTCTACGAGCTGGCGCTCCAGGCGCCGACCAGGCGCGTCCTGCCCACCGACGACCAGTACGCCGCCACCCACCGGTGGCTGGACACCGACCTCAAGGCGGTCGAGGCCTTCGCCGCCGAGCACGGCCTCAAGGTCGAGAACCCGAACCCGCTGGCCCGCAGCGTCCAGCTGACCGGCACCACCCGGGCCGTCGCGGACGCCTTCCAGGTGACCCTGGCCCGCTACCGCTACCAGGACGCCAGGGGCAACCCCCGCACCTACCGCGGCCGGGTGGGCCAGATCTTCGTCCCCGCGGAGCTGGACGGCATCGTCACCCACGTCTTCGGCCTGGACGACCGGCCGATCGGCAACCGCCTGCTGATCCGCCGGGCCGCCGACGCCGCCTCGGTGGCGCACACCGCCGCGACGGTCCGGCCGGGGGCCTTCCTCCCACCGCAGCTCCAGGTGCCGTACGCCTATCCGGCCGGCACCGACGGGAGCGGGCAGTGCATCGCCGTCCTCGCCTTCAACGGCGAGACGCCGCCCGGCGTCCCGTCCGGCGGCTACTCGCTGGACGCCCTGCGGAACTACTTCGTCAACATCCTCCACCAGGACATGCCGGACATCACCAACGTGGTGATCCCGGGCGTCGGCACCCCCGGCAACGACCCGGGGCAGGACTCCGACATCGAGACGGCCGACAGCACCGGCGAGATCATGCTCGACCTGGCGGTCGTCGGCGCCCTCGCCCCCAAGGCGAAGATCGTCGTCTACTTCACCACGTTCACCGAACAGGGCTGGGTCGACGTGATCACCCGGATCGTCAACGACACCGACAACCGGCCCTCGGTGATCACCAACAGCTACGGCAACGCCGAGGCCATCCCGGGCAGCCGGTGGACGGTCGGGGCGATGAGGCGGGTGGACACCGCCTTCGCCGGCGCGGCCGAGAAGAACATCAGCGTCTGCTGCGCCTCGGGCGACGACGGCTCCCGCGACCAGGCCTCCGACGAGCGCGCCCACGCCGACTTCCCCGCCTCCAGCCCGCACGTGCTCGGTGTCGGCGGCACCCGTCTGGTGGTCCGCCAGGGGCAGGTCGTCAGCGAGGTCTGCTGGGACGACGGCCCGGGCAGCCGGACGGGCGGCGGCATCAGCGCGGTCTTCCCGGAGCCCGCGTACCAGGACGGCGTCGACGTCCCGCCTTCGGCCGACCCGCCGCACGCGCGCGGGCGCGGCGCGCCCGACGTCTCCGCGCTGGCCGACCCCCAGACCGGCGTGGTCGTCCCGAGCGTCGACGGCGTGCACTTCAACCAGATCGGCGGCACCAGCGCCTCCGCCCCGATGTGGGGCGCCCTGCTCGCCCGGATCAACCAGGGCCTTCCCGGCTCCGCCCAGGTCGGCTTCCTCAACCCGCTGCTGTACACGAAGTTCGCGACGGGCGTCCTGCGGGACATCACCCAGGGCAGCAACGGCGCGTACGCCTCCGGGCCCGACTGGGACGCGTGCACCGGCCTCGGCAGCCCCGGCGGCCAGGGGCTGCTGGACGGCCTCAAGGCGCTCTGACGCCGCACCTCCCGTGACGCCGGACCCGTTCAAGGCTCCGGACCGGCCCCGGCTGCGGACACCGCCATCCGTCGGGCCCCCGCCTCGGCGACGGGGGCCCGACGGTCGGTGGATCAGCCCAGGGCGAGGGCGCGGAGGCGGTCGGCCGCGCCGTTGAAGTAGTTCTGGTCACCGGGGAAGGTGCCGGCGTCGGCGAACTGCCAGAACGTCTGGTAGCCCCAGCCGTTCGGCAGGGTGCCGACGGAGGAGGCGTAGCGGGCTATCCAGAGCGGGTTGGTGGTGCCGAAGCCGCCGTTGTTGCCGGTGCACTGGGTCCACCAGTTGGTGGTGGTGTAGATGGTGGGGTAGCGGCCGGTGCGGGTGTGCACGGTGTTGCTGAAGTCGCGGATCCAGCTGACCATGGCGCTCTGACTGAGGCCGTAGCAGGTGGCGCCGTAGGGGTTGTACTCGATGTCCAGCGCGGGCGGCAGGGTCTTGCCGTCGGCGGACCAGCCGCCGCCGTGGCTGACGAAGTAGTCGGCCTGGGTGGCGCCGGAGGAGGCGTTCGGCAGCGCGAAGTGGTAGGCGCCGCGGATCAGGCCGGCGTTGTACGAGCCGTTGTACTGCTGGGCGAAGGAGGGGTTGGTGTAGCCGGTGCCCTCGGTCGCCTTGACGTAGGCGAACTTGGCGCCGTTGGCGGCCACCGACGACCAGTTGACGTTGCCCTGGTAGCCGGAGACGTCCAGCCCGGGGGTCTGGGTGGCGGCGAGGGAGGCGAACGGCGCGGCGGCGCCGCGGCCCTCGTGGACGGCGACGGTGGAGCCGGCGAAGTCCTGCTCGGGGTGGAAGCCGGGGCGGCCTTCGGCGACGGGGGCGACAGGGGCGGGTTCGGCCGCGTACGCGGGGGCGGCCACACCGGCGACCAGGGCGGTCGCGGCGGCGAGGGCCGCCAGCGCGGGCAGGCGGCGGCCGGCCCGTCTGTCGGTGCCGGTGGGGCGGGCGGAGCGGGAAGAGCGGGGCATGAGCACTCCTCTGGTCCGAGCGTGGGGAAGGTCGAAATGACCCGGTACGGCCGGGGTCTGACCGGCCGTACCGCAGAGTAGCCATGTACCTGGCACCGCCACCAGGCATCTTTTTTCACATAGTGAACGCATGTCAGATGTGTCGGGGTGCCATGACCGGCAACCGGCGTTGCCGGTCCTGCCTGTTTCCGACCGCCCGGAACGCACGCGGAGACGGTGTCGGGCGCGGTGCCGGGCGGGGTGGCCGGGCCGGTGGCGGGAGGACCCCGGGGTCCTGGGGCGCGGTCGCCGCTGTGCGACGATGCCCGCGGGCCGGCCACCACGGGCGGCCCCGCACGTGAGGAGAGGACCCGCCATGCCCGAGACCGCCGCCGACTCCGCCCGTCCCGCCGGGGAGCCCGCGTTCCGGACCGCCACGCCCGCCGACGTCCCGGCGCTGGTCGCGCTGGTCGAGTCCGCCTACCGGGGCGAGTCCAGCCGGGCCGGCTGGACCACCGAGGCCGACCTGCTGGATGGCCGGCGCACCGACCCGGAGGCCGTCACCGAGGCCCTGAGCCACCCCGACGGGCTGGTGCTGCTGGCCGAGCTGGACGGCGAGCCGGTCGCCTGCTGTCAGCTGGAACGGCGGGGCGGGCTGGCCTACTTCGGCATGTTCTCGGTGCGTCCCGGGCTCCAGGGCGGCGGCATCGGCCGGGCCGTGCTGGCCGAGGCGGAGCGGCTGGCCGCCGAGGAGTGGGGCGTCGGCGCGATGGAGATGGCGGTGATCGAGCAGCGCGCCGACCTGATCGCCTGGTACGAGCGGCGCGGCTTCCGGCGCACCGGCGAGTTCAGTCCGTTCCCGTACGGCGACGAGCGCTTCGGCATCCCCCGGCGGCCGGACCTCCGGTTCGCCCACCTCGTCAAGGAGTTGAAGGCTGCGTCATGAGTGGATGGATGTCCGTGTACGGAAGTTGACGGCTGTGGCCGTGCTGACCCGGTGGCCGCGAAGAGAGTTGACAGCGGTCGGAAACGGCTCGCCCCAGGGGGAGGGTTCGGTTCCGCCGGAGCGGATTTCCGCAGGTGACGTGCCGTCAAGTCGGTGAGCTGGGGCGATGTGGAGATGTCATACCTCGTTCATTATTGGTCTAGGCCAATGTGAGAGGCTGAGCGCGAACGGCCACGTTCCGCCCGCTGCCCAGGGGGGCCATTTCCGCATGCCCGCACTCCATGGCACCGCCATGCCCGCACCCGACGCCGGTCCGCGCAGGACACCCGCGGACCCCGACGACAACCGACTGCCCACCCCGCCCGACGACGAGGAGCTCTACTGGTACTTCGGCCCGCAGCGCCGCTGGGTGCTGCTCTGCGCCACCCTCTCCTACGCGGGAGCCACCGCCACGCTCGGCCTGTTCGCCCTCAGCAAGCCGCTGCTCTGGCCGTTCCTGGCGCTCACCCTGCTCAACGCGGCCACCTGGCTGCTCTCGCTCGCCGACGGCCAGCGCGCCCGGCGCTTCACCCGCGACTCGCACGACCTGCTGCTGCGCGCCTGGAACCCCGCCCGCGCCCCGAGCGTGGACCTGCTGCTGCCGACCGCCGGTGAACCACTGGCCGTCCTGGACAACGCCTACCGGCACACCGCGGCCGTCCGGTGGCCCGGCGAGCTGACCGTCCTGGTCCTCGACGACGCCGACCGCCCCGAGGTGCGCGAACTCGCCGAGTCCTACGGCTTCCAGTACCGCGCCCGCCCCGACCGGGGCCGGTTCAAGAAGGCCGGCAACCTCAACCACGGCCTCGCCGAGGGCACCGGCGAGATCGTCGCCGTCCTGGACGCCGACTTCTGCCCCCGCCCCGACTTCCTGCACCACCTGGTGCCCTACCTCGACAACCCCGGGGTCGGCATCGTGCAGAGCCCGCAGTGCTTCGACACGGACGCCGACATGTCCTGGCTCGAACGCGCCGCGGGAGCCACCCAGGAGATCTTCTACCGCTGGATCCAGCCCTCCCGGGACGCGCAGGACGGCACCGTCTGCTGCGGCACCAACGCCCTCTACCGCCGCGCCGCACTCGAGCGGATCGGCGGCTTCGCCGAGATCGACCACAGCGAGGACCTCTACACCGGCCTCGCCCTCGCCCGCGCCGGATGGGCCACCCGCTACGTCCCCGCGCTGGTCGCCAAGGGCATGTCGCCCACCGGCCTGCCCGCCTTCATCAGCCAGCAGTACCGCTGGTGCCTCGGCTCCCTTGCCCTGGTCCGCGACCCGGACTTCCGCCGGGGGCCGCTCTCCCGATCCGCCCGGCTCTGCTTCTGGAACGGCATCCTCGGCTACGTCACCAGCGCGGTGAACGTCTTCGCCGTACCGCTGCCCGCCCTGATCATGCTGTTCTTCCGGCCCGAGGAGATCCGGCCCTGGCAGGTGCTGCCCTTCCTGCCGCCGATCTGGGTCGCCCTGGTGCTGCTGCCCGCGATGTCCCGCACCCGCTGGCGCTTCGAGGTCACCCGGGTCCAGCTCCTCGGCGGGCTCTGCCACGTGGTCGCCATCGCACACGCGCTGCGCCGCCGCTCCGCCGACTGGGTGCCCACCGGCGCCGTGTCCGGCGGCAGTTCGCTCGCCCGCGCCGTCGCCCGGATCGGGGTCGGCTGGCTCGGACTGGTCGTCCTCGCCGGCGCCGCCGGACTGGTCCGGGCCGCGCAGCTGTACGGCTGGCGGCCGTACTGGGCGCTCGCCGGACTGCTCGCGCTCACCGCGTACACCATGGTCCCGCTGATCCGGGAGCTGTGGCCGCTGCTGAACGGGACCGGCGGCAGGGGCACGCCCGTCGGCGAGGTCGCCGCACCCGCACCGGGCCGCTCCGACCTCCGGTTCGGACGGGCCGAGGCCGTCGCCGTCACCGCCGTGCTGCTGCTGTGCGGGCTGCTGGCCTCCGGCTGGGCCGATCCGCTGATCTTCTGACGCTCCGTCAGAGCCGCCGCACCGCTCGATCGTTGCTTTTTCCCTGTGCGTCGCCCCACCGGCGCGGACACCGCCCGGCCGCCCCATCGGCCCGGCGGCCCGACAACCGCTGCCAGCCCTGCAAGGAGCACCGCCGTGTCAACGGCCGTACCGCCTTCGTCGTCCACCGCCGCGTCCACCGTCTCCTCCTCGGCGGCGTCCGCCGCCGCCTCCGACCCGCCCGTCGACCGGCCCGCCGACCTGCTGCCCGGCGTCGTCCGGGTCGACCGGGCACCCGCCGTCCCGCCGCGCGCCACCGTCGCCGGGAGCGGACCGGAGCGCCGGCGCACCGCCTTCCGCCCCGACATCGAGGGGCTGCGCGGCGTCGCCGTGCTCTCCGTCCTCGCCTTCCACTCCGCCGTCCCCGGCCTGACCGGCGGCTTCGTCGGCGTCGACGTCTTCTTCGTCATCTCCGGCTTCCTGATCACCGGCCTGCTCACCGGCCGCCCGCTCGGCCTGTGGGACTTCGCCGCCCGCCGCGCCCGGCGCATCCTGCCCGCCGCCGCCACGGTGCTGGTCGCCACCGCCGTCGCCGGCGGCGCCCTGCTCGACCCGCTGCGCGGCACCGACCTCGCCCGCGACCTGATCGCCTCCGCCGGCCAGTTCGCCAACTGGCGCTTCGTCGGCCTGCAGACCGACTACCTGGCCGCCGAACGCGACCCCAGCCCGCTGCAGCACTTCTGGTCACTGGGCGTGGAGAACCAGTTCTACCTGCTCTGGGGCGTCCTGCTGCTCGGCCTCGCCCGCTACCTGCACGGGCGCCGCCGCACCCTGGCGACCACCCTCGCCACGGTGGCCGTCGGCGCCGTCTCGCTGGCGCTCTGCCTGCGCTGGACGGACAGCTCCGCGCCGCTCGCCTACTTCTCCACCGGCAGCCGGCTCTGGGAGTTCGCGGCCGGCGCCTGCGCGGCGCTGGCGGGCCCGGCGCTGGCCGCCCGCGCCGAGCGGCGTCCGGCGAGCCGGACGCCGCGGTGGTCGCTGCGGACGCTCGGGTGGCTGGGCCTCGCGGCCGTGCTCGCACCGGTGGTCCTGTACGACCGCGACACCCCGTTCCCCGGCACCGCCGCGCTGCTGCCCGTCCTCGGCACCGCCGCCGTCCTGCTCGCGGGGCACGGCGCCCCCGGCCCCCTCCGCGCCGCCGACGCCGGACGGCTGCTCGCCACCCGCCCGCTGCGCGCCGCCGGGCGCCTCTCCTACGCCTGGTACCTGTGGCACTGGCCGGTGCTGACCATCGCGCAGGCCCGGTACGGCACGCTGCCCTGGACCACCCTGCTCGCCCTCACCGCCGCCGCCGCGCTGCCCGCCTGGCTCACCCTGCGCCTGGTCGAGCAGCCGCTGCGGTACGGCAGCAGCCCGGCACCCCGGCGCGGGCTCGCGGTCGGCGCCAGCGCCCTGGTCATCCCGCTGATCGCCGCGCTCACCCTCGGTGGCGGCACCGTGCGCGCGCTCGGCGACCCCTCCTCCGGGCCCGTGGCGGCCCCCGCCGGAGCCGCCGACGGCCCGCTGCTGCTCGCCCCCGGCACCCGGGTGCTCGCCCTGACACCCCCGCTGGCCCGGGCCCGGGAGGACTTCCCGCCCGGCAAGGGCTGCGAGATCCCGCTCAACGCCGACAGCAGCCCGCGCTGCCTCTTCGGCGCCGAGGACAGCTCCGACCGGATCGTGCTGCTCGGCGACTCCCACGCCGGGCAGTGGATCTCCGCCGGCCTCGCCCTGGCCGAGCAGCGGCACTGGGCCCTGGAGGTCCTGGTCAAGCCCGGCTGCCCGCTGGCCACCCTCACCGTGCGCAACAACGTGCTCGGCCGCACCTTCGAGGAGTGCGACCGCTGGCGCGAGAACACCCTCACCCGACTGGCCTCCGGGCCCAGGCCGCGCCTCGTCCTGATGGCCGGCCTCAACCGCTACGGCACCCAGGCCGAGCGCGCCGAGGGCTGGACCCGCACCCTGGACCGGCTCACCGCGCTCGGCGCCCCGCTCGCCTACCTCGGCGACACCCCGATGCCCGGCAAGGACATCCCCACCTGCCTGGCCGCCTCCGACGGGCGCTCGGACGCCTGCTTCTTCCCGCGCGACACCGCGTTCGAGCCCGACCCGGTGCTGGACGGCGGCCTCGCGGCCCGGTACGGGGTGCGGACCCTCGACCTCGGCCCGCTGCTCTGCCCCGGCGCCGGGCCCTCCTGCCCGGCCGTGCTGGAGGGCGTGGTGCTGTACCGGGACACCGGGCACATCACCGACACCCTGGCGCGGGTGCTGGCACCCCGGCTGGACAGGGGGCTGCTGGGGGCGGATGGGGCGCCGGTCGTCCCGGCGGGTCAGGCCGTCCCGGCGGGTCCGGCCGTTCCGACCGGTCAGGCCGCTCCGGCCGGCCCGACCGGTCAGGCCGCGTCCGTGGCCCCGGGGCCGCCGTCGGCCCAGCCGTGGACTCAGCCGTAGATGTTGCGGCAGAGTCGGGCCGAGTCCGACCCGACCGGCCAGTGGCCCGCCCGCTCGGCCTGATCGCAGATGGTGCTCCGGCCGCCGCCCGAATCCGCCCCGGCACTCGCCGGGGCGGCAGTGCCCGACGGGCCGCGGGCCGGAGCGGACGCGTGCGGACTGTGCCCCGGCCTGGGATGCGCGCTCGCCGAGGCGTGCTGGGCGTCGGGCGTCGCGGCGGCCCCCGCAGCGGCCGCGGGCGCGGCCACGCTCGGCCCCTCCACCGGTACCGCCGTCCCCGGGGTGGGCGGCGGCAGCGGGGACGGCGCCGGCGTGGCCAGGGAGGGGGAGACCGGCAGCGACTGCGTCGTCGGGTCCGCGGCGGAGGGCGAGGCCTCCGGCAGCGCCGCCACACCGGCCTCGTCCCCCGGCCCCGGCCCGCACATCACCAGGACGGAGGCCAGTACGGCTCCCGTCCCGACCATCGCGGCCGTCCACGCCTTGCGCGACAGACGTCTCGGCGGCTCGGGGGTGGACCACGGCGGTAGCGGATTCGTCGGGACCGGTGGCGGCTGCCAAGCGTTCTGCGGCCACTGCCACTGCCCTCCGGTGGGCTGCCCAGTCATGTGCTCGTCCTTCCAGCGGCCCCCCTCGAACGTTTCCGTGCTCAACGAGCGCACCGACGCCGGGATATGACCCGGAAGAGGGGTTTGGACGGGCGTTGATTGCCAGCGCGCCACATGCTGGGGGCATGGAGACCAACAGCACGTCCAAACCCCTGGTCGAGGTGGCCGAGCTCCGGGCCGACAACCGCTACCGCCTCGTCCGCTTCGAGGGCCACGGCTGGGAACCGCTCGAACGGGAAGAGTTCGAGCCGCGCGTCCACCAGCTCTTCCCCGACCTCGACCCGCGCGACCCCCAGCGGGTCCACTGGGTCGACCACCCCTGGGAATGGCCCCGCTGGCACCCCGGCGAAGCCTGATCAAGGCCCTGTCTCCTGGATCCTTGCCGGGTCCGCCGGAATCCGAGGGACAGGCCCAAGCCGCGGGGGTTGCCGACCCCGCTACGCTGAGCGGGTGAGTGTGGATCACTTCTGGTGCCGCTTGCCGGGTCAGGCCGTGGACGCCTGCTCGCCGGAGGAACTCGGCGAACTCGTGCCCCGCGACCGCGACGTCCGCTATGACCGGCTGGCCGCCGCGGGCCTCGCCCTCGGCGTGCGGCGCACCGCCGTCCTGATGGAACTCGCGCTCACCGAGAACGGCCTGCACCCCGACCCGGCCGCCCGGCTGCCCGTCTACGGCGGCCGACGGCACCGGCCGGACGGGGCGCTACCGGACGAGGCCCTGCCCGGCGGGGCACCGCGCAGCGGCGCCATGCCGGTGCTGCGCCCCGAACAGGTCGCGACGGCCGCCGCCTTCCTGCGCGGCTCGGCGCTCGGCGAACTCGTCCGCCAGCAGGACAGCGTGCTCGCCCGTACGGTCGCGCACCTCGGCTACCCGACGCCCTGGTCCGAAACCTGGGCGGCGCTCGTCGTCCACGACCTGCGCGAGCTGCGGGACTTCTTCGCCGGCGCGGCCGCCGCCGGCGACGCGGTGGCCGTCCGGGAGGCGCAGTGAACGGGCCGGAGCGGGTGGCCGAGCCGGCCGGGACGCGGGGCTACGGCGAGGCGGCGGAGCAACTCGCCGTCCAGTACGAGGGCGTGAGCTTCGCCGAGGTACACCGTGACCTGCACCACCTGTACCCGGCCCCACCCCGCTCCGTCCTCGACATCGGCGCCGGCACCGGCCGGGACGCCGCCGCCCTCGCCGCCCTCGGCCACCGGGTGGTCGCCGCCGAGCCCACCCCCGAACTCCGCGCCGTCGGCGAGCGGTTGCACGCCGGCTCCGGCGTGCGCTGGGTCGCCGACGCGCTGCCCGGACTGCCGCTGCTCGTCGCCGAGGGCCGGCGCTACGACCTCGTCCTGCTCACCGCCGTCTGGATGCACCTCGCCCCCGTCGAGCGTCCGCCCGCGATGGCCGCCCTCAGCCGCCTCCTCGCCCCCGCCGGCCGTCTCGCCCTCACCCTGCGCCACGGCCCCGTCCCGCCCGGCCGCCGGATGTTCGACCTCCCGCCCGAGCCCACCGTCACCCTCGCCGCCGGCCACGGCCTGCGCCTCCTGCACCGCGCTGCTCGCCCGGACCTGCACGGCCGGGACGGGGTCCACTGGACGGCGCTGCTCTTCGAGCGGGAGGCGTAGCCGCTCGGCCGCGGCCCTGCCGAAGTGTGCTGATCGGCAGCGGCGGGCAGACGACCTCCTCCTCGGTGAGATCGGCCGACTCCTCGGGCGGCTCGGCCCCGTCCCGTACGGCCGGCAGGTACGCCTTGGCCTGCGGGCGGCTCAGCCGAGGCGCGTCTCGGCGCGGATGGTCCATCGCGGCGACGGCCCCCTCCTCCACACCGCGGCAAGGGGATTTCGGGCGGTGCGCGGAGGAGGCCCCGATTGTCCGTGATTCGGGTGACGCCGAAGGAGGGCGACACCGCCCGGTGGTCGTCGGCACGATGGTCGGACCGACGGGGGGAGCCCGCGGCCGGAGAACGCCGGGGATGGCCTCCGTTCGCTGCCCGTCAGGTGCCTGCCCGGCCCCGCCCGTGCGGGGCCGGGCCTCAGCCGTGCCATCGCCGCCCCGGTCTTGGAACTGACGGAGCGTCATCACGCCTGACATGGGCGTCGGATCGGCAGTGCCCCGGCGGGGTGGCCGTGTTCCCGGCCGCAGGCGGTGAGGGTGAGGACGCCGTGGCCCACCACCTCGGTGTCCGGCCCCGGCGCCCCGGGGTCGGTCGAGAGCCGGGCGGCGATGTCGGTGGCGTTGCAGGTGTCGGGGATTCGGAGCTCCTCCTTCACCTGGAGGTACCGGGCGAGGAACGCTTCGGAGGCGGAGGGGTCCACGCCCTCGAAGGCGCCGGGTGTCCTGGGAGGAGCTGCCGGACACCAGCGTCCGGCCGTTCAGCGCGGGGCTGACGAAGACGCGTGAGCAGGACCGGTGGGGCTGGGCCCGGTCCCGGCCGTGGTGGTCGTGGTTCCAGGCCGCTGCGCCGGTGCGGAGCGGACGGGCCGGGCGCGGGTGAGCCCGAAGGCGTCCAGGGCCGCGGCCTGGTCGGTGGTCGGCGCGGGCCGCCCGGCGCGGTCACGGTGTGCCGAAGCCGAGCAGCCGTCGGACGGCGGGCCGGGCGTGCTCCAGTGGTTCGCGGCTGCGCCGGACGGCGGCGAGCAGGGCGGCGCCCTCCAGCAGGGCGAGTGCCTGCCCGGCTGCGGCCAGGGCCTGCGCCGGGCCGCAGCCTTCGCTCTCCAGTCGGTCGGCCAGGAGCTGCTGCCAGTCCGCGTAGAGCTGGGCGCAGACCGTCCGCAGGGCCTCGTTGGTGCCGGCCACCTCCAGGGCGACGGTGGCGATCGGGCAGCCGCTGGTGTAGTCCGAGCGCTCCAGGCGTTCCGCGAAGGCGTCGACCAGCCGCTCGGCGAGGGTGGCGGTGTCGGCGCCCTCGGCAGCCGGGCCGGTGAGCAGGGCCTGGACCTCCCGGCCGGCTTGGGTGAGCGCGGCGGTCACCAACTGGTCCTTGCCGCCGGGGAAGTGGAAGTAGAGCGAGCCGCGGGGGGCGCCGGTGGCGGCCACGATCCGGTTGAGTCCGGTGCCGAAGTAGCCCTGTGCCTCGATCAGTTCCCTGGTTCCGGCGATCAGTCGAGCCCTGGTCGCCTCACCTTTGACTCCCATGCGGCGAGAGTAGACCGGTCTGCATATTCCTGTCGACGGGCCCGAAAGGTGCCACCGATCGTCCTCCGCGCTTTGTCAGCAACGGAGTTGGGGCGGGTAGCCGGTCCAGTGCAGCTCCTCCGGGAGGTGGCCCTGGTCGTTGAGGAGCAGTACGGCGGGCGGCCGACCGGGCGTGTAGCGCAGGACGGTCAGTGCCGCGTTGGCGGCGTTGACGCCGAGCCAGCGCCAGGCCGGGGCGTCCAGGGCGTGCCGGACCAGCCAGCCGACCAGGAAGGCGTGGGTGACGACCAGTTGGTGCCGCTCCTCGCCGCCCGGCACCGGCCCGGTGAACCGCTCGACGGCCCGCCGGGCCAGCAGGGCGCCCTCCTCCCGTTCCTCCGCCGTGGTGGCCGAGAGACGGTCGAGCACGAACTCGGCGCTGGCCTCGGGGAGTTCCTCCCGCGCGGGCACGTACGGCACGAAGTCGCCGGCCTCCTCGCACTGCCGCGGCCGCACGCCGGTCAGCTGTTCCGCGACCAGCCGCGCGGTCTCCGCCGCCCGGGGCAGCGGGCCGTGGTGCAGCGCCGAGATCGGGCGGCCGGCCAGCCGTCGGCCCAGCAGGGCGGCCTGCCGGCGCCCGGCGGCGGTGAGGGCGCTGCCGTCGCCTTCGGACGCGGCCTCACCGTGGCGGGCCAGGTAGAGGTAGCGGGTGGCAAGGTCGGTCATGTTCGGGGACTCCTCGTGGCGGACGAAGATCGACTTTCCCCGGGGCGACGCGCGGCGGGCGGCGCCCGGTTCCGTCCCAGCCCGTGAGTGCCGGCCCGCGCTCCCCTCCGCCCAGCCCCCTCCGCCTCAGCCCGCGTGGGCCTCGTCCAGCAGCGCCAGCTCCCGCGCCGACAGCCGCAGCGCCCCGGCGGCGATGTTGTCCTCCAGGTGCGCCACGTCCCCGGTGCCCGGGATGGCCAGCACGTGCGGGCCGCGGTGCAGCGTCCAGGCCAGGCGCACCTGTGCGGTGCTCACCCCGCGTGCCTCGGCCACCGCCAGGACCTGGGCGGGCTCGGTCCCGCCGGCGCCGTCCTGCCGTCCGGCTCCGGCGATCGCGTAGAAGGGGACGAACGCGATGCCCTGCTCCCCGCAGATCCGCAGCAGCTCGTCCTGCTCCGGTGTGGCGCCGATGCCGTACGGGTTCTGCACGCAGACCACCGGCGCGATGGTCTGCGCCTCGGCGAGCTGGTGCGGGTGGACGTTGGAGAGGCCGAGCTGCCGGATCAGTCCGGCCTGGCGCAACTCGGCCAGCGCGCCGAAGCGTTCGGCGACCGAGTCGGTGCCGAGGATCCGGAGGTTCACCAGGTCGAGGTGGTCGCGGCCGAGCTGGCGCAGGTTCTGCTCCACCTGGGCGCGCAGCCGCTCGGGGGTGCGGGCGTGCTCGACCCACTCGCCGTCGGGGCCGCGGCCCGGGCCGACCTTGGTGGCGATCACCAGGTCGTCGGAGTACGGCGCGAGCGCCCGGTTGATCAGCTCGTTGGCGGAGCGCAGCGGGGAGAAGTAGAAGGCGGCGGTGTCGATGTGGTCGACGCCCAGCTCGACGGCCCGGCGCAGCACCCGCAGGGCCTGCTCGCGGTCGCGCGGGACGGCGTGCGGGACGAGCGCCGGGCCGGTCTGCGGCAGGCGCATCGTGCCGAAGCCGATCCGGTGGACGGTGCGGTCCCCGAGCTTCCAGGTGCCGGAGGCGGCGGCGGTGACAGGGTCGGCGGTGGGGGTGTTCACGAGGGCGTTCGAAGTCATGCCCATGATGATCTCCACTGCACTAGCCTGACCGCCAACGATTCGAACATGTGTGAATCCACGGGGGTGGGGCTTGGCGGCCGAGCTGCTGTTCACGGCGGGCGACCTGGCGCGGATGCGCTTCGCGGTCTCGCCGATGTGGGAGGTCGGGCCGAGCCTGCGGCTGCTGCGCTCAGGGCTCGCCCACCCCGTCCACCGGCCCTGGACGGAGCAGGTGCGACCCCGGCTGGCGGCGCTCGGCCCGGCGTACGCCCTGCTCGCCGAGCTGGTCCGGCCCGCCGGGTACGTGCCGGACTTCCTCAACCCGGCCCCCGCCGGGCCCGCCCCCACACTGGCCGAGGAGTTGGCCGCGATCCGGGCCACCCCGGCCGAGCGGGTCCGCCGCGACCTCGACCGGCTCGGGGACGGGCTCGGCGCCCGGCTGCGGGCGCTGTACGCCGACCCGGAGGCGGGACTGGCGCGGCTGACCGGTGCGGTCGAGACGTACTGGGAGCTGGCGCTGGCACCGTACTGGGCGAGGATCCGGGCCGTCCTGGACGCCGATGTGCTGCACCGGGCCCGGCAGGCCGCCGAGCACGGCACCGCGCGGGTGCTGAACGACCTGCACGCGGAGCTGCGCTGGACGGAGGACACGCTCCGGCTGCGCCACCGGTCCCGGCCGCTGCCCGGCCGGAGGCCAGGATCGGGCCTGCTGCTGATCCCGTCGGCCTTCACCGGCCCGCGCCTGTACACCCGCCTCGCCCCGGGGGACCCACCCCAACTCGCCTACCCGGCACGGGGGATCGGCGGGCTGTGGGAGACGGCGCCGGTCCCGGTCGCCGGGGCGCTCGCCGCGGTGCTCGGCCGCTCCCGGGCCCTGCTGCTCTCGGAGCTCGGCGCCCCGGCGTCGACCACCGAACTCGCCCGGCGCACCGGACTCTCGCCCTCGGCCGTCTCGCAGTACCTGACCGCCCTGCGGGAGGCCCGGCTGGTCAGCGCCCACCGGGCGGGGAGGTGGGTGCTCTATGCCCGGACGGCCTCGGCGGAGGCGCTGCTGGCGCCGCCGCCACCACTGGGGGAGGGGTGATCGGGGTGCTCCTCCCGCCCGGTCGGAACGCGGTCTGGTCGGTGCCGGGCGCCGCCGGTTAGGCTGCCCGGCGTGGCGGAGGAGAACGCGGCGCGGGCCGCCCAGCCGGCGGACGACCGGGTCGTGGCGGAGTGGATCCGCGAGCGTTTCGGTGTGGTGCCGGAGTCGCGGGGCTCGCTGACCGCCTTCGACGGGCGCCTCGTCGTCGACCTGGACACCCGCCTCGTCACCGTGGACGGCCGCGAGGCGCGGCTGAACCGCTCCGACGTCAAACTGCTGTGCGGCCTGATCGAGTTGGGCGAGGGCGTGCACGAGCCGGAGGCGATCATGTGGAAGGTCTACGGCACGCCGTTCCACACCCACGAGCTGAGGTACCTGACGGCAGTGCTGAGGGTGAAGCTCGGCGAGCCCTCCTGGATCGTGCGGACCGAGGAGGGCTACGGCCTGCTGCCCCCGGAACGGCAGTAGCCCGCCCGCGGCGCCGGGCCGCCCGGAGCCGCATACTGACGGCATGACGCGTGGAGACGGCGGCCGGGGACCGGGGCGACGCGGGATCCTGCGGGCGGGCGCGGCGGCGCTGGTGCTGGGAACGGCGGGGTGTACGGGAGGTACCAGGCCGCAGCCGACGGCCACGAGCCAGGCCACGAGCCCGGCCACGAGCCCGGCCGGGACTCCCACCGGACGGCCCACCGAGACGCCGACACCCACACCCACACCCACCCCGCTGCCCCAACCTCCCCTCTGGCAGCCCGGCCCCGGTGAGATCCAGCCCGACGTCAAGCGCCGCGCCGTCGAACTGGTCGCCGCGCTCGGTGCCTGGCCGCCCGGCGGGCAGGGCATGGAGGCGGCCCGCGCCCGGGTGGCGGCGCTCGGCCTGCCGCCCGCGCTGGCCGACCGGGCGGGCCCGCTGGCCCCGGCGGCGACCGAGGCCGGCCTGGAGGTGATCGTCGCCCAGTACGGCGGGATCCTCGACGACTCGGCGAGCGTGCTGGTGGTCTGTCGTCAGTGGCGGCGCGGCCCGGACGGTTCGGTGGTCGAGGGCGGCACCACGGTGGACGTCCGGCTCGGCCGGGCCGAGCCGCGCTGGACCGTCACCGACCTGCGTCCGGGGGACGCCGGGCCGACCGCCGCCGCGCCGCCGCCCGCGGTGGCCCGGGTGCTGGCCGAGCCCCGGATCGAGCTGCCGCCGGAGGCCGCCGCCGACCTGCGCAGCGGTACCGTCCACGACAGCGTGCTGGAGGCGATGCTGCGATTGGCCGGCCCGTACACGCTCTCGGTGAGCGTGGTGCGGACCGGCCACCCGTTGGACGTCTTCGGGACGACCCGGCCCAGCGACCATCCGCTGGGCCGGGCCTTCGACGTCTGGCGGATCGACGGGCTGGCCGTGGTCGACCCGGGGACGTCCCGGCAGCTGATCGCGTCCTTCATGCGGGACGCGGCCGCCGCCGGCTCGTACAACGTGGGCGGTCCGGTGGCGCTCCGGGGCGCCGGGAACCAGTTCTTCACCGACGACACCCATCACGACCACTGCCACGTGGGGTTCGACCACTGAGGCCCTGAAGCCCGTCGAACGTACGGTCATTCGACGGCCGCGCCCAACCGCGGTCCTTCCGGAGAATCCGGTCCATGCCCGCGGACCACCACGAACCACCGATGCGGCACACGTCGACGGACCCGGCCGACCGGCCGGAGATCGACCTCTGCCTCCGCAAGTCCAAGATCGTCCGGGAGGGCGAGGAGCGCGACATCAGTCGCCCTCGGCCGGGGCCGCTGCCGAAGCTGGTGGAGCCCCTCACGCGGGATCACGGGGGAGTCGGGGTCGGGCGGGGTGGGGTTCGGCGGCTTCGGCCGGGCGGGCCCAGGCGGTGCGGCGGTGGGATTCGTGTTCCTGGGCGAGGCGCCGTAGGACGGCGAGGACCGGTTCGAGGAGCAGGACGACGATGGCGGCGTGTTCGGCGAGCCGGAGGCGGTCCTTGATGTCCTCAAGCTGGTCGAGGTCGAGCCGGGCGGCGGTGGCGGCGACCTCGGCGTAGGGCAGGAGGTCTTCGGTGCGGTAGGTGACGCCGAGGCGGTCGAGGTCCATCAGGCTGGCGGCGAGGGCTCTGCGGTGCGGTGAGTCCTGGGAGACCTCCCAGTCCATGGCGTCGAGCAGCTCGTCGATCCGGTGCGCTTGCTCGTCGACGGCGTCCGTCTCGGCGGCGTCGACGGGAGTGGGCAGGGCGTAGTGGACGACTCCGAGGGTGGCGAGCGGGTCGAGGGGCTGGTCGAGCGCGGCGAGGACGTCGCGGGTGGCGGCGATGGACAGGCCGCCGCGGGCGGTGAGGGCGCGGATGAGCCGCAGGCGCTGGACGTGCTCGTCGCCGTAGAGCGTGAGGGTGGCGCCGAGGGGCCGACCCGGGGGCAGCAGGCCTTCACGTACGTAGTACTTGATGGTGGCGACCGGGGTCCCGGACTGCCGGCTCAGGTCGGAGATCTTCATGCGCACTCTCGCTCGGACTCGGTGTCTGTGATCAGTCTCGCAGGCCGTCGAATGGACTCCTCTTACTGATAGCTTCACTATCTAGCTAGATAGTGAAGCTATCAGTTGGGCGGACGGCCAGCTGAAACGCTGGAAATCCACGTCCTCTTGTCACTCGGAGCGCCACGACGGCGCGATATCGCAACCGGAGCACCGTTGATGTCTGAGCCACCCCGCGTCCAGAGCGTGAGCGCCCGCGGACTGCTGCGCAGGAGGAGCCTGTGGCTGTCGTCCGCGGTGATCCTCGGCCTGCTGTCGTTCGTCCTGTCGCTGCTCTACCTGGGTGCCAACAACGACCCGGTCGGTTCGGCGAAGGACATGCCGATCGCGCTGGTCAACGCCGACCGCGGCGTTCAGGTGGCCGGTCAGCGGATCGACCTCGGCGCGCAGATCGCCTCGCAGATCACCGGAGCCGACGACCTGAAGGGCAAGGTCTCCTGGAAAGAGGTCGACCGGGCCACCGCGGACGACCTGCTGGGCAAGGACAAGGTGTTCGGGGCGCTCGTCATCCCGGACGACTTCTCCGCCACGGTCGCCGCCCTCGCCGGGCCGGCCCAGCACGATCCGCACCCCCCGACCATCACGGTGCTGACCAATCCCGCGGCCGGCAGCTTCGGCTCCTCGATGGCGACCGAGATCAACCGCAAGGTCGTTCAGGCCACCTCCGCCCAGGTCGGCCACCAGCTCGCCGAACAGCTCGCGAAGCAGCAGGCCGCGCAGCAGACCGGGCGCCAGGCCGCCCCGGGCGCCGCGGCCCAGCTGATGATCACCGACCCCGTCAAGGCCGTGATCCAGGAGGGCCACCCGCTCGGCCGGCACAGCGGCCTCGGACTGAGTGCCTTCTTCTACACCCTCGTCCTCGTCCTGGGCGGCATGCTCGGCGCGAACGTGATCCACACCCAGGTGGACGCGGCGCTCGGCTACGTCGCCAGCGAGAAGGGCCCGTTCCGCAGCACCGCGCCCGCCCAGCACATCAGCCGCACCCGTCACTTCGCGGTCGCCTCCGTGGTCATGGTCGCCCTCTCCGCGCTGACCTCCGCCCTCGCGATGGTCGCGGCCTTCGGCATCGTCGGCATCGACGCCTCCCACCTGCCGATGCTGTGGCTCTTCGGGACCTGCGCCACGGCGGCGATGGGCATCACGGCGCTGGCCCTGCTCGCCGCCTTCGGCACCCCGGGCCCGCTGGTGTCCATGCTGGTGCTGGTGGGCCTGGCGATCCCCTCCGCGGGCGGCACCATCCCGCTGCAGGCGCTCCCCGGCTTCTACCGGTTCCTGGCCGGCTTCGAGCCCTTCCGCCAGGTGGTCGACGGAGTCCGCTCCATCCTCTACTTCGGCGCACAGGCCGAAGCGGGACTCGGACGCGCCTGGACCATGGTCGGCATCGGCTTCGCGATCTCGCTCGCCCTGGGGTTCGCCGTCACCCGCCTCTACGACCACAAGGGCCTGCACCGCAGCCCGGCCCACTCACCGTGGCCGGCCCCGGCAGCCGCCTGACCGGCACCGACGCTCGTCTGGTGCCGGCCTGCCTCAGGCCGGCACCGGGCCTGCACCAGGACCGCGAGTCCGCCCGGGGGCGGTCACGGTGCCCGCCGACGAATCAGCGAAGTGAAAGAACGGTCATGATCCAGGACGAGCCCGCGCCCGCGCTTCCGCCGGCTTCACCGCTACGGCCGCTCGACCGCCTGTACCGCGTCATCGCGCTCTGGAAGGAACAGCTGACCCCCGTGCTCAAGCGGCACGGACTCACCCTCGCCACCTTCCATGTGCTCGCCGTCCTACACCAGGCCGGACCTTCCCACCGCCTGACCACCGGACAACTGGCCGCCGGTGAGAAGGTCACCTGCTCCGGCATGACCGGTCGCGCGGACCAACTCGAACGCAAGGGTCTGATCGCCCGCGAACGCGACGAACACGACCGCCGCATCATCCACCTCAGGCTCACCGAACCCGGACTACGCCTCGTCGACCAGGTCCTCACCCACCACCGCCTGATGGAACAACAGCTGATGGCGGGACTCGACGGCGACGAGCGTCAGGCCTTCGCCGCACTGCTCGTCAAACTGGAACACCTCCTCGAAAGAGGTGGCCGAGCTTGATCTCCCGGCGTCGGCCTCCGCGAACTCTCCGACGGAAACAGTGAGCCGTCGGGCCGGATGTGCTCGCGCTGCGCGCAGTGGGGCGCCCCGGCGCCCGATCTCCCGGTGATGACGGCCTGTTCGACGGGCTGAGGGGCGTCAGTTGACGTTGACCCCGCTCCAGGCCGCCGCGACCGCGTTGTACTCGGCGCTGCCGGCGCCGTACAGGTCGCGGGCCGCGTTCAGCGAGGCGGCGCGGGCACCCTTGTAGTTGGTGGTGGAGGTCATGTAGACGGTCAGCGCGCGGTACCAGATCCTGGCGACCTTGTCGCGGCCGATGCCGGCCACCGTGGAGCTGTTGCAGGTCGCGCTGTTGTAGGTGACGCCGTTGACGGTCTTGCTGCCGCTGCCCTCGCTGGCCAGGTAGAACCAGTGGTTGCCGACGCCCGAGGAGTAGTGCACGTCGAGCTTGCCGACACTGCTGCTCCAGCAGTCGGCGGAGCCGCCGTCCAGCGAGGGCTTGTCGAAGCGGCGCAGCCACGGCGGGGTGGACTGGTCGCTGAACAGGTAGTCGCCGGTGTCGACCGTGTTGTTGGCGTAGAACTCGACCATGGTGCCGAAGATGTCGCTGGTGGACTCGTTGAGGCCGCCGGACTCGCCGCTGTAGCGCAGGTTGGCGGTGGCGCTGGTGACGCCGTGGGTCATCTCGTGGCCCATGGTGTCGAGGTCGACCTGCTCCGGGTCGGTGCTGCCGTTGCCGTCGCCGGTCATCATGCAGAAGCAGGCGTCGGACCACTGGGCGTTGTCCCAGTTGGTGCCGACGTGGACGAAGACGGTGGCGCCCTTGCCGTCGTTCTTGATGCCGCTGCGGCCGTGGACGTTCTTGTAGTAGTCGTACGTCCAGGCGGTGTTGGCGTGGGCGTCGACGGCGGCGGTGGAGCGGTCGGAGGAGAACTTCCGCCCGTCGCCCCAGACGTTGGTGGTGCTGTTGAACGCGGTGCCGGAGGAGGCCTTGAGCGAGCTCGCGGAGAGGTTGTTGGCGTCCTTGGTGACGTGGCCGCGGACCGGGTCGGTCAGGGTGTAGCCGCCGCCGGACTTGGCGGTGGTGTCGATGGTGACCGTGCCGGTGTACTCGGAGTTCCCGGTGCCGGCCGCCTGGTGCTCGGCGTCGTAGGACTCGATCTGCTCGCCGGTGGTGGCGTCGGTGACGACCACCTTGCCGGCCGGCTGGCCGTGCTCGCCGGTGCCCTCGACGGTGGTGCGCCAGGCCAGTCGGGGCGTGCCGTCGGCGGCCCAGACGACCAGCTCGGGAGTGCTGACGGCGTCCTTGACGCCCGGGGCGGCGGCCAGCGCGCCGGCCGCGCCGGACTGGGCGTTCACCTTCGGCACGGTCGACTTCACGGCGGCGTCGTGGGCGGCCGCCCGGGAGGAGTCCCTGAGCCGGCCCTTGGCGTCCTGGTGGACGACGAGGTCGCCGCCGACCACCGGCAGGCCCTGGAAGGTGCGGTCGAAGCGCACGTGCGAGGTGCCGTCGGCGTCCAGTACGACGTCCTTGAGCACGAGGTCCTGGCCGGAGCCGAAGCCGAACACCCCCGCGTTGTGGGCGACGTTGGCGCGGGCCTGGGATATCGCGGCCTCGCGCGTGCCGGGGGCGGCGGACGCCGTGGCGGCGGGGACGGTGGCGCCGGCGAGGGCGGCGACGACCGCGACGGCCGCGGCCACGCGGGCACGGCGGGAGGAGGGCGTGGGGGTCACTCTGACTCCAGTGGGGGTAGCTGTGCAGGGAAAGGAGCTGCGTCAGAGATTGACGGGGTTCAGTCAGATTCAGCTAGAGGGAAGGTCATAACTTTGCCAAGTCGTGTCCTTCGTTGATAAAAAATGATCAGAAGTTAACAAGCGCTCTACAGTGCCGTCGTGACGATCGACTACCTGTGGCGCGGCCCGCTCGCCGACCCCGAACTCGACGCCCTGCACGCCGAGGGCTTCGGCCACCCCGTGCGACCCGGGGGCTGGCTCGCCCGGCTGGAGCGGCACAGCCTCGGCTGGGTCACCGCCCGCCGCAGCGCCGACGGCGCCCTGGTCGGCTTCGTCAACCTGGCCTGGGACGGCGGCACCCATGCCTTCCTGCTCGACACCGTGGTCGCCCCGGGCGCCCGGCGGCAGGGTGTCGCCACCCGGCTGGTCGCCGAGGCGGCCGACGGCGCCCGCGCGGCCGGCTGCGGCTGGCTGCACGTCGACTTCGAGCCGCAACTGGGCCCCCTCTACCTCGACGCCTGCGGCCTGCGCCCCACCGACGCCGGGCTGTTGGCGCTCTGAGGCCCCAACTCCCGCCGGTCGGCGGCGCCGTGGCGCGTCCACCCCTCGGACGGCCGGGGCCGCCCCCGGCCGACGGTTGTACTCTGCACGCGGACGGACGGCGCCGAACCGGCGCGGCGCCCCGCCCGCACCCTGCCCGGCGCCGCGATCGGAGTCCCGTGAACTCATCCGCCCCCGACTTCGACGGGCCGCTGCTGCGCACCCGGGACGTGGACGTCGTGCGCGACGGCCGGCACCTGCTGCGCGGGATCACCCTGGAGATCCTCCCCGGCGAGCACTGGGCTCTGCTCGGCCCCAACGGGGCGGGCAAGTCCACCCTGCTCGCGCTGCTCGGCGCGGTCTCCCACCCCACCCGCGGCGAGGTGGACGTGCTCGGCCGTCGGCTCGGCCGGGTGGACGTCCGCGAGCTGCGTGCCCACCTCGGGCACGTCAACCCGCGCCACCCGCTGCGCTCGCCGCTGACCGTGCGCGAGGTGGTGCTCACCGGCCACACCAACACCATCGAGCCGGAGTTCCACCGCAAGCCCGCCCCGGTGGCGCTGGAGCGGGCCGAGCTGCTGATCGACACCCTCGGCATGCGGGCGATGGCCGAGGCGCCCTGGACCACGCTGTCCCAGGGCGAGCGCGGCCGGGCCCTGATCGCCCGGGCGCTGATGCCCAGTCCCCGGCTGCTGCTGCTCGACGAACCCGCCACCGGACTCGACCTGACCGCCCGCGAGCTGCTGCTGGACAGCCTGGACCTGCTGCGCCACCAGCACCCGGAACTGGCCAGCGTGCTGGTCACCCACCACCTGGAGGAGCTGCCGGAGAGCACCACCCACGCCCTGCTGCTGCGCGGCGGCGAGTGTGTCGCGGCCGGGCCGGTGGACGGGGTGATGACCACGGAGCTGATCAGCGAGACCTTCGGCCACCCGATCCGGATCAGCCGCCACGAGGGGCGCTGGACGGCCCGGGCCGCGGCCCGCCGGGCTCCGGGAAGGTAACGGTTCGGGGGGCGGGTGTAGACGGTAAGAGGTCTTTACGTAAGGTATGCCTTAGCTAATGATGGTCTGCTGGTCCCCGGCCGGCCGTACCGCCTTGGCACACCCATGCCTCTTTACGTTGGAGCCCGCATGTCCGCCCGTCGCCGTTCCACCGCAGCCGCGCTGCTCACCCTCGCCGTGGCGACCGCCACCCTGGCCGGTTGCGCGTCCAAGAAGGACGACAAGGCGGCCTCCTCCGACGCGGTCAAGGTGAACGCGACCGACACCGCCTGCGAGGTTTCCAAGACGACCTTCCCGGCCGGCCACGTCGTGCTGGACATCAGCAACAAGGGCTCGAAGACCACCGAGGTCTACGTCTACGGCGACGGCGACAAGATCGTCACCGAGCGCGAGAACATCGGCCCCGGTACCAAGGTCAGCATCAACGCCGAGATCAAGGCCGGCTCGTACGAGATCGCCTGCAAGCCCGGCATGGTCGGCGACGGCATCCGCCAGAAGATCACCGTCGCCGGCGAGGGCGGCAGCGCCGCGTCGGCCGACCCGCGCCTGGCCGCCGCCGTCGACGCCTACCGCAAGTACGCCCAGGAGCAGGCCGACGCCACCATCCCGGCCGTCGAGGCCTTCGTCGCCGCGATCAAGGCGGACGACCTGGAGAAGGCCAAGTCGCTGTACGCGCCCTCGCGCACCGGCTGGGAGCGCACCGAGCCGGTCGCCGAGAGCTTCGGCGACGTCGACCCGAAGACCGACACCCGCGAGGACAAGCTGGAGCCGGGCCAGGCCTGGACCGGCTGGCACAAGCTGGAGAAGTCGCTCTGGGTGGACGCGAAGGTCGGCGACGACGAGAAGAAGCTCGCCGACCAGCTGGTCGCCGACCTCAAGGACTGGCAGAAGAAGATCCCCGGGGCCGAGATCACCCCGACCAGCATGGCCAACGGCGCCAAGGAGCTGCTGGACGAGGTGGCGACCAACAAGATCACCGGCGAGGAGGAGCGCTACAGCCACACCGACCTGGCCGACTTCCAGGCCAACGTCGAGGGCGCGCAGAAGGCCTACGAGCTGCTGAAGCCGGTCGCCGCCGAGAAGGACCCGGAGCTGGCCAGGACGCTGGACTCCGAGTTCACCGAGATCAACGCCCTGCTCGCCAAGTTCAAGCAGGCCGACGGCACCTTCACCTCCTACGACAAGGTCACCGAGGCCGAGCGCAAGACCTTCTCCGACGCGGTCAACTCGCTGGGCGAGCCGCTGTCGAAGCTGGCCGCCGCCGTGGTCGTCAAGTAACCGGCCAGGCACACCCCGTACCACCCCACCGACGCCGTGGCGGCCCGCGATCCGGGCCCCGCGGCCTCGGTGGGCCAGCGCAGAAGTCCCCAGCACAGTAGAAGGGCCCGCCCGCCGATGGACGCGGAGAACGAGCAGCAGAACGGGACGCCGGCCGCCGCCGACGCCACCGCGACCAAGGGCGCGGTCAGCCGCCGCGCCGTCATCGGCTGGGCCGGCGCGGGCGTCGCGCTCGGCGCCGCCGCCGTCGGCTCGGTCGCCGCGGCGAGCCGTCAGGACGACGCCGTCCCGGTCGCCGCCACCCAGGTCGGTGCCGAGGTGCCGTTCTACGGCGAGCACCAGTCGGGCATCTCCACGCCGGTCCAGGACCGGCTGCACTTCGCCGCCTTCGACGTCTCCGAGAAGGCCACCAGGGAGTCCCTGGTCAAGCTGCTCAAGGAGTGGACCAAGGCGGCCGCCGCGATGACCGGCGGCCGCGAGGTCGGCGCCGGCGCGGTGCCCGGTTCGCCGGAGGCGCCGCCGGACGACACCGGCGAGGCCCTCGGCCTGCCGGCCTCCCGGCTCACCCTGACCATCGGCTTCGGCCCGAGCCTGTTCGAGAAGGACGGCGTGGACCGCTTCGGCCTCCAGGCCAAGCGCCCCGAGGCCCTGATCGACCTGCCCAACTTCAAGGGCGACAAGCTCGACCCGACCCGCAGCGGCGGCGACCTCTGCGTCCAGGCCTGCGCCGACGACCCGCAGGTCGCCGTCCACGCGATTCGCAACCTGGCCCGGATCGGCATGGGCACCGTCAACATCCGCTGGTCGCAGCTCGGTTTCGGCAAGACCTCCTCGACCACCCCGGACGAGCAGACCCCGCGCAACCTGATGGGGTTCAAGGACGGCACCCACAACATCGCGGGCACCGACACCGCGAAGCTCGCCGACCACGTCTGGGCCGCGCCCGGCGACGGCCCGGAGTGGATGACCGGCGGCTCCTACCTGGTCGCCCGGCGGATCCGGATGCACGTCGAGACCTGGGACCGCGCCTCGCTCAAGGACCAGGAGGACACCTTCGGCCGCACCAAGGGCGAGGGCGCCCCGTACGGCAAGGTCAAGGAGCACGACGCCCCGGACCTGGCGGCGATGCCCGCGACCTCGCACGTCGCCCTCGCCCACCCGGACGCCAACAGCGGCCTGATGATCCTGCGCCGCGGTTTCTCCTTCACCGACGGCACCGACGGCCTCGGCCGCCTGGACGCGGGGCTGTTCTTCCTCGCCTACCAGCGCGACACCCGCAAGGCCTTCGTCCCGCTCCAGCAGAAGCTCGCGGCGAGCGACAAGCTCAACGAGTACATCCAGCACGTCGGCTCCGCCCACTTCGCCTGCCCGGCGGGCGTGCGCAAGCCGGGGGAGTGGTGGGGTCAGGCCCTGTTCGGCTGACACCTCCCGCTTCCCCCGGTACCATCTCTACACCCCCCAGGAGCCCGCGTGTTCGGCAACTACCTGATCGGCCTGCGCGAAGGCCTCGAAGCCAGCCTGGTCGTCTGCATCCTGATCGCCTACCTGGTCAAGACCGGCCGCAAGGACAAGCTGGCGCCGGTGTGGATCGGCGTCGGCTCGGCCGTGGCGCTCTCCATGGCCTTCGGCGCCCTGCTGCAGTTCGGCTCCTCGCAGCTCACCTTCGAGGCCCAGGAGGCGCTCGGCGGCACCCTGTCGGTCATCTCGGTCGGCCTGGTGACCTGGATGGTGTTCTGGATGCGGCGCACCGCCCGGCACCTGAAGACCGAGCTGCACGGCAAGCTGGACGCGGCGATCGCGATGGGCACCACCGCCCTGGTGGTCACCTCCTTCCTGGCCGTCGGCCGCGAGGGCCTGGAGACGTCGCTGTTCATCTGGACGGCCGTCCAGGCCACCGGCGACGGCTGGAACCCGCTGCTCGGCGCCATGCTCGGCCTGCTCACCTCGGTGGTGCTCGGCTGGCTGTTCTACCGCGGCGCGCTGAAGATCAACCTGGCCAAGTTCTTCACCTGGACCGGCGCGATGCTGGTCGTGGTCGCGGCCGGCGTCCTCGCCTACGGCGTGCACGACCTGCAGGAGGCCGGCTGGCTGCCCGGTCTGCAGAGCGTGGCCTTCGACATCTCCAGCACCATCCCCAAGGACAGTTGGTACGGCACCCTGCTGAAGGGCGTGTTCAACTTCCAGCCGGACCCGACGGTGCTCCAGCTGGTGGTCTGGCTGCTCTACCTGCTGCCGACGCTGGCCGTGTTCTTCAACCTCTTCGGCGGCGGCAAGGCCAAGCCCGCCCAGCGGGTGACCGCCAAGCCGGCCGCCTGATCCGGCCGTTCGACACCCGTACCGCCCCGCCCGGCACCCGCCGGGCGGGGCGGTTTCGTATGTCCGCGGCCGGTTCTCGCCATGAGCGGCCGAAACCAGTCAGGAACCGGAGGAAAGCGGTCAGCTCTGACAAACTACAGCCTCAGTGGAACCGTTCTGCCACGGCCTTCGTACATAGGGTGACAGCACCATGCCATTACTCACCCTTGGGGGGACCATGACCGTTCGCAGGCCTGCCAGGTTACTCGCCGTCGGTGTCGCCGCCCTCGCGGCGACCGTCGTGCTGACCGCGTGCGACGACGTGAAGTACACGGACGACAAGCCGGGAGACCCGAAGGCGAGCGCCGCCGGGGCCACCGTCCCCGGCGACCCGATGGCCGGCCAGGCGGCCGGTTCGCGTTGCAAGAGCGACGAGATCACCGCCACCGTGCAGATCAAGGGCACGGGCTCGGCGATGCTGACGATCAAGAACAAGAGCGACCACAACTGCACCCTGTACGGGTACCCGGGCTTCGGCGGACTGAAGGCCGACAACAGCCCGGACGCGCTGGCGGCCAACCGCGACGCGCACCCCGGGCCGGCGGTGCTGGTCACCCTGAAGCCCAACAAGTCCGGCTACGCGGGCCTCAAGTGGAGCGCCTGCGACAAGTCGGACGCGACCTGCCACGTGCTCACCGGCCTCCAGGTCACCGCACCGGACGAGACCACGCCGGTCACCGCCGAGGTGCTCGGCACCGACGGCAAGCCGGCCGGCCAGCTGCTGGTCTCGGCCGCCGGTCTGACCACCGGCACCCTGCAGCCGAACAACGAGAAGGTCCTGTTCAACTGACGTTCTCCGACCGGGGACACGACGGAGCCCCCGGGGCGGTTTCTCCAACCGCCCCGGGGGCTCCCGGCTTCGTGCTCCGAGTCCGCTACCGGCGGACCGCTACTGGCTCTTGATCGAGTCCAGGATGTCCAGCTTCGCCGCCCGGTGGGCCGGCCAGAGCGCGGCCAGCAGGCCGATCACGGCGGCCGCGAGCAGGAAGCCGGCGGTCTGCAGCGGCGGCACCACGGTGCTGATGCCCTTGAGGCTGTCCGCCATCGTGCCCACGACCGCCCAGGCGACCAGGATGCCGAGGCCGACACCCACCAGCCCGCCGAACAGCGCGATCAGCAGCGACTCCAGCCGGACCATCCGGCGGATGCCGAGCCGGTCCAGGCCGATCGCCCGCAGCATGCCGATCTCCCGGCGCCGCTCGAACACCGACATCGCCATGGTGTTGACCACACCGAGCACCGCGATGACCACGGACATGCCGAGCAGCCCGTACATCATGTTCAGGATGCTGGTGATCATCTGGCGGTTCTCCTCCTTGATCTCCTTCTGGCCCTTGACCGCGATCAGCGGGTTGCCGCCGGTCGCGTCGCGCAGCGCCTGCTTCAGTTCCTCGGTCGGGCCGTTGGCGCCCTTGACCAGGACCGCCTCCGGACCGGAGCCGGGCGCCGCGTGCGGGCCGACCACGGACTCCGGGGCGACGATGCCGGCCAGCGCGGTGTTGGCCTCCAGGATGCCGCCGACGGTCAGCGAGCCCTTGGCGCCGTCCGGGTAGGTGACGGCGAGGGTGTCGCCGAGCTTGTAGCCGCCGTGCTCGGCGCGGCCCGAACTCACCAGCAGCTTGCCCTGCTTGAGGGCGTCGGCGGAGCCTTCCGAGACCTTGACGGTGGCCAGCCGGTCGATGGTCGCGGCATCCACCGCGGTGATCGACTCGCTGTCCTCCTGCCCCTGCCCGATGTTGACCTGGACGGTGCGCTGGGTGCTCATCGCGCTGATGCCGGGCACCTTGGCGACCTGGGCGGCGACCTCGGGGGAGAGGTTCGAGAAGTTCTGCATCGCGACCGTGTAGTCGGCCTTGAGGTTGGTCGCGGTGAGCTTGTCCACGGCCTGGTTCACCGAGGCGCCGATCACGGTCAGCGAGGTGATCAGGGTGACGCCGATGGTCAGCGCCGAGGCGGTCGCGGCGGTGCGGCGCGGGTTGCGGACCGCGTTCTCCTGGGCCAGCTTGCCCGGCGTGCCGTACACGGCGCGCAGCAGCGGGGCGAGCAGCGAGATCAGCGGCCGGGACAGCAGCGGGGTCAGCACGAACACGCCGATCAGCAGCGCGCCGGCGCCGAGGCCGACCAGCTTGACCTCCTTGCCGGCCACGCCGGCCACCAGCGCGGCTCCACCGGTGGCGGAGAACAGCAGGCCGATGGTGTTGCGGACCACCAGGCTCTTGTGGGAGGCGGGCTGCTCGACCGAGCTCATCGCCGCCACCGGCGCGATCCGGGAGGCCCGGCGGGCGGGCAGCCAGGCGGCCAGCACCGTCACCAGCACACCGGTCGCGACGGCGGCGATCACCGTGCTCGGGGCGACGATCAGCGGGCCGTCCGGCAGGTTGGCGTCCATCGGGCCGTTGAGCACGGCCTTGAGCCCGACGGCGATGCCGATGCCGGCCAGCAGACCGGTCACCGAGGCGGTCAGGCCGACCAGCAGCGCCTCGATCAGCACCGAGCGGGTGATCTGGCGGCGGGTCGCGCCGACGGCGCGCAGCAGGGCCAGCTCCTTGGTGCGCTGGGCGACCAGCATGGTGAAGGTGTTGGCGATGATGAAGACGCCGACGAACAGCGCGATGCCGGCGAAGGCCAGCAGGGCGGTGCTCAGCACCTGGGTGCCCTGCTTGATCATCCGGTCCTGCTCGTCGGCGAGCTCGCGGCCGGTCTTGGCCTCGATGTTGTCGCCCTGCGGGGCGGCCTGCTCGACGGCGGCGAGCAGCGCGGAGTCGTCGGCGCCCGGCTTGGCCCTGACGTCCAGCTCGGCGAAGCGGCCCGGGTTCAGGTAGAGCCGCTGGGCGGTGGCGGTGTCGAAGGCGGCCAGCGAGCCGCCGGCCACCACGCGCGGGTCGTTGGTGTGCACGGTGCCGGTGAGCTTCAGCTGCATCACCGGGCCGTTGACCGCGACCCGGATCGTGTCGCCGACCTTGAAGCCGCCCTTGTCGGCGGTCTTGGCGTCCAGCGCGATCTCGGTGGCGTCCTTCGGGCCGCGGCCCTCGACCAGCGGGTAGCGCGCGTCGGTGCCGTCGGCGCCCGGCACGTAGTTGGTGCCGGTGGTGGAGAAGCCGTTGCCGATCAGCGCGCCCTTCTTGTCGGCGATGCCGGCGAAGCCGCTGACCACGCCGCGGACCTCGGCGACGCCGGGCAGCGCGGCGACCTTCGTACGGGTCTCCTCGGTGAGGATCGGGCTGTCGACGGCCCGCTCACCGTGCTGGTAGCTGAGGTTGCCGGCCTCGCGGTCGCGGACCGTGACGGCGATGTCGGTGTAGCTCTTGGAGCTCTGGGTCCTGAGCGCGTTGCCGAAGGTGTCGGAGAAGACCAGCGTGCCGGCCACGAAGGCGGTGCCGAGCATGACGGCCAGTACCGTCATCAGCAGTCGGCCCTTGTGGGCGAGCACGTTGCGCAGTGCGGTGCGGAACATGAGGGGTTGTCAGTCCTGGGGTACTCGGGGGACGGGTGCGGTTCGGGGCGGGGGGCTCAGCTGGTGCGGCCCTTGGCGTCGAAGCGGCGCATGCGGTCCAGGACGGTGTCGGCGGTGGGGTGGTGGAGCTCGTCGACGATGCGGCCGTCGGCGAGGAAGACGACGCGGTCGGCGTAGGAGGCGGCGACCGGGTCGTGGGTGACCATGACGACGGTCTGGCCGAGCTCGCGGACGGAGTTGCGCAGGAAGGAGAGGATCTCGGCGCCGGAGCGGGAGTCGAGGTTGCCGGTGGGCTCGTCGGCGAAGATGATGTCGGGCTTGGAGGCGAGGGCGCGGGCGCAGGCGACGCGCTGCTGCTGGCCGCCGGAGAGCTGGGAGGGCCGGTGGCTGAGGCGGCCGGAGAGGCCGACGGTGTCGACGACGCGGTCGAGCCAGGCCTTGTCGGCCTTGCGGCCGGCGATGTCCATCGGGAGGGTGATGTTCTCCAGGGCGGTCAGCGTGGGGAGCAGGTTGAAGGCCTGGAAGATGAAGCCGATGTGGTCCCGGCGCAGCTGGGTGAGCTGCTTGTCCTTGAGGCCGACGAGCTCGGTGTCGCCGATGGTGGAGGAGCCGGAGGTGACGGTGTCCAGGCCGGCCATGCAGTGCATGAGGGTGGACTTGCCGGATCCGGAGGGGCCCATGATGGCGGTGAACTCGCCCTGGGGGAAGACGACGCTGACGTTGTCGAGGGCGACGACGCGGGTCTCCCCCTCCCCGTAGACCTTGTTCAGGTTGGTGGCTCGGGCGGCCGCCAGGCCGGTGTGGACGGCGGTTACGGGGAAGGTCACGGGTGACTCCTGGAACGGGTTAACGGAATGTTTAACTCCGTAACATCATCCCAAGCTGTTCGAACGCGATGCGTAATGCCGCGCGGTGGTCGGCCCCCGCCGACCCGGCGGGGTGGCGGGGGCCCTTCTCCTCCTCAGGTATGACCCGGACCCTGAGGACCAAGGGCACTCGGGGTCCGGATCGGCGTGGCCCGCCTACTCGACCGCCACACCGAAGGCCGCCGCCAGCCCGGCCAGGCCGTTCGTCACCACCCGCCCCGACGGGCTGAACTCCCAGCCGCCGGCGCCCCGGCGGAACGCCCCGAGCAGCATCGCACTGTCCGGCACCCCGCCGGTCGGGCCCGCCCAGGCGTCCGGACCGCCCGCGCCCGGCCCGTACGCGGCGGCGAGGGCCAGCCCGTGCACGTAGCCGAGCGGCAGCGCGGGGTGCTCCTCCTCCTCGGTGGACACGGCGACCACCACCTCCTCGACGGCCGCCGGCAGCCGGTGCAGGTCCAGCGCCAGCCGGGCCGCCCGGGTCGGCTCGCCCGGCACCGAGTGGGTCGGATGCAGCCGGACGGCGCCGTCCGGATCCTGCGGGCTGTTGAAGAACACGAAGTGCTCGTCGCTCAGCACCCGGCCGCCGGCGCACAGGAAGGCGGTGACGTCCAGCTCCACCGCGTCCCCGCCGGCCGTCCGGCTCCGCCAGCTCACCGTGAGCGCGGTCTCGACCGCCCCTTCGGGCTCGCGGCCCGCGGCGGCGGTCGTGGCGGCGGCGGTGGCGGCACCGCCGCCGAGCCGGCCGCGCAGGCCCTGCTCGGCGAGCAGCGCCACCAGCTCCGGGCCGCTCACCAGGGTCAGCGGCTTGCCCTCGATGTAGCTGTACGAGCCGCGGCCGAAGCCCGCGGTGGTGACCAGGATGCCCTTGTTCGCGCCGTGGTGGCGGACGGTCGACTCCAGGTCGCGCACCGCCGTCGGCGGGACGGTCTTCTTGTAGCGCTTGGCCTGGATCACGATCTTGCCGCCGGTCACCGGGGTCAGGTCCTCGGCCACCACGTCCACCCCGACGTCGCCGCTGCGGGCCGTGGTCATCACCTTGAAGCCGCGCAGCCGGAACAGCTCGGCGATCAGGTCCTCGAACTCCAGCGGGTCCATCTCGAACAGGTCCGGCTCGTCCTCGCCGCCGTGCCCCGCCAGGCTCCCGCCGACCGACTCCGGCCGGCGGTCCGGCCGCACCTCGTCCAGCCGCTCCGGGCGCGCCGACAACCGGCCGCCCAGGCCCTGGAAGCACTCCACCGGGGCCACCCGGTCCAGCGCCAGGCCCGCGAAGCCGGCCCGGGTGGCGGTCAGGGTGGAGAGGAAGCGCTCCGCCTCCCGGCCGGTCGCCGGGTCGATGCCCAGGACGAAACCGTTCACCACCACCGAGTCCAGCAGTCCGTCCCGGTCCGCCCGGAACAGTTCCGCCGCCACCCGCAGCGCCGACTGCGCCAGCACCTCCCGGTACAGCGCCTTGCGCTCCGTCGCCGGGCGGGCCACCTCGGCCTCGCGGTCGTCCGCCTTCACGTACCGCACCCGCCCGGCGGCCGGCACCACGTCCGGTCCGGGCAGCTCCCAGTCCACCACCAGCTGGCGGCCCCCGGCGTCGAACGCCGCCACCAGCCGGTGCGGGAAGCCCTCCGGCCAGGCCGCCGAGGCGTACAGGCCGGCCGTGAAGTACTCCTGCACCGCCTCCGGCTCACCCGCCCGCAGCCGGCGCAGCAGCTCCTCGGTCCGGGCGGCCAGCTCCTCCTGCTGCCGGCGGGACTGCTCGGCCCAGGCCAGGTACTCCCGGTGGTACGCGGCCAGCCGCTGCTGCCGGTCGGTCTCCCGGGCCTGCGCGGCGTACCAGTCCTGCTCGAACCGGGCCCGGGCCTGGGCCAGGTACTGCTCGTACTGCTGTCGCACACCAGGGTTGCGGGCCTGGACCGGGTCCGGCGGCGGCACGAAGTAGTGGGGCGAGGACTGGTCCGGCATCGGCACCGGCTCGCCCAGCGGCCCCGGGTCGAACGCCGGCACCGCCGGCGGCGCCAGCAGGGCCTGCGGACCGAAGGCCGGCGCGGCCAGCCCGGTGGCCAGCAGCCCCCTCAACTCCTCGACCCGGGCGTCCAGTTCGGCCGTCCGCCGGGCCACCTCCGCCTCCCGCGACTGCTGGTGGGCGCGTTGCGCCTCGCGCTCGTCGCGGGCCGCCGCCCGCTGCGTCTCGCGCTGCTCCCGCTCCCGGCGGCGCTGCTCCGCCGCCTCGGCGCGCCACCTGGCCTCCTCCCGGCGCTGCTGCTGTCGCTGCGCCTCCGCCCAGATCGCCAGCACCCCGCTGCTCCGCCGCCCCGACACCGTCCGTCCACCCCATTCGCCTCGCGCCCGGTCCGGCCGCTGCGGCGCCGCCTCCCGGCCACGCCGCCGACCGCGCCCGCAACAATAGAGCGTGAACGCCCCGCCGGGCCAAGCGCCCTTGACCAGCGGGCCTTTCGGGTGGGAAGGAGAGTGCGGAGGCCGTGGACCCGAGGCTCCCCGGGGAATCCCGCCGTGTCGGTGGCACCGGGTAGTCTCGACGGTCACCGACGGCAAGGAGCAACGTGACGATCCCCCCGCAGCACCCGGAGCACCAGGCCCGCCCCGAAGGCTGGGTCTCCACCGGCCTGAGCTGGCGGGACGGCCGTGCCGTGCTCGGGGCCGCGCGCGGCGGCCGGGTGCACGAGCGCGCCGTGGCGCCCGGGGCGGAGGTGGGCTGGCTGCTGGGCGGCCCGCGCCGCTGCGTCGGCGCCTGGCTGGCCGGGGCGACGGAGCGCACGCCCTGCCCGCACCACACGGTGATCGATCCGGCTGGCGGCGCCACGCAGTGCCCGGCCTGCCAGAGCGTGGACCGCGGCCTCGCCCTCGCCCGGGACCAGATCCTCGACGACGGCCGCACCTACCTGCTCTACCTCGCCTGGTTCGGCGAGGGTCTGCTCAAGGTCGGCCTGACCGCCGAGCAGCGCGGCGACAGCCGACTGCTCGAACAGGGCGCCCTGGCCTACGCGTTCACCGCCCGCGGCGCCCTGCCGTCGATCCGGCGCGCCGAACTCACCGTCGCCGCCTCGGGCCTGGCCCGCGAACGGTTCAAGTCCCGGCTCAAGACCGAGCACTGGTGGTCCCACGGCGACGCCCCGCACCGCCGCACGGTGCTCACCGAGGCCCGCGCCCAGGCACACCGGCTGCTGGACGGCCATGCCCTGGAGCTGCTCGCCGACCGCCCGGTGGTCGACCACGTCGAGCGCTACGGCCTGGCCGGCGGCGCCCCGGAGACGTACCGGGAGATCGCCGCCCTGGCCGACGGCGCGGTCGTCGCGGGCCGGCTGCGGCCGCCGGTGGGCCGGCACCTCTTCCTCGACCAGGCGGACGGCTCCGGCCCGCTGCTGCTGGACACCCGGCTGCTCACCGGCTGGACGCTCAGCCCCGTCACCGGCCGCGGCTCCGAGGGCCTGACCCTCCACGAGCGCCTGCGCCCGCCGGAGCCGGACACCCAGGAGGCGCTCTTCTGAGAGCGCTCGCGCCTGAGAGCGCTCGCGGAGCCGCTCCGACCAGCGTGGTTGCGTAATAAAACCGCAAGGGCCTAGTCTCGGCCTTGCGGTTTTAATTTGCTACCACTTTGGAGCGGATCCAAGCCATGATCGCTGCCGATGAGACCTTCGACGGCACCTTCCCGTACCGGCCGCACTTCAGTACGGCGCCCGGCTTCCCCATGCACTACGTGGACGAGGGCGTGGGCCCCGTGGTGCTCTGCCTGCACGGTGAACCCACCTGGGGCTACCTCTTCCGGGACCTGGTCCGCCGGCTGGCCCCGACCCACCGGGTGGTCGTCCCCGACCACATGGGCTTCGGCAAGAGCGCCACCCCGGCCGACCGCAGCTACTGGCTGCAGGACCACGTCGACAACCTGGAGGCGCTGGTCCTGGACCTCGGCCTGCGCGGGATCACCCTGGTCGGGCACGACTTCGGCGGGCCGGTCGGCATGGGCCTGGCCGCCCGCCGCCCCGGGCTGATCTCCCGGGTGGTGAGCGTCAACGGCCCCACGCCGCTCGGTCAGCCGGGCCTCGGCGCGGCGCTCGCCGCCAACGCGGCCGAGTCCCCGTGGTTCGGCTGGATCGCCCGGGCGCACGCCGACGGCAGCATGGGCGCCGTCCTCGGCGAACTCGGCCAGACGATCCCCGGCATCCTGCTGCTCAACGGCTTCCGGGAGAACGCCCCGACCGGCGACCCCCGGCCGGCCGTCTACGGCGCGGCCTTCCCCTCCCGCGCGGAGGCCGCGGGGGCGATCGGCTGGGCGGAGGGCTTCGCGACCGGGGCCCACACCTTCGAGGCCCCGAGCGCGGCCGTCCGCGCGGAGCTCGCCGCCCTGCCCGCGCTCGCCCTGTGGGGCGCGGACGACCGGACGCTCGCCGCCCGGCACTTCCTGCCGCTGTTCGCGGAGGCGTTCCCGCACGGGCGGGCCGTCGAACTGCCCGGCGTCGGCCACTACAGCCCCGAGGACGCCCCGGAGGTCATCGGCGAGCTGGTGCGGCGTTTCCTCGCCGAAACCGCCGCCGCCTGACACCGCCTGACGCCGTCAGACGCCGCCTGACACCGGCGCCCGGGACCGCCGGGCGCCGGACGGACGGTCAGCCGCTGATCAGGGCGAGGAGCTGGTTCGCCAGGCCCAGCGCCGGCGCGGCGGCCTCGCCGAGGCTCTGGGCCAGGCCGGCCAGCAGCAGGAGGGTGTTGCGCCGGCGGCCCGGCTCCTCGGCGGCCGGGCTGTTCAGCACCGGCAGGGCCTCGGCGAGGCTCTGCCGGTCCGCCTCGCGGAGCCGGCCGTCGCGGGCCAGCTCGGTGACCACGGCGGCGAGCCGGGAGAACAGCGCCGCGACCTCCGGCGGCAGCGTCTGGTCGCCGACCGGCCCGTTGTTGTGCTGGATGCCGACGACGTTGGTCCCGCCGTGGATGTTGACCTGGTCCCCGCGGACGTGCGAGCCGCTGCCGTTGTCGCTCACTTGCTGACTCCCGTGATGCCGTGGCCGCCGTAGATGTTGACGCTGTCGCCGGACTGGTAGTGCCGCCGGTCGATGTTGACGGTGTTGACGAACTGCTGGAACTCGATCTGCGGGTTCTCGATCGCCTGCGTGATGGTGGCCTGCAGCTGCTGCGCGGGCCCGGGCGACTCCCAGGCCAGCAGCGCGGTCGGTGTCCCCGCCGTGTCGACGGACAGCGCGTACAGGCGCGGCTGGACCAGTCGGGGCCGGGTGACGGCGAAGAAGTAGAACACCACGATGATCACCGCCACCACGACGAACGGGCCCGCGTCGAAGGTGCTGGACCCGCTGTACGAGCGGTTGTTGTTGCCCAGGGAGGCGAGCAGGCGGACGATCAGCGTGGCCACGGTCATGACCCCGATCACCCGGAGCAGCCGGAGGATCGCGCCGGACTTCTCCGGCACCAGGACGGTGGTGCTGACCCGGGCGATCATCGCGAGCGGGTATGCCGCGGCGCCGACCCAGAGGATGCGCCTGGTCACGGCCACCCTGGTGACGGACTTCGAGGTCGAGACCGACGGCGGCACGGTGGGTGCGGCCGACGGAGGCGCCGGCGGAGGTGCCGACGGCGGCAGTGGGCCGAGCGGGGTGGAGCCGGTCCGGCCGACTTGGCTCGGATCGGGTGGATCGGTCGGCTGCATCGGACGATTCCCCCAAGGCTCGTCATGTGCGGGACGACCATTAACCAGCACGCTCCGTGGCGGCACAAGTCATTTGTCACAAGCGGTACATGACGGACCGTCGACGAACCTGCCCGGCCTGTCGGCCGCCGCCCGTCAGCCCAGCTTGCCGCGCACCACACCGGGGCCGGACCGGGCCCGGCGGGACAGCGGCGGCCGGGACGGGCGGACGTCGAAGCGGGCCGGCTGCTCGGCCGGCTCGGCGGCCCGCCCGGCCAGTACGGCCCGCGCGGCCGCCAGCGCGACCCGGGCGAGCAGCGGGTCCTCCCGGACGCCGGCCGCGCGCTTGGCGCTCTGGCAGTCGGCGCACCAGACCGGCGAGGCCGGCCCGTCCGGGTACACCATCTCCTCGGGCGGCAGGTAGTGCCCACCGCACTCGACGCACTCGAAGATGAACCTCATCCGACGATCACCGTCCCGGATCCGTGGCACCGACCGCAGGGCGACCAGAAGGTGTGGACGCTGGGCACCATGCTTCCTTCCTCGTCCAGTTCGACCGTTGCCTCGGTCTTCTGGGTCCCCCCGGACCCGCCGCAACCGGAACAGGACTGAACCTCGGGCATATGCCGTCCTTCCTTGGCGGAGGACTACCGTAGCGCGATTCCCCGCCGGGAAGCACAGTCCCGACGGTCCGCCACCCGTACGGGTAACGCCGGGCCGGGCGGGACCGGCCCCGGGGGCGGGCGTCGGCCCCCCGCGACGAGCACCGAACGCGGGGGGCCGACCGTACCGGGGGAGCCGTCAACCGCGGGCGGCCCGCAGGAACTCCCGGTTCATCGCCGCGATGCTGGGCAGCGGGATGCCCTTGGGGCAGGCGGTGGCGCACTCACCGGTGTTGGTGCAGCCGCCGAAGCCCTCGGCGTCCATGGCCGAGACCATGTTCCGCACCCGGGCGGCCCGCTCCGGGGCGCCCTGCGGCAGCACGTTGAGGTGCACCACCTTGGCGGAGGTGAAGAGCATCGCCGAGCCGTTCGGGCAGGCCGCCACGCAGGCGCCGCAGCCGATGCACTCGGCGTGCTCGAAGGCCGTGTCGGCGACCTCCTTGGGGACGGGCGTGGCGTGCGCCTCGGGGGCGCTGCCGGTGGGGGCGGTGATGTACCCGCCGGAGCCGATGATCCGGTCGAAGGCCGAGCGGTCCACCACCAGGTCCTTGACCACCGGGAAGGCCGCCGCCCGCCAGGGCTCGACGTCGATGGTGTCGCCGTCCTGGAAGTGCCGCATGTGCAGCTGGCAGGTGGTGGTGCGCTCGGGGCCGTGCGCCTGGCCGTTGATGACCATGCCGCAGGCGCCGCAGATGCCCTCGCGGCAGTCGTGGTCGAAGGCGACGGGCTGGTCGCCGCGGGTGATCAGCTCCTCGTTGAGGGTGTCCAGCATCTCCAGGAAGGACATGTCCGGGCTGATCCCGCTGACCTGGTAGGTGGTCATCGAGCCGGGTGCGTCCGGGCCCGCCTGGCGCCAGATGCGCAGGGTGAGGTTCATGCGTAGCTCCGCTGGGTGGGGTGGACGTGCTCGAACTCGAGGTCCTCGCGGTGGAGGACGGGTGCCTCGCCGGTGCCGGTGAACTCCCAGGCGGCGGCGTAGGAGAACTCCTCGTCGCGGCGGGCGGCCTCGCCGTCGGGGGTCTGGCTCTCGGTGCGGAAGTGGCCGCCGCAGGACTCGGCGCGGTGCAGCGCGTCCAGGCACATCAGCTCGGCCAGCTCGAAGTAGTCGACCAGCCGGTTGGCCTTCTCCAGCGACTGGTTGAGCTCCTGCCCGGTGCCGGGCACCTTGATCCGGCGCCAGAACTCCTCGCGCAGCCGCGGGATCCGCTCCAGCGCCCGCCGCAGCCCGGCCTCGTCGCGGGCCATCCCGCACTCGTCCCAGAGCAGTTCGCCGAGTTCGCGGTGGAAGGAGTCCGGGGTGCGGTCGCCGTCCACCGCGAGGATCAGGTTGAGCCGGTCCTCGACCTCCGCCTCCACCTCGGCGAGCACCGGGTGGTCGGCGGGCACGGCCGGCAGCGGGTGGCGGGCCAGGTAGTCGTTGATGGTGGGCGGCAGCACGAAGTAGCCGTCGGCCAGGCCCTGCATCAGGGCGCTGGCGCCGAGCCGGTTGGCGCCGTGGTCGGAGAAGTTGGCCTCCCCGATGGCGAACAGGCCCGGCACGGTGGTCTGCAGGTCGTAGTCGACCCAGAGTCCGCCCATCGTGTAGTGGATCGCCGGGTAGATCCGCATCGGCACCCGGTACGGGTCCTCGGCGGTGATCCGCTCGTACATCTCGAAGAGGTTGCCGTACTTGGCCTCGACGGCCTCCCGGCCCATCCGGCGGATCGCGTCGGCGAAGTCCAGGTAGACGCCCTGGCCGCCGGGGCCCACGCCGCGGCCCTCGTCGCAGACGTTCTTGGCGGCCCGGGAGGCGATGTCGCGCGGCACCAGGTTGCCGAAGGACGGGTAGATCCGCTCCAGGTAGTAGTCCCGCTCCTCCTCCGGGATCTGCCCGGGCGGCCGGTCGTCGCCCTTCGCCTTGGGCACCCAGATCCGGCCGTCGTTGCGCAGCGACTCGCTCATCAGGGTGAGCTTGGACTGGTGGTCGCCCGAGCGCGGGATGCAGGTCGGGTGGATCTGGGTGAAGCACGGGTTGGCGAAGTACGCGCCGCGCCGGTGCGCCCGCCAGATCGCGGTGGCGTTGGAGTTCTTGGCGTTGGTGGAGAGGTAGAAGACGTTGCCGTAGCCGCCGCTGGCGAGCACCACGGCGTCCGCGGTGTAGGAGCTGATCTCGCCGGTGACGAGGTCTCGGGCGACGATGCCGCGGGCGCGGCCGTCGACCACCAGGAGGTCGAGCATCTCGGTGCGCGGGTGCAGCTCCACGTTCCCGGCGGCGATCTGCCGGGAGAGCGCCTGGTAGGCGCCGAGCAGCAGCTGCTGGCCGGTCTGGCCGCGGGCGTAGAAGGTGCGGGAGACCTGGACGCCGCCGAAGGAGCGGGTGTCCAGCAGGCCGCCGTACTCGCGGGCGAAGGGCACGCCCTGGGCCACGCACTGGTCGATGATCTCCACCGACACCTGGGCCAGCCGGTGCACGTTGGACTCGCGGGCGCGGAAGTCGCCGCCCTTGACGGTGTCGTAGAACAGCCGGCGGATCGAGTCGCCGTCGTTGCGGTAGTTCTTGGCCGCGTTGATGCCGCCCTGGGCGGCGATCGAGTGGGCCCGCCTGGGGGAGTCCTGGAAGCAGAACTGGACGACGTGGTAGCCCTGTTCGGCCAGGGTGGCGCCGGCCGCGCCGCCGGCCAGGCCGGTGCCGACCACGATCACGGTGTGCTTGCGCCGGTTGGCCGGGTTGACCAGCTTGGCGTCGAACCGCCGCTGGTCCCAGCGCTGTTCGATCGGCCCGGCGGGGGCCTTGGTGTCGGCGACCGGTTCGCCGAGGGTGTACTCCAGGTAGCTCACGTCACCACTGCTCACTTCACCACTGCTCACTTCACGACTCCGGTCATCACGGCCACGGGTACGGACAGGAAGCCGGCCGTCAGCACCAGCGCCAGGCCGTTCGCGATCAGCTTGAGCGCCCGGTCGCGGCGGGCGTTGTTGGCACCGAGGGTCTGCGCGGCGCTCCAGAACCCGTGCCGGATGTGCAGGCCGACGGCCAGCATCGCGACGACGTAGAACACGTCCACGTACCAGCGGCCGAAGGAGGCCACGATGTTCTGGTACGTCTGGCTGTGATCGGTACCCGGGTTCACGGTCAGGGTGGTGAGGTCGAGGATGTGCCAGACGATGAACAGCGCCAGGATGACCCCGCCCCAGCGCATGGTCCTGGTGGCGTAGCTCGCCCGGCGGCGCTGGTGCACGTACTTGCTCGGACGGGCCGCGAGGTCGCGGCGGCTGAGCTGGTACGCGGAGACGCCGTGCAGCACCACGGCGGCCAGCAGGCCCGCCCGGGCGAGCCACAGGAACCACTCGTGGCCGAGGAAGGGCTGCCCGATGGTGCGCAGCCAGGCCGCGTAGCCGTTGATGTCGTCCGGGCCGAAGAACACCTTGAGGTTCCCCAGCATGTGCGCGACCAGGTACAGCAGCATCGCCAGTCCGGTGACGGCCATGACCGCCTTCTTGCCGACGGTCGACCGCCACAGGGTCGCCAGGGTGGACGGATGCCGGGCCGTCCGAGTCGCGGTTGTCATGGCAGCAACGGTAGGGACGGCGCTTCGGTGCGTCCAAGACATGATGCGGCTCGTGACAATAGGCATGGACTATCGAAGCGGCCTATCCTGGCCCTGTGCAGCTTCAGCAACTCCGCTACTTCCTGGCCGTCGCCGAGACCAGGCACTTCACCCGGGCCGCCGAGGCGGCGCATGTCGCCCAGCCGTCACTCTCGCAACAGATCCGTTCACTGGAGCGGGAGTTGGGAGCAGAGCTGTTCCACCGCACCCGGGGCAACATCGCGCTGACGGACGCCGGGGACGCCCTGCTGCCGCTGGCCCGGCGCATCCTCGCGGACACCGAGAGCGCCCGGCTGGCCGTGCAGGAGACGGTGCAGCTGCGCCGGGGCCGGGTCCGGCTGGGCGCGCCGCCGAGCCTGTGCACCAGCCTGGTGCCGGACGTGCTGAGGCTCTTCCGGGACCGCTACCCGGGGGTGACGCTGGTGGTGCGCGAGGGCGGCTCGCGGGACCTGGTCGGCTGGCTGGCGGCGGGGGAGCTGGACCTCGCGCTGATCATCACCCGGCCGAGCGGGGAGCAGGAGCCCGCACTGGCGGTCACCGAACTGCTGCACGAGGAGCTGGTGCTGGTCGCGGCCGAGCGGCGGGCCCGCGGGAAGGTCCGGGTGGCGGAGTTGAGGGGCCGGCCGCTGGTGATGTTCCGGGAGGGCTACGACGTCCGCGAGGCGACCCTGGCGGCCTGCCGGGCGGCCGGGTTCGAGCCGGAGTTCGCGGTGGAGGGCGGCGAGATGGACGCGGTGCTGGGCTTCGTCCGGGCCGGGATCGGGCCCGCCGTCGTCCCGGGGATGGTGGCCGCCCGCTCGGGCCTCGCGGTGACGGCGTTCGCCGGGCCCGGCCTGGGCCGCACCATCGCCGTGGCGCACGGCCACGAGGTGCCGCCGACCCGCGCGGCCGAGGCGCTGCGGGAGACCTTCCTGGCGCACCTGCGGGACGCCGCCAGGGACGGCGAACTGCCGCCGGGCACACGGTTGTTGCTGTGACGGAGGCCCGGGGCGCGGGCCTCCGTCAGCGGTGGCCTCAGGCCGGCAGCACGGCCTCGATCGCGGCGGTCAGCTCCGCCGACTCCGGCTCCACGGGCGGGCGCAGCCGCGCCACCACGGTGCCGTCCGGGGAGATCAGGAACTTCTCGAAGTTCCAGGAGACGTCCCCGGCCTGGCCCTCGGCGTCGGCGACCGCGGTCAGCTTGGCGTAGAGCGGGTGCCGCTCCTCCCCGTTGACGTCGATCTTCTCGAACAGCGGGAAGGTCACGCCGTAGGTGGTGGAGCAGAAGGCCCGGATCTCCTCGGCGCTGCCCGGCTCCTGCCCGGCGAACTGGTTGCAGGGGAAGCCCAGCACGGTGAACCCGCGCCCGGCGTAGCGCTTCTGGAGGTTCTCCAGGCCGGTGTACTGCGGGGTCAGGCCGCACTGGGAGGCGACGTTGACGATCAGCAGCGCCTTGCCCTTGTGGTCGGCCAGCGAGGTGGCCGCGCCGTCGAGGGTGCGCAGCGGGATGTCGTACAGGCTCACGGGGGTGGTCCTTTCGGAGGGTCGTCGGGCCGGGCCTCTTCCGGGGCCACGGTAGCGGCCCGCGACCTGATCAACCGCGGTCGGCGTGCCGGTGTTCCGGGCGTACGGGGGTGTGGGGGCGGACGAGCCGTTCCGCACGCCCCCGGGCGCCGGGTGCGCGACCGCTCGGAGCGCACGCGTTCGAGGGGGTTCAACGGGTTGATGGCCGCGCCGGGCACGCCGAACGCGGCCCTGACGCCTTCGAGTTCGACGATCTCCACGGCCGCGCGGGCGGCTGTCATACGGGGCATCGGATCTCTCCTGGGTCGGCCCGCAGTGGCTCGGAGGGCTCATCTCTCAAATTCCACGATACGGAAGAACGATTTCTGTATGTGGAAGCAAAGTAGGTCGGGGTCGGCGGGGTGTCAAGGGGACTTCCACCGGATGCGGCAGTGCCGGACGGGTGCCCCGAGGGCGGGGATTCGTACGCCAGCGCGGCGATCGCGCAGGTGTACCCGGGGAACCGGACGCTCCGCGCCGGAAAGCGCAGCCGGTGTGCAGCGGTGGTGAAGAGGCGGTGCCGCCGGTGGGCCCGCCCCGCCGTGCTGGGTACCGTCGGTGGCACGCCGGGCCCGTGACGTCCAACTGAGGCCGCGGCAGGGGGGTTTGGGGGCGCCGCGGAGCGGGGGAACTCCGCCGGCGGCCCCGTCCAGGACCAGCGCGCCCGGTCCGCCGCATCCGAGCGAGGGACGCACCCCCTGGCCGCACCGACCCGACACCCGCCGCCGCGCTCTGGTCCCGCCCGGACCCGCGGCCGTACCGCTGTCGCCGCCCTCCGCGGTGCCCTTCCCCGTCATCCTGCTCCCCGCCCTTGCAACGGCGCGCCCGCTGCGTCGGGTGCGCGGAAGGAACACCCCCATGTGCTGCTGCACCCCTGCCCGGTCCCTGGTGGTGACCGGGTGAACCCGCCGCCCCACCGGAGCGACAGCCCGCCGGGCCGCCTCCGCAAGCACGGCCCGCCGGGCCGGCCCCGCACCCCGGCCGCCCTGCTGCGCGCCGTCCCCTGGCGCCATGACCTGCCCGCCTCGCTGGTGGTGTTCCTGGTCGCCCTCCCGCTCTGCGTCGGCGTGGCCGTCGCCTCCGGCGTCCCGGCCGAACTCGGGCTGGTGACCGGGATCGTCGGCGGCCTGGTGACCGGCCTGCTGCCCGGCAGCAGCCTCCAGGTCAGCGGGCCCGCGGCCGGACTGACCGTCCTGGTCGCCGACGCCGTCCAGCGCTTCGGCACCGGCGCGCTCGGCCTCCTGGTGCTCGGCACCGGCCTGCTCCAGCTGGCGATGGGCGCCCTGCGGCTCGGCCGCTGGTTCCGCGCGATGTCCGCCTCGGTGGTGCACGGCATGCTGGCCGGCATCGGACTGACCCTGGTGTTCGGCCAGCTGTACGCGCTCGCCGACCGCCGCGCCCCCGCCACCGGGCCGGAGAAGATCGCCGGACTGCCCGCGCTGCTGGGCGACGTGCTGACCGCCTCGGCCAACCCCTGCGCCGTCGCCCTGGGCCTCGGCACCCTGCTGGTCCTGGCCGGCTGGAAGTACCTGCCGGAACGCGCCGCCCGTGCCGTCCCCGCCCCGCTGGCCGCCGTCGGGCTGGCCGCAGCCGTCACCGCGGCCGCCGACCTGCCGGTGGCCCGGATCCGGGTCGCCGGACTGCTCGACGTGGTGCACCTGCCCGACCGCGACTCGCTGACCGCCCTGGCGGGCACCGCCGGGCTCGGCACGATCGTCGCCTTCACCCTGATCGCCTCCGCCGAGACGCTGTTCAGCGCCGCCGCCGTCGACCGGATGCACCACGGCCCGCGCACCGACTACGACCGCGAACTCACCGCCCAGGGCGTCGGCAACACCGTCTGCGGGCTGCTCGGCGCGCTGCCGATGACCGCGGTGATCGTGCGCAGCGCGACCAACGTCCAGGCCGGCGCCCGGAGCAAGGCCTCCCGGGTGCTGCACGGCGGCTGGCTGCTGCTGTTCACCACGCTGCTGCCCGGCGCGCTCGGGCTTGTCCCGCTCACCGCGCTGGCCGCCGTCCTGGTGCACGCCGGTGCCAAACTGGTGCCGCTGCGCCGGATCGTCGCGCTCTGCCGCGGCCACCTGGGCGAGGCGCTGGTGCTGGTGGTGACGGCGGCCGCGATCATCGTCACCGACCTGTTCGACGGGGTGCTGATCGGCGTCGGCCTGGCCGTGGCCAAGTCCGCCTGGCAGACCTCGCACCTGCAGATCACGGTGGAGGAGCAGGAGGGGGTGACCGGGCAGCCGGTGCACCGGGTGCGGCTGAGCGGCAACGCCACCTTCCTGCGGCTGCCCCGGCTGCTGGACACCCTGGAACGGCTGCCGGGGGACCGGCCGGTGGAACTGGACTGGTCCGGGCTGCGCCACCTGGACCACGCCTGCACGGTGGCCCTGGTCTCCTGGGCGGCCCAGCACCGCGCCCGCTCCAGCGCACCGCTGGCGGTCGAACCGCCGCTCCCGTCCGTGGTTTGACGTCTAGCCTGGTCGCTGGTTCGGGCCGACCCGAACCAGCGACCAGTGCCGTCGACGTGCAAGGAGCGCAGAGCCGTGATCGCAGCCTTTTCGGTGACCCCGCTGGGGATCGGCGAGGACGTGGGGGAGGCGGTGGCCGCCGCCGTCCGGGTGGTCCGGGAGAGCGGACTCCCGAACCGCACGGACGCGATGTTCACCAGCATCGAGGGGGAGTGGGACGAGGTGATGCCGGTGATCAAGGCGGCGATCGAGGCGGTGAAGGCCCACAGCAACCGGGTCAGCACGGTCATCAAGATCGACGACCGGGCCGGGGTCACCGACGGCCTCACCGCCAAGGTCGCCTCGGTGGAGCGCCACCTGGCCGCGGGCGGCCCGTCGGACCGGTGACGTCGGACGGGCGATCGGACCGGCGCCGGTGTCAGACCGTCGACGTCGGTCAGACCGTCGACGTCGGCCGGGCCGCCGGTTCGGCCGACGAGGCCGGAGGCCGGCGGGTGAGCAGACGGTCCAGGGCGTACGGGCCGGAGCCGAGCACCGCGATGGCCAGGAAGGCCCAGCAGAACATCACCGCGAGCTCGCCACCGTTCTGCAGGGGCGCCAGGGCGTGCTCCTGGTGGACGGTGAAGTAGGCGTACGCCATCGAGCCGGAGCAGAGCAGGGCGGCCACCCTGGTGCCGGCGCCGAGCAGCACCAGGGCGCCGCCGACCAGCTGGATCAGCGCGGCCCACCAGCCGGGCCACTGGCCGAGCGGGACGGTGCCGCCGCCGCCCCTGGCGCCGCCGAGCACGCCGAACAGCGAGGAGGCACCACGGCAGATGAAGAGCAGGCCGACGACGATCCGGAACGCCGTCAGCACGACGGGTCTGGCGGCGTCGACGGCCTGCCGGGTGTGGGTGGGACGGTGTGTGGGCATGCGAAGCGCCTCCTGTGGGGGGAGGAGGTGGATGGGATCGGTAAGGGTAGCTATGGTCTAGTCCACTTGGCAATGCTCCGTCAGAGATCAGGTCTGGACCAATAGTTGGGCTTTCTTGACCGATCGATCCGGAAAGGGCTACCGTTCCCGGCATGGCGCGAACGAAGGAATTCGATCCGGACGCGGCGCTGCAGGCGGCCCTGGAGCTGTTCTGGCAGCGCGGCTACGAGGCGACCTCGATGGCCGACCTGGTCGAGCGGCTCGGCATCGCCAGGGCCAGCGTCTACGCGACCTTCGGCAGCAAGCGCGAGCTGTACCTGCGTGCGCTGGAGCGCTACTGCGAGCAGAGCGACTCGGCGCGGATGCTCGAACTGTCCCAGCCCGGCCCGGCGCTGCCCGCGGTCAGGGCGCTGGTCCGCCAGTACGCCGAGGTGGGCGAGGGGGAGCGCCGGCGCGGCTGCTTCGTCACCAACACGGCGGTCGAGCTGGCCCCGCACGACCCGGACGCGTCCCGCCGGGTGGAGGCGAGCCTGGACCGCCTGGAGACGCTGCTCACCGCCGCCCTGGTGCGGGCCGAGGCGCAGGGCGAACTGCCCGCCGGGCGGGAGCCGCGGGCGCTCGCCCGGATGCTGGTGGTGCTGCTCCAGGGCATCCGGGTGGTCGGCAAGACCGCCGACGGCGGAGCCCGGGCGCGGGCCGCCGCCGAGCAGGCGCTGGCGCTGCTGGACTGACGGCCGGCCGACGCGGGCCGGCGTCTTCTGCTGTGCTCATTCTGAACCGAATGGTCTATATAGGGGGGAGGGTTTTACATGGCCGCCATCACTACCGGCCGGTACGGCTTCGCACTGCTCGGCGTCGTCCAGGCGGTGCTGATCTTCACCATCACGATCCTGACCGTGCCGCTGCCGCTGGTGGCACGGGAGTTCGGGCTCGGCCCGTCCGGAGTGCTGCTGCTCAGCGCCGCCTACGGGCTCTCCTTCAGCTCCCTGTTACTGCTCGGCGGAAGACTGGCGGACCGGCACGGCGGGCGCCCGGTGCTCCGCGCGGGCCTGGCGCTGCTCGCCGCCGCCTCGATCGCCTGCGCCCTCGCGCCCGACTACCCCGTCCTGCTGGCGAGCCGCTTCGTGCAGGGGGCCGGCGCCGCCCTCACCGCCCCGGCCGCCGTCGCCGTGGTCCGGGTGCTGCACCCCGAACCGGCCGCCTACCGCCGGGCGATGGCCACCTGGGGAGGCCTGTCCGTGCTCGGCGCCACCACCGGCAGCGTGGTCTCCGGCGCGGTCACCGCCGCCGTCTCCTGGCGCTGGCTGTTCGCGGTGCCCGTACTCGTCGCCCTGGCCGGCCTCGCCCGCTCCGCCGCCCTGCCCGCCGCCGCCCCCGCCGGCACCCGCCCCGCACTGGACCTGCGCGGGGCGGCCCTCGCCACCGCCGGTGTCTGCGCGGCGAGTCACGCCCTGGTCGGCTCCACCGAGCACGGCTGGCGCAGCCCCGGGACGTACGGCCCGCTGGCCGCCGGGCTCGCCCTGCTGCTCGCCTTCGCCGCCGCCGAGCGCCGCACCGCCGACCCGCTGCTGCCGCCCGGCTTCCTCGCCGACCGGCGCCGTGCCACCGCACTCGCCGCCGTCATGGCCACCGCCGCCGGCACCGCGCTCACCTTCGTCCTGCTCTCGCTCTACCTCCAGCAGCTGCGCGGCTGGAGCGCCGCGGCCACCTCCGCCGCCTTCCTGCCGTACGCGGCGGTCCTGCTGCTCTCCGGCCGGCGGGCGGGCCCGCTGACCGTCCGGTACGGGCCGGTGGCGGTCACCGCCGGCGGCCTCGCCGTGGCGGCTGCCGGACTCGGCCTGCTCGCCGGGCTCGCCCCCGACAGCGGATACGCCCTCGGCCTGCTGCCCGGACTGCTCCTGCTGCCCGCCGGCGCCGCCGCGGCCTTCGCCGGTGCGGCCGTGCTCGCCACCGGCGGGGTGCCGCCCGAGCGCACCGGGCTGGCCGCGGGGGTGTTCAACACGGCCATGGAACTCGGCCCCACCGCCGGGCCGGCCGCCCTGATGGCGCTCGCCGCCACCCGCCCGAGCGTCGTCGGCGGCTACGCCGCGGCCTTCGCGGCGGCCGCCGTGGGGCTGGCGCTCACCGCCGTCGCGGTCGCCGCCCTGCCCCGGACCGCCGTCCCCAGACGGACCGCCGTCCCCAACGGGACCACGATCCCCGACCGGACCGCCGTCCCCAGCGCAACCGAACACACCAACCGCATCGAGGAGTTCACCAAATGACCACGCGTTTCGCCGACAAGTCCGTCCTGGTCACCGGCGCCGGCGGCGGCATCGGCCGGGCCATCGCACTCGCCTTCGCCGGCGAGGGCGCCCGGGTGGCGGTCGCCGGCCGCACCGCCGGGCCGCTCACCGAGACCGTCGAGCTGATCGAGCGGGCCGGCGGCAAGGCGGTCGCGCTCACCGGCGACGTGACCGACTCCCAGGACGCCGCCCGGCTGGTCCGGGAGATCGTCGAGCTGTTCGGCGGCCTGGACGTCGCCGTCAACAACGCCGGAGTGTTCGGTGCCGCAGGCCCGGTCGCCGAGATCGACGAGGCCGAGTGGCAGCGGGTGATCGGCACCAACGTCACCGGCACCCTGCTCGCCATGCAGGCGCAGATCGCCCACATGCGGGCCCACGGCGGCGGCGCGATCGTCAACGTCTCGTCCAACCTCGGTATCCACCGGCGGATCGCGGGCGTCGGCGCCTATGCCGCCAGCAAGGCCGCGGTCACCGTGCTGACCCGGGCCGCCGCCCTCGACCACATCGCCGAGGGCGTGCGGATCAACACCGTCAGCCCCGGCGCGGTGGACACCCCGATGTCCTCCCGGCCGGGCGAGGACGCCGGTGCCAAGGCCGAGCGGATGAGGACCGAGGTCCCGGTCGGCCGGGCCGGCGCCACCGAGGAGGTGGCCGCCGCGGTGCTGTACCTGGCCTCGCCGGAGGCGGGTTACACCGTCGGCAGCGACCTGGTGCTGGACGGCGGCTCCTCCGCCTGACCGGGCGGCTCCGCCGCGATCGCCGCCGGGCTCACGCCCGGTGGCTCCCCGGGCTCACTCGCCCGACCACTCCCCGGGCACCGCCTCGTAGAGCGCCTCCAGCGCCTGCGGGGTGCGTGCCCGGGCCACCGCCCAGGCCCCCTCGGCCACCCCGACCATTGCCTCCGACCCCTGGTGCCAGCGGAAGTTGCGGCCGAGCGCGGGCAACTCCCGCAGACCGAGCGGCAGTTCGTCCTCAAGTTCGAGGAAGTCGGTCAGCTCGTGGTCCTCCAGCAGCTTCTCCATCAGCGCCATCGCCGCGGCCGCCGTCGAGAAGCTCTCCTCCCAGGGCTCCCACCGCTCCTGCGACTTGTCCGCCAGGTCGAGCCGGCCCACCGTCGGCGGGTCCTCCCGGCCGAGGTCGTCCAGCAGCACGCCCCAGTGCGCGCAGCCCTGGTTCTCCGCCCGGTACACCAGCGCGCCGTCCAGCACGTACAGCTCCGCCGGGGTCAGCAGCACGTCCTGGCTGCTGGTCAGGTCCGCGCGGCGGCCGAACAGTCGGTACGCCTCGCGCAGCGCCGCCGGCAGCCGCAGGCCGAGGCGCAACTCGGCGGCGTCCAGCTCCGCGTCCGTGAAGCCGTCGTCCGGGCCCAGCGGCTCGCCCCAGTACGCGGCGAAGCCCCTGACGAGCGCCCAGGCGCCTTCGCGGGAGCGCACACTTTCGGCCATTGCAGCCGGGATGTCGAATTCCGTTTCGTCCACCCGCGCACCGTACGCCACCCCTCCGACAGCGCGGTGAACCGACCGACTGCCCGCCCGACCAGCCGTCCGCTGCCCGTCCACCGCCGCTCGCCGCCCGTCCGCGCACGACCGGCCGGATCTGACGCGAACGCGTAATCCCGGTGACACCCGTTGATCACCACGAGGTTTCCGGGCCGTCGTTCGGGCAAGACACGGTTTCGGCCTGAACCGACATCACGAAAGGCGGACGCGCGAAAGATGCCGACCGCACCGCACACCGCGGCCCTCCCGGGCCGCCGCCCACGAGCGCACCGGGGAGGACGCCGGGGCGAACACGGGCTCGCCTGGGCCTTCCTGCTGCCGTCCCTGGTGGTCTTCGTCCTCTTCATCGGCTACCCGCTGGGGCGGACCATCTACCTCAGCGGGCACGCCAACGACCTCTTCGGCGCGCCCTCGCGCTACGTGGGGACGAAGCACTACACCGACCTGTTCGCCTCGGCCGACTTCGGCCGCACCCTGACGACCACGGCGCTGTTCACGCTGATCACCGTGGTGCCCGGGGTGCTCGGCGCGCTGGCGCTGGTCCTGCTCCTGGAGAACCGGATCCGCGGCGTGCGGCTGCTGCGCTCGGCCTTCGCACTGCCCTTCGCGTTCTCGGTGGCCAGCGCCTCGGTGGTGTTCGCGGTGTTCTTCAACCCCGCCAGCGGGGTGCTCAACGGCCTGCTCTCGCACGTCGGCCTCGGCCCGGTCGGCTGGCTGACCGACTCCCGCTACGCGCTGTTCTCGGTCGCCGTCACCACGGTGTGGATGAACCTCGGCTACAACGTGCTGGTGCTCTCCGCGGGCATCGGGTCGATCCCGGGCGAGGTCGTCGAGGCGGCCCGCATCGACGGCGCCTCCGGCCTGCGGCTGGCCCGTTCGATCACCATCCCGATGCTCGGTCCGAACCTGTTCTTCCTGACCGTGGTCTCCACCGTCCACGCGCTCCAGAGCTTCGGCCAGATCCACATCCTCACCAAGGGCGGGCCGGACGGCTCCACCCGGACCCTCGTCTACTCCGTCTACGAGAAGGCCTTCGCCTACGGCTCCAGCGACTTCGGCACCGCCAGTGCCCAGGCCGTGGTGCTGCTCGTGGTCGTCCTCGCCTGCACGGCCGTCCAGTTCGGCGTCCTGGAGCGGAAGGTGCACTACGCGTGACCACCCTGACCACCGAGGCCGAGAAGACGGCGGCCGAGGCGCCCCGCCCGCGCGCCCGCGCCCTCGCCGGACGCTCCCCGCGCGACCTGCTCGGCCGCGCCACCGTCTACCTGCTGCTCGCCGTCGCCGTCGTCACCGTGGCCTTCCCGGTCTACTACGCGATCGCCGGCGCCTTCATGGGCCCGTCCGAACTCTCCTCCTACCCGCCGGCCCTGGTGCCGCACTCGGTCACCGGCCGGAACTTCTCCGGTGCCGTGGAGGCCATCCCGCTGGCCCGCCAGTACGCCAACTCGGCGCTCGTGGCGACGGCCATCACCCTCGCCCAGCTGTTCACCTCGATCCTCGCCGCGTACGCCTTCGTCTTCCTGCCGATGAAGGCGCGGGCCGTGGTGTTCGGGGTGTTCCTGGCCACCCTGATGGTCCCCTGGGAGGCCATCATCATCCCCAACTACCTGACGCTGTCCGGCTGGGGGCTCGGCAACACCTACTTCGGCCTGGTGCTGCCCTTCCTGGCCTCCGGCTTCGGCACCTTCATGCTGCGCCAGGCCTTCCGGCAGCTGCCCGGCGAACTGCGCGACGCCGCCCGGATCGACGGGGCCGGCCACTGGCGCTTCCTGTGGCGGATCGTCGTCCCGCTCAACAAGCCGGCCCTCGCGGCGCTGTCGATCTACGTCTTCCTGTCGGCCTGGAACCAGTACTTCTGGCCGCTGATCATCACCCGCACGGCGAACATGCAGACCCTCCAGATCGGTCTGACCTCGCTGCGCGACTCCGAGATGGCCGACCCCGGGCTGATCCTGGCCGGTGTCGTGCTCTCCCTGCTGCCCACCCTCGCCCTGGTGGTCTTCGGCCAGCGCTTCATCGTCCGCGGCCTGACCGCGGGCGCCGTCCGCTGACCCGCTTCCCGTCCACGACCCCGCTTCCCCGGATAGAGAGAGAACCCTCGTGAAGAAGAGTGCGCGCGCGCTCGCGGCCCTGCTGGTGGCCGGCCTGTCCCTGACCGCCTGTAGCTCCAGCGGCTCCGGTTCCGGCTCCGGCGGCTCCTCCGACGCCGGCGCGCCCGGCGCCCAGGCCCTCGACCAGGCCTCCGGCGTCACCACCGTCGAGTTCTGGCACTCGATGACCGGCAAGAACGCCGACGTGCTGAACGGCCTGGTCAGCCAGTTCAACGCCGCCCACCAGGGCAAGATCGAGGTCAAGGCGGAGTTCCAGGGCAAGTACGACGAGCTGGTCACCAAGTACAAGGCCGCGGTCCAGCAGAAGGGCACCCCCGCCCTGGCGCAGGTCTACGACATCGGCACCCGGTTCATGATCGACTCCCGGCAGACCGTCCCGGCCCAGGCCTTCGCCGACAAGGACGGCTTCTCGCTGGACGACCTGGACGCCAACATCCGCAACTACTACTCGGTCGGCGGCAAGCTCCAGTCGATGCCGTTCAACTCCTCGATGCCGCTGCTCTACCTGAACACCGACGCCTTCAAGGAGGCCGGCCTCGACCCGGCCCAGCCGCCCAAGGACCTCGACGAGCTGGGCGAGCTGGCCAAGAAGCTGACCAAGAAGGACGCCGACGGCAAGACCGTCCGGTACGGCTTCGGCGCCGCCATCTACGGCTGGTTCGTCGAGCAGCTGCTCGCCGAGTCCGGTGCCATGTACTGCGACAACGACAACGGCCGCGGCAACAAGGCGGGCAAGGTCGTCTTCGACTCCGCCCAGGGCGCCCGGATCGTCCAGTGGTGGGCCGACCTGGTCAAGGGCGGCTACGCCGCCAACACCGGCCGCACCACCGACGACGCCCAGGCCGCGTTCAAGGCCGGCACGGTCGCGATGCACCTGGAGTCCACCGGCGTGCTGCGCGGCTACACCGAGGCCGCGAAGTTCGGCGTCGGCACCGCGGCGTTCCCGAAGGTCGCCGCCGCCGACCAGGGCGGCCCGGTGATCGGCGGCGCCTCGCTGTGGATCAGCGGCCCCGGCCACTCGGACGCCGAGAAGCGCGCCGCCTGGGAGTTCGAGAAGTTCGTCTCCGCTCCCGAGCAGCAGGCCGTCTGGCACACCGGCACCGGCTACTTCCCGGTCAACACCAAGTCCCTGGACGACCCCAAGGACAAGGAGTGGGTGGCCAAGTACCCGCAGTTCCAGACCGCGATCGACCAGCTGAAGGCCACCAAGCCGACCCCGGCCACGGCCGGCTGCCTGCTCGGCGTGATGCCGCAGGCCCGCAAGGGCGTGGAGACCGCGATCGAGCAGACCATCGCGGGCACCAAGCCGGCCCAGCAGGCCCTGGCCGACGCCGCGAAGGAGCTGCAGCCGGCGATCGAGAGCTACAACAGCTCGGTCGGCTGAACCCGCCACGGCTTGACCCGCCACGGCTGAGCGCCACCACCGGGCGCAGCCACGACGACGGCCCGTCCCGCGCACCGCGCGCGGGGCGGGCCGCCGCCGTTCAGGCGGAGAGCGCCTCGCCGTCCGCCGGGGACGCGCACGCGGCCGCCAGTTCGTCCAGCGAGAGGTCGAGCGCGAAGGCCAGCGCGGCGATGGTGAAGAAGGACGGTGTCGGCGCCCGGCCCGTCTCGATCTTCCGCAGCGTCTCCGCCGAGACGCCCGCCACCGCCGCCACCTCGACCATGCTGCGCTCGCCGCGCGCCTCGCGCAGCAGCGCCCCGAAGCGCTCGCCGCGATCGCGCTCCCACGGGGTCAGCGGAGTCCTCACCATGCCGACGAGTCTAGAGCCTCGCTCGCCGTCCTTCCCGGGGCGGCCCCGCGGCACCGTCAGGCGGTGCCGACCACGCCATCGACCGTGATACAAATACCGGTATAAGAATTGGATCCAGGGAGGGAAAAGCCATGGTCGAACTCAAGTCGGACGCCGGACTGGCCGCGATGCGCGAGGCCGGGCGGGTGGTGGCGGACGCGCTGGCGGCCGTCCGGGAACAGGCCGCCGTCGGCGTGAGCCTGCTGGAGCTGGACGAGGTGGCGCGCGGCGTGCTCAAGGCCGCCGGGGCCTCCTCGCCGTTCCTCGGCTACCGCCCCGCCTTCGCACCCGTCCCGTTCCCGGCCGTCATCTGCGCCTCGGTGAACGACGCCGTGGTGCACGGCATCCCGGACGGCTACCGGCTGCGCGACGGCGACCTGGTGAGCATCGACTGCGGCGCCGTCCTGGACGGCTGGGCCGGGGACGCGGCGGTCAGCTTCACCGTCGGAACCGCCCGCCCCGAGGACACCGCCCTGATCGAGACCACCCGGCGCGCCCTGGAGGCGGGCATCGCCGCCGCGGTGGTCGGCAACCGGACCGGGGACATCGCCCACGCCATCGGCACCGTCGCCCGCGCCGGCCGGTACGGCCTGCTGGACGGCTACGGCGGCCACGGCATCGGCCGCCGGATGCACGAGGATCCGCACGTGCCCAACGAGGGCCGCCCGGGCCGGGGTTACCCGCTGCGCCCCGGCCTGGTGCTGGCGATCGAGCCGATGCTGCTGGCCGGCGGCCGCGACGACCACCGCACCGATCCGGACGGCTGGACCCTGCGCACCGTCGACGGCCGCCGGGCCGCCCACATCGAGCACACCGTCGCCGTCACCGAGGACGGCCCGCGCGTCCTCACCCTGCCCTGATCCGAACCCTGCCCTGATCCGAACCCTGCCCTGATCCGAACCCTGCCCCGGTCCGATCCGCCGGACGGCAGGACGGGGCCGGAGCTAGGCTCCCGTCCATGATCAAAGCTGTGATGTTCGACTTCTCCGGCACCCTCCTGAGGGTCGTCTCCACCGCCGAGTGGCTGGCGGCCCACACCGCCACCACCGGCCTCGCCCTGCCCGCCGGGGAGGAGGCCGAACTGGTGGCCCGGCTGGAGGAGTTCGGTGCCCTGCCCGGCGGAGTGCCGCCGCGCCGCATCCCGCCGGAGGCCCGGCAGGCCTGGGATACCAGGGACCTGACCCCCGAGCTGCACCGCGCCGCCTACACCGCGCTGATCCGCGCCGCCGAGCCGCCCGCCGGCCTCGACGTGGACGCCCTGTACGACAGCCACATCGCGCCGGCGAGCTGGCGCCCCTACCCGGACGCCGTCCCCGTGCTGCGCGAGCTGCGCCGCCGGGGCGTGCCGGTCGCGGTGGTGAGCAATGTCGGCTGGGACCTGCGTCCGATCTTCCGTGCGCACGGCCTGGACGAGTGGGTCGACGTCTACGTGCTGTCCTGCGAGGTGGGCGCCCAGAAGCCCGACCCGGTGATCTTCGAGACCGCCTGCGAGCGGCTCGGCCTCGCCCCCGTCGACGTCCTGATGGTCGGCGACGACCTCGTCTGCGACGGCGGCGCGACCGCGCTCGGCTGCGGCTTCCACCCCGTGGAGCACCTGCCCGTCGACGAACGCCCGGACGCCCTCACGGCGCTGCTGGCCACCCTGCCCGGCTGATCCGGCTGATCCGGCTGATCCGGCAGCGCAGGGCGAGTCGGCCGAGCCGGCTGCCCGGCCGGGGTGACGCAGGACACGCGGTGGTGCCCCGGTGGCCCGGAGTACCGTGCGGGGCATGAGTGATCAGGCCTTCAGCACACCCATCACCGTCCGCGGCTACGAGACCGACTCGCAGGGTCACCTCAACCAGGCGGTCTACCTCCAGTACGCCGAGCACGCCCGCTGGGAGTACCTCCGGGCCGCCGGGATCCGCCAGGCGGACCTGGTGGCCGAGGGGGTCGGCCCGGTGGTCCTGGAGACCACGGTCAAGTACCTGCGGGAGCTGCGCGCGGGCGACTCGGTGGAGGTCGGCTGCTCGTTCGCCTGGCGGGACGGCAAGACCTTCCAGATGGTGCAGCGGCTGGTCCGCGAGGACGGCGTGCTGGCCGCCGAGATCACCGGCGTCGGCGGCATCCTCGACCTGAAGGAGCGCAGGCTGGTCGCCGACCCGCGTGAGCCGCTGCGCGCCCTGGCCACCGACCCGGGCCTGCTCGGCCTCTGAGCCGGCGCCCGGTTCCGCCGCCACCACCCTCCGCGACCGGAGACTGCCCCTGCAGCGGTCTCCACCCCCTCCCGGGGGCTTTCCCCACCCCCGACCGGCCCGCTGCCCGGATGGGCCCAAGTTCCGTGCCACGGCAGGCTCTTGGGCATGCCGAAACCCATCCGCACCATCACCGCCGCCGTCACCGCGGCCGCCGCCCTCGCCGTCACCGTCACCGCGCTGAGCGCCGCGCCCGCCGGCGCGGCCGACGTCCCGAAGCCCGGGAACGACCGCCTCGCCTGGAGTTCCTGTCCGGGCGCCCCGGCCGACAGCTCCCAGCGCTGCGCCGAGGTCACCGTCCCGCTGGACTACGCCGACCCGAACGGCCCCCGCATCACCCTCGCCGTCTCCCGGATCGCCGCCGCCGAACCCCGAGTGCGCCGTGGCGTCCTGCTGGCCGTCCCCGGCGGGCCGGGCGGCTCCAGCCTCGACCTCGTCACGGGCATGGCCGGGCGCCTGCCGCAGTCCGTCCGCGACCGCTACGACGTGGTCGGCTTCGACCCGCGCGGCGTCGGCCGGTCCACCCCGGTCAGCTGCGATCTGGACACCGCCGACCTGGCGATGGTCAAGGTGCATCCCTGGCCGGCCGTCGACGGCTCGATCGACGGGAACCTGGCCACCTCCCGCCGAGTCGCCGAGGCCTGCGCCCGCAACGGGGGACCGGTGCTGCGCAGCATCTCCACCGCCAACGAGGCGCGCGACATCGACGGCATCCGCCGTGCCCTCGGCGAGCGCAGGCTGTCCGCCTGGGGCGTCTCGTACGGGACCTACGCGGGCGCGGCCTACGCCACGATGTTCCCCGAGCACACCGACCGGATCGTGCTGGACAGCAACGACGACCCGGACCCGAGCCGGGTGGGGCGCGGCTGGCTGGACAACTACGGCCAGGGGGTGGAGGACCGCTTCCCGGACTTCGCCGCCTGGGCGTCGGACCCGGGCAACCGGTACCGGCTCGCGGACACCCCCGAGGAGGTCCGCCCGCTCTTCCTCGACCTCGCGGCCCGCCTCGACCGGGCCCCGCTGCCCTGGGAGGGCGCCGACCCGGCGGAGCTGAACGGCAACGTGCTGCGCGAGGCCCTGCTGTCGAGCCTGTACTCGAAGGCCAGGTTCCCCGACCTCGCCCGGCTGATGCTGGCCGGACTCGGCCGTGGCGAGCTGCCCGCCCCGCCGAAGCCGAGCGAGCGGGACCTCCAGACGGTGCAGAACACCCTCGCCGTCACGGTCGGCACCCTGTGCAACGACGTCCGGTGGCCCACCGATCCGGCCGGCTACGCGAAGGCCGTCGAGTCGGACCGCGCCGCCCGGCCGCTCACCGCCGGCCTGCCGGTGAACGTGATGCCCTGCGCCTTCTGGCCGTTCGCCCCCGCCGAGCCGCCGGTGCGGGTCACCGACCGCGGCCCGGCGAACGTGCTGCTGGCGCAGAACCTGCGCGACCCCGCCACCCCGTACTCCGGTGCGCTCAAGCTGCGTGCGGCGTTCGGGGAGCGGGCCCGGATGGTGGTGGCCGACGCGGGCGGCCACGGCATGTACCGGTTGAGCGGGAACGCCTGCGCCGACGGGGTGGTGACGGACTACCTGACCACCGGCCGCCGCCCGGCCGGGGACGTCCTCTGCCCGGCCGGCTGAGCGGCGGCTGAGCGGCCGGTAGGGGGAGCGGGGAGCGGCGCGCGGGGGCAACGGGCCGTGGACGAACGGCCCTTGCCCTGGCGTGCGCGCCCGTTCGACGCTCGGGAATGAGTCGAATCCGTCGCGATTTTGTGACAATCCTTCGCCAACACCCGTCCCCCAGGGCCTGTTCACGGCCGTAATGTTCGATCTATGTCACCGAAGAGCCGCATACCCGCCGCCTCGGACCCGGGCGACACCTGGGTGCCCCGCCCGAGGCGCCGTGAGACCCCGCTCGGCATCCTGGGCCACACGGCCACCTTCCTCGGCGCCAGCGTGCTGGGCGGCGTCCTGGTGGCGGGCCTGATCCTCCCGGCGGCCGGGGCGGTCGGACTCGGCGCGAAGAACGGCGTCGAGGGCTTCGAGAGCATCCCCGACGACTTCAAGACCCCGCCGCTGAGCCAGGCGACGCAGATCTTCGACGCCGGAGGCGGCCTGATCGCCAAGGTCTACGAGCGCGACCGTACCGTCATATCCGCCGACCAGATGTCCCCGCTGATCCGCACGGCGCAGGTCGACATCGAGGACGCCCGCTTCTACGAGCACGGCGCCGTCGACCTCAAGGGCGTCCTGCGCGCGATCACCAAGAACGCGGAGAGCGGAGCCGCCGTCCAGGGCGCCTCCACACTCACCCAGCAGTACGTGAAGAACGTCAACGTGGAGAAGGCCGGCGACGACGCGGACGCGGTGCGCGAGGCGCAGCGCAAGACCCTCGGCCGCAAGATCCAGGAACTCCGGTACGCCATCAAGCTGGAGGAGGACCTGACCAAGGAGCAGATCCTCACCAACTACCTCAACATCACCTTCTACGGCCACCAGGCGTACGGCATCCAGGCCGCCTCCCAGCGCTACTTCGGCAAGGACGCCAAGGACCTCAGCCTGCCCGAGGCGGCCATGCTCGCCGGGCTGGTGCAGAACCCGTCCCAGTACGACCCGAAGCTGCACCCGGTGGCCGCCCAGAAGCGCCGCGACACCGTCATCGACAAGATGGTGGAGAACAAGCACATCACCGCCGACCAGGCCAGGGAGGCGAAGGCCGCCCCGCTCGGCCTCAACTACCAGGACCCGCGCAACGGCTGCATCACCGCCCAGGCCGGCATGGGCTTCTTCTGCGACTACGTCCGCCACGTCGTCAAGCAGGACCCGGCCTTCGGCAAGAGCGCGGCCGAGCGCAAGCGGCTCTGGGACACCGGCGGCCTGAACATCTACACCACCCTGGACCCGGAGAAGCAGGCCGCCGCCCAGAAGGCCGTCTCCACCAAGGTGTACGTCACCGACCCGGTCTCGGCCGCGATGACGATGGTCGAGCCCGGCAGCGGCAAGATCCTGGCGATGGCCCAGACCCGCCCGTACGGCCTGGCCAAGGAGAAGAACGAGACCGTCGTCAACTACAACGTGGACGCGGCGATGGGCGGCGGCATCGGCTTCCAGCCCGGCTCCAACTTCAAGCCGATCGTGGCCGCCGCCGCCCTGGAGGCCGGTCTGCCGTCCACCCAGCGGTACGACTCGCCCAACCGGATGGACTGGCCGACGATGCGGACCTGCGACGGCACCTGGAAGAACCTCAGCAAGGGCAAGAAGGAGGGGACCATCCCCAACGAGAGCGCCTCCGAGGTGGGCCCGTACGAGCTCAAGCAGGCCATGGCGCTCTCCGTGAACACCTACTTCGTGCAGATGGAGCAGGAGATCGGCCTCTGCGCGGTCAAGCAGATGGCCAACAAGCTGGGCGTGGCCGGAAAGGCCGACGGCTCGCCGCTGTCGGAGGTGCCCGGGCTCGGCCTCGGCACCGAGGAGGTCACCCCGCTGACCATGGCGAACGTGTACGCGACCTTCGCCGCCCGGGGCACCTACTGCGCGCCGCTGGCGATCAACCGGATCACCACGGTGGGCGGCACCGACGTCCCGGTGCCCCAGGCCCGGTGCACCCCGGCGATGTCCGAGGACACCGCGGACGTGATCAACAGCGTGCTGCTCGGGGTGACGGAGAAGGGCGGCACCGCACGGGACCTCGGCCTGGACGACCGCCGCCAGATCGCCGGCAAGACCGGGACCACGGACGAGAAGAAGTCGGCCTGGTTCACCGGCTACACGGGCAACCTGGCCGGCTCGGTCTGGCTGGGCAGCCCGGGCACCAAGGTGCCCATGCGCAACATCCGGATCGGCGGCACCTACCAGGCGGAGGTCTTCGGTGCCACCGGCCCCGGGCCGATCTGGCAGAAGGCGATGAGCGACGCGGTACGGAACATGCCGGAGAAGGACTTCACCACCGTCTACATCCCGGACCCGGTGCGACGGGACCCCAACTGCACCACCTCCAGCGGCTCGCCGGGCTCGGTCACCTGCACCGGCGCCCCCGCCACCGGGAGCCCGACGAACGGCGGCCGGCCGCGTGGCGTCAACCCGGCCCCCGGCCGCACCGGGTCGCCCGTCCCGCCCGGAGCCACCGACCCCGAGGACCAGTGAACCGTCGGCCCCGCGCGCGTACGGGTACGCGCGCGGGGCCGACGGCCCGATCCGGGCCGGTCGAGCAGAGGGGCCCGGCGGGCCCACCGCGTCCCGACCGCCGGCCTACCGCGCCTCGACCGGCTCGCCGCTGTCCTGGTCGAGGTTGAACACCCGCCGGTAGGAGTCCGTCACCACGGTGATCTGCGAGCGCCCGGTCCAGCGGGCCTCCACCAGCCGGGCGTCGCCCCGGCCCCGGCCGACGTCCGCCAGCGCCCAGCGCCGGGCCGACCAGCCCTCACCGCTCTCCAGCAGCACCTGCCAGTGCTCGTCCGCCTCCGGCCCGGTGGCGTACGAGCGGTGCACCACCACCAGGGCGCTCTCGGCCCCGGCCGGGGCGTCCTCCCGGCTGCGGGTCTCGGCCGCCGACACCTTGTGCACGGCCAGCACGCCGAGCAGGAACACCACCCCGGCGGTCACCGTGACCGCCCGGGTGGCCGTCCGCACGGCGGTGCGCAGGTCGCTCAGCCAGGCGGCGGCGATCAGCGCCGCCAGCGCCCCGCCGAGCAGCAGCCCCGGCCGGTTGAGCAGGTCGGCCACCGCCATCCGCCCGCCCGACCGGCTCTCCCACTGCCCCTCGGTGTAGAGCAGCACGGCGGCCAGCCCGCCGAGCACCAGCATCCGGACCAGCGTGCGCCTGGCCCGGGACGTCCGTCGGTCCGTCGTCCGTCGGTTCACCGTTCCCCCGTTTCCCCGTCCGCCGTCGCGGCGGTCACAGCTCGGCGAGCAGCTTGCGGCCCTGGGGCCAGTCGCCCAGCCCGGAGTCGGAGTTGAGGTGCCCGTACGCGCCCGGCTCGACGTAGCGGGCGCCCCAGGCGGCCGCGAACGCGCGGGCCCGCTCCGCGGAGACCCACGGGTCGTCGGTCGAGGCGACCACGACGGCCGGGAACGGGAGCCGCTCCAGCGCCACCGGGCGGAAGTTCACCAGCTCCGGGACCTCGGCGGTGTCGACGTCCGCCGGGGCGACCAGCAGCGCGCCCCGGACGGCGGCGGTCCGCTCGGCGGAGGCGGTGGCCGCCCAGTGGGCCGCCGTGACGCAGCCCAGGCTGTGGGCGACCAGCACCACCGGGCCCTCGGCGGCGGCCGCGGCCACCGCCGCGTCCACCCGGGCCACCCAGTCCGTCCGCTCCGGGTGGTCCCAGTCCGCCTGCTCGACCCGGCGGAAGGACTCCGGCTCGGCCTCCTCCCAGCGGGTCTGCCAGTGCTCGGGGCCGGAATTCAGGTAGCCGGGAAGGACGAGGTGGGTGGTGCGGTCCGGCATGGGCTCCTCCGGAGAAGGACGGTCGTGGGCAGCAGGAGTCTAGGACGCGGGCGTCAGGCCCCCGCATCCGGGCGGCCGACCCGGCGCGCACTCCAGGCGACAGGCGCGCGCACCTCCGTCATGCGCCGTCGTACGCCCGGTGCGCCCCGTTGCCAACGGTGCCGCAGGTACGGGAGGTTTGACCGGGCCCGGGCCGGCCGCCACGGCCCGGCGCCCGTACCCGACCTGAGGTTCGACCACCTGGAGGGATGTCGGCGATGACATCGAAGATCCTGCTCGTCACCGGGGACGCCGCCGAGTCACTGGAGGTGTTCTACCCCTACCAGCGGCTGCGCGAGGAGGGCTACCAGGTCGACATCGCGGCCCCGACGAAGAAGCGCCTCCAGTTCGTGGTGCACGACTTCGTCGAGGGGTTCGACACCTACACCGAGAAGCCCGGCTACACCTGGCCCGCCGACCTGGCCTTCGCCGACGTCGACCCGGCCGACTACGTGGCCCTGGTCATCCCCGGCGGCCGCGCCCCCGAGTACCTGCGCAACGACCCGGAGGTGCAGCGGATCGCCCGGCACTTCTTCGACGCGGACAAGCCCGTCGCCCAGATCTGCCACGGCCCGCTGATCACCGCCGCCGCCGGCCTGCTGGACGGGTTCTGGATCACTTTCCGTGCCAGAGCCACAGAGCGTCACCACAACCGCGATCATGAACGGTCGTGGCTGACGACCTCCTCCAAGACCTCTGG